>CAVIOP010000146.1:0-7084 GCA_963644485.1 bacterium | reverse complement strand
GTTCGTCTAAACCCCGATTCACAGCGCCAACCCAAAACGCAAAACATAACACATTTATGTTCTGTGGGAGACAAAACCTCCCGTTTACATCAAAAAATACGCTATCTCCGTCATTTTTCCGCACAAAAATGTTTTTGTATTAAATATTTGCTTTATCTTTGGTCACAGAAACAACCTGACTTCCTCGCTTATTTTGTGACTTTCCACAGCGCGCATTGAAAACCGACGCACAGACCCGACATTCTTATTCCCGAATTTATACTACTAAACTTAAATATTATGAAGACCGAATTTCACCTCAGTGGATTACATCCCGCTCCCGATGGGGCAAGACGTGACAAGTGGCAGACGTGGCGACATGTCGCATCGCTTTTGTTTGTGATCTCGTTGTTCGTCTCGCCTGTAAGGGTGATGGCGACAGATCCGTTTTGGATTGCCGCGAAGCACGAACCGACGGTGGCACAACCGTGGCATATAGAATGGGTAACCATAGTGGATACTTCCACAGGCCAAAAATGGGTAGACACCAGTGCAAAAGGAAAGACCGAAGGACCTTCCATCTATGTGGACGACGTCTATGTCGGCAGTCTGTATGAGGAGCTTATATGGTATAGTATGGGCAACCTTAATAACGAAAAAGCCAATAACGACAGCTGGTGGAAAGGGACCTATCAGGCCAGCAGTAACGGCATCACTTATACCGTGAGGTTTTATGACCCGCAGGGATGGACCCAGGAAAATGGTGACACCTACGTCCGCGTGGGTATCGCCGTGCATATCGACAAGGTAGCGTCAGGCTCTACCCATACAGTGAAATTGGTAGGATATTGGGGCACGAGTGCCGACGCCGGGAAGTATACGGCCAAGACAATCTCCTTCGACTATACCTATTCGGCCAGCAAATTCAACACGCTTTTCCCCGACACGGGACTTTCGGCCAAGCGTACAGGCGGCAAGACCATACAGATTGACGGTACGTTGAATGCCAGTTACGCCACGACGGTGAGCACGGCGAAGTCCGACGCTTCCAAAAACTACGGCGTTCTGACGAGCACGGCCTACAATGCAGGAGCAACGGCCTTTAGTGTTACGGCCAACTACAACGACTTGAGCGACACGAATTATGGCAACCACCTGTTTTATTTCCAGCGCTCCACGACCCTTTCCACCTCAAGCGATTGGCCCGAGAAGGACAGCAAGAAGGTGAACAACGTTCAGGTATACCGGTGGAACACCTATACCGTCCTGCGTGAATTCATCCGTCCGAAGTATGTGTCCCTTTCCGCCGACAAGTGGAACAAGAAGGTCGTCGTGTCGTGGGCACCCGACGAGACTACCAACTACACCAAGTGCACCGCGGGCAAATGGAGAATCTACAGGTATCTGACTGCATCGGGTGCCTCTTCAAGCCTCCAGATTAACACCAACGACCTTGACTACGACAAGACCTCGTACGAGGATACCGACAGCAAGCTGGTGTATGACAAGGAATACACTTACGAAGTGGCGTTCATCCCCACCGATGGCGAACGGTCAGAGCGACTCACGAAGAGCAAGGCCACGACCATATCGCGTTCGTTCAACATCAGCGATTTCAAGGTCACGGGCAATGCCAGGACCATAACGCTGACGTGGAATTCCGAGGCGACCCAGACGGGCACGACCAAATTCGCCGTCTACCGCACGACAACCGTATCCAATGGTGTGCCGTCGGGTTGGAAATCCATAGCCGAAGTGACCGCCAACACCTACACCGACCCCGAGTCGAACGTTGCGGCCGGCACTACCTATTATTATAAGGTAAAGGCCACCGTCTCGGCGTTGAACGATTTCACGGTCGAAAGCGGCTATGCAAAAGGCAGCATCAACTCCCTGTCGACGGTGACGAAATTCACTGCCACCAAGGGCGACTACAATGGGCTTGTCAAGCTGACGTGGGAGGCCGACCAGGTGGGCACCACAGCTACGGTCTATAACGTGCAGCGCAGGGAGAAGGGCATCGACACCTGGTCCACCATCTACAAGACATCGGGCACTTCCACTGCCTATTACTACGAAGACAACACGGCGCTTCCGGGCAAATACTACGAGTATCAGGTCGAGAACGGCTATTCGTCCGTCTTGACCGACGACGGCTTCTGCCGTTCCACGGGCATCATCTCCGGCCGCGTCTCTTACGGTACGGGAACGGCTGTGGCCGACACCCGCGTCGACTTGAAGTTCAGCGACGAAGAAGGGGCCAAACGGCAGTTCTATTCCCTGCATGTCACAAGCAACAAGGGCGGAGTGCGCACCAAGGATTTCAGTGATCAGGTGATAGCCAAGTTCAAGAACCAGCCCTATTCCCTGCAGTTCTATATCAAGCCCGAGGCGACGACACTTGACGAAGCCGTCATCTGCGATGTCGGCGGCACATTGCAGTTGCGGCTGAAGAAGCAAACCGATGGCTCCTATAAACTGAAACTGCTGGGCAGGTCCGATGTCACCAATCTTAAGATTCCCACCACATCGTTCTCGCATGTCACCATTACGATGACGGCAGCGGGTGTGCCGACCATCTATGTCATTGACGAACAGGGCAATATGAACACCTGGACCGGCACGCTCAGCACGCGCAACTACAGCACGACTTCCGGCGTCAGCATGGGGTCCGACTATGCTGGGCAGGGTCAGTTCATCAGCTGCTACATCGACGAGATGCGCGTGTTTACCAAGGTGCTCACCAAAGAGGAGATCCTGAAGAACTACAACCACACGCTTAGCGGCACCGAAGACGGGCTGCTCATCTACTGGCCTGTCGACGAAGGCATCAGCAATCCCACCACGGCCTACGATTACTCCAAGACCAGTGGTGTGACCAACAGCAATCATGGTGTCATCGACCCTGCCAACACGAGTCTCTCCACCGATGTTCCCGCCGACAATCAGCTCGGTCTTTTCGCGCTCACCGATGCGATGGGCAACTTCGTCATCCGTGGCGTGCCTTTCTCCGGCGACGGCACCAACTACACCGTGACGCCGACCAAGGGCGTGCACGAATTCTCGCCGGCTTACGTGACCCGTTATGTCAGCGGTTCGTCGCTCGTTCACAGTGGCGTCGACTTCACCGACGTGTCGTCGTTCCCCGTCAGCGGCTACGTTTACTACAAGAACACCAACTACCCCGTGCAGGGATGCAACTTCTATGTCGACGGCGACGTCTGCAGCAGTGACGGCAAGCTGATAGAAACCGACGAACAGGGATATTTCCAAATCAGCGTGCCCATCGGCCGGCACTACATCGAGGTCAAGAAAGACGGACATGTATTTGCCGCCAACGGTCGCTACCCGGGTGGCGTCAACAACACCCTGGAATACGTGAGCGAGGTGACCAACCTCACGTTCTACGACAGCACCCTTGTCAACTTCTCCGGTCGTGTGGTCGGCGGTGACATCGAGGGCAGCAAGCCCCTCGGATTCCGCGAGAGCAAGAACAACATCGGACAGGCGCAGCTGGTGCTCACGGCCGAAGGAATCTACAGCCTGAACACAATAACGAAGGGCACCACTACCAGTCAATTCGTAGTAAATGACAGCACGGTGGTTTGTCCGCCCGTCTCCGAAGAGACCTTCAAGAGCGTCTCTTATCGTGGCGCCGACGGCAACGACAACCGGATTTACATACAGACCGATCCCCGCACCGGCGAGTTCTCGGCCATGGTGCCGCCCATATCCTACACAGTGGGCAACATCACGCAGGTGAATGGCGACAAGACATTCTTCAGCGGCAGCGAGGCCATCGACATGAGCGATCCGAAGAAGGAGGTGACCGACACCCTGGTGGTCGACAGCGCGAGCGTAAAGACCTACACCTGCAACTACCGCCTGTGCAAGACCTACCACAGCACTCCCGTGTTTACCGTGAAGCAGGTCGGCAACAACGACGGAGCTTTCGGCGTGAAGTCACTCACTCTGACCGACGACACCGACTCCCTGTTGGTCAGCATGTACGATGTCGACGGTCAGGGCTCCGTAACCTACAAGTACGGCGGTCCCGTGTTCCAGAGCGGCGACCCGTACACATTCGACATCGAGGCGTACGAACAGTATGAGAACGCCGATGATGTCAACAACGTGCAGCGCAGCACAGTGCCTCTCCAGGGGCTCACCGTCACTGTTGCCAACGCCCTTTCCGACGGCCAGGCCGTCTATGCGCTCGGCTATGGCAACGACGACAAGGCAGGCACCGCCGAGGAGATAGACGAAAACCAGCTTGTGCTCGACGAGAAGGGCTGCGCCACCTACACGTGGAAGGCCGGCTTGCCCAACATCACCAGTCCCTACACGCGCACGCTTCAGATGTCGTACGACATCGACGGCAGCACCGGCACGTGGCCGGCCAACAACGGCGTCATCAACGGCGTCATCCTCGGTTCGCTGTCCACAGGCAGCAACTTCGTGACGGCCGGTCCTGACAAGGTCGAGATGATACTCCGCGACCCGCCGGGAAGCAACTCCTTCTCCACATGGACCTCCGGCAGCGTCACCTCTTCCACCCGGAGCATCGGCAAGGTGTGGGATTCCGAGAACGAGGTGGCCACGGTGACCAACCTTGGCGCTAAGGCGACAACATCATCAGGATCTTTTGGATTTGCATTGATTAACACGATTGATGCGAAGGACCAAATCACTGCTGGTGTCAACGTGACCGTGCAGGGCGTTAGTTCCGACCAATACAGCACCACGCTCACCGTGACCAAGGAGATATCCACCTCCGACCAGCCCGAATACGACGGAGCCTGCGGTGACGTGTTCATCGGCACAGCCAACAACATCATCTATGGCAAGGCCCGCCAGGTAGGGTTCGACATCAAGGACGACGGTTCCGGTCAGAAGACGGCCGAACTGGGCTTGCGGGACATCTGGACCGTAGGCCTGCAGATGCAGACCGGCTTCAACTACACGGCCTGGCACATCGAGAACGTACTGCTTCCCAACCTTCGTGACATGCGCAACAGTCTGCTCAAGTACGTGCCTGACACAACGGCGATAAACACCAGCTCCACCAGTGTTCCGCAGTATCTGACACAGCTCTCTGAAGACGATGAGAGGTTCGGCAGCGACAACAACGACACGAGCATTTGGCCCAATGCCACCGACGAGCCTTCGTCCTCCGGCCCGTCCTACAAGATGGTGCTGCCTGTAGTGGAAGGAGTGCCTGACAACACGGAAAATGGATACAACGACTCCGTGATGTGGTGCAACACCCAGATTTCCAACTGGGAGGCCATTCTGGCCTTCAACGAGCGGGAGAAGGTAGAGGCCTACGAAGACCGCGCCACCTGTCTTGAGCAGAACTACTCGTTCGATGCGGGCACGACCATCACCAAGACCCAGACCAACGAGAACGGCACGGGTTCTTCCTACGAGAACACCGTAGTGTCCAAGCTCATCTTGGGCAACAACGCCGGTTTGGCCATCAACGAAGTGGGTGTCTTTGTGCAGACCACCACACAGACCGGTGGCGGCAAGAACTGGGACTACGAGGACACTGAGACCTCCGTCAGCGAATTCAGCTACACGCTCTCCGATCAGGATGCCGGCGATGCCATCACCGTCGATGTGTACAATAAGGGCGACTACGGCCCCATCTTCCGCACCCGTGGCGGACAGACCAGCGCGCCTTACGAGGGGGAGGTGCTGACGCAGTACTACAAGCCCGGCACCACCATCATGGAGGCCACCATGCAAATCGAGGCTCCCAAGATTGCCGCTTCGCCGCAGATCATCTCCGACATCCCGAGCGGCAGTGCCGCCAACTTCACCCTGTCCATGACCAACGAGTCCGAGACGGGCGACGACGTGTACTACAAGCTCCTCCTTGTCGACAACGAATACAGCGACAACGTCAAGGTGACCATCAACGGCATGCCGCTCACCGACAACCGCCTCGTGAGGGTGCCGGCTGGCGAAACGGTGACCAAGACCCTGCAGCTCTACCAGACCGACCTCGGCGTGCTCGACTTCAACAAGGTGGGCATCGTCCTGGCCTCCACCACACAGTACGACAACACGTCCACCTGGGACCAGATTGCCGACACCACCTACGTCGAGGCACACTTCGTGCCGTCCTCTTCGCCCGTCACCATGGCGCTCGACCTCCACACGCTCAATGCCTCTACGGGTTCCGACCTGACCGTCCGAATGAGCGACTTCGACCGTACCTACAAGAACCTCAAGGCATTCCGCATCCAGTACAGGAAGCAGGGCGCCACCGACTGGATTACGGCCCGCGAATACGTGACCGCCGACAAGTGGCTCACGGGCAACAACGAGCGGCTGCCCGAGTCGGGTTCTTCCGTGACCTACACCTTGCCTATGCAGAGCTACAGCGACGGCAACTACACCTTCCGTGTCCTATCCGTCACCCAGAACGGCTCTGACAGCGAGGTGACCCGTTCCAGCAACGAGATTGCCGTGGTCAAGGACATGCAGAAGCCCTGTCCGCTCGGCCAGCCCAGTCCGTCGAACGGCATCCTCAATGTGGGCGACGACATCAGCCTCACCTTCAACGAGACCATACTCAAGGGCGAGCTCACGCCGAACCTTAACTTCCTCGTGACGGGCGTGCTCAACGGCGTCGAAATTGACCACGGCACAGCCTTGCGCCTGGACGGCACCGACGTGTCGGCATCCACCGAAGCCGACATCTCGCTCGCCAGGAAGGACTTCTCCATCGACGCCTGGGTGCGCATCAGCGGTTCCGGCACCTTGCTTTCACACGGCAACGGTGCTTCCAAGTTCACCGTGGCGGTCAATGGCGACAACAAGCTCGTGGTCGGCCTGGGTTCCGACACCTACACTTCCGCCGACACACTGCCCGCCGGCCGTTGGTCATTCCTCTCCTTGAGTTATACGGCCCGGACCAATGGTGGCATCGTCAATGCCGCAGTGGCCTACGACGACACCAGCATCGACCTCTTCAAGAACCTGTCAGTGGCCTCCTACGAGGGCAACGGCATCCTCACCGTAGGTCGCCGTATGCAGGGCGCCATCCACGAACTCACCCTTTGGGACGAGGCGCACGACATGAGCACGGCTCTTG
>CAVIOP010000145.1:0-7171 GCA_963644485.1 bacterium | reverse complement strand
GACTTACTTCTGTCATGCTGAAACTTTCTTAGAATGCGTATGCGATTGCTCAAATCCCAGCAAGCCATTTTTACCTAACTTTTAGACATTTCAGAATACTATCGTTGCCTGTAGTTGACAGGATAAGGCGCGTTATCCCGATGGATTTGTTCTGCACAGGAGATTAACCATTCGATTCGACAAAATGTAAGCCGAAAATGGTTAATTTGCGAATGAACATGTAATTATGGAAAAAAACATTTGCTTTTCGGCAATTCTTTTTTTCATTTGAAAGAATTTATGTAAATTTGCAATGTTAATGGAGTAAAGAACCGTCTCTAAACTGCAAGGATAATGAATGTAGCCATCGTAAAATATAATGCGGGTAACATCTTTTCTGTGGTGAGTGCCATGAAAAGACAAGGCGTTGAACCGACGCTGACGGATGATGCGGAGCTTCTCGCCAAGGCCGATTGTGTCATTTTCCCAGGACAGGGCAATGCGCGGACAACGATGGACGACCTCAAGCATCGTCGTTTGGATGAGGTCATACGATCCTTGAAACAACCCGTCCTGGGGATTTGTGTGGGCATGCAGTTGCTCTGCAGCCACTCTGAGGAAGGAGACACCGACTGTATGGGGGTTTTCCCAGTTGACGTAAAACGATTTCAGCCGGAAAGGCATGAGCAGAAAATTCCAGCAATGGGGTGGAACGCTCTATCTTCATTGTCTTCACCCTTGATGAAAGGTCTTACCGAGGGAGACTTTGTCTATTTTGTCCATAGCTATTACGCACCAGTTTGTCCTTTCACCATAGCCGAGGCCGACTACGTTCACCCCTATTCAGCGGCACTTCACAAGGACAATTTTTGGGCTACCCAGTTCCATCCTGAGAAGAGCGGGAAAGTAGGGGAACTGATAATCAATAACTTTCTTTCTTTGTCAATATGAACATTCAACTGATACCTGCAATTGATATTCTTGGCGGTAAGTGTGTCCGGCTGACCAAAGGCGACTATGGCCAAAAGGTTGTCTATGATGACAACCCCGTAGATCAGGCTATGAAGTTTGAAGATATGGGGTTTAGCTATCTTCATGTTGTTGATCTTGATGGTGCCAAGTCGAAGCATATTGTCAATGACAAGGTGCTTTGTGACATCACATCCCACACGCATCTGAAAGTCGATTTCGGTGGTGGCATCAAAACGGACAAGGATATTGAAACTGCATTCGAGGCCGGCGCAGAGGTCGTTACGGTGGGAAGCGTAGCGGTCAGCAATCCTGACCTGTTCATGTCGTGGCTCCGCCGGTATGGAGCGGACCGCATGATTTTAGGTGCTGACACTCGAAATGGGGAGATATCCATTAATGGATGGCGTGAAGACACTGGACAGGATATCATTCCTTTCTTGAGTAAATATATTGACGCAGGAGTGAGAAACGTATTGTGCACAGAGATTTCACGTGATGGGACATTGGAAGGTCCCGCCGTGAGCTTGTATCAGAATATCATGAGTCATTACCCACAACTACATCTTATAGCCAGTGGGGGCGTAGGCTCGGTTGAGGATATTGTTGCGCTGGAAAAGGCGGGTCTCCCTGCGGTGGTCTTTGGCAAAGCGTGGTATGAAGGGCGCATTGATATGAGAAAATTGGGCTATGGGGAATAATGGCATCGCAAAACGGATTATCCCATGCCTGGATGTTAAGGATGGGCAGACGGTCAAGGGGATAAATTTCGTCAATCTGAGAGTGGCAGGTGATCCTGTTGAACTAGGCAAGGCCTATAGTGAAGCCGGTGCTGACGAATTGGTGTTCCTTGATATAACTGCGTCTTTGGAAGGCCGCAAAACCTTCACGGACATGGTGACAAAAGTGGCCACAGAGATTAATATCCCATTTACAGTGGGTGGTGGTATCCACGAATTGGCTGATGTGGACAGATTGCTCTATGCGGGCGCAGACAAAGTGAGTCTCAACAGTGCAGCCATTCATGCCCCCTCACTGATTGACAAGATAGCTGCCAAATATGGTTCGCAGGTTTGTGTTTGCGCTATTGACGCTCGGAAGGATGACAAAGGATGGACTTGCTATGTCAATGGGGGCCATACCCCCACGGGTTTGGACCTTTTCGAATGGGCCCACGAAGCAGTTGACCGTGGAGCTGGGGAAATCCTTTTCACCAGCATGAACAATGATGGTGTAAAACAAGGATTTGCCGTGGAGGCGTTAGCACAATTGGCGGGGGAACTCTCTGTGCCCATCATTGCCAGTGGTGGGGCTGGAACAATGAACCATTTTCGTGATGCTTTCACCATAGGCCATGCCGATGCTGCCTTAGCTGCCAGTGTCTTCCACTATGGAGAGATAGGCATCGGTGATCTCAAGAAATACTTGAAAGATGCAGGAATCAATGTGAGAATTTAAACAACAATCAAGAAAGATGAATATAAATTTCGATAAAATGGGAGGGTTGGTTCCGGCAATCATCCAAGATGCTGTGACCAAGAACGTCCTTATGCTTGGCTTCATGAACAAGGAGGCTTTCCAAAAGACTCTTGATACGAAGAAAGTCACTTTCTGGAGCCGTACCCGCAATTGTCTTTGGACAAAAGGAGAGACGTCTGGTAACTTCCTTAATTTGGTTGACATCAAACTCGATTGTGACCAGGATACACTTTTGGTGTCAGTGCATCCGCAAGGCCCCACTTGCCATCTCGGCACCGACACTTGCTGGGGGGAGGAAAACTCTTTGAGCCCCATCTCGTTTTTCTCTGAGTTGCAGCATTTCATTGAGAAGCGATATCACGACATGCCCGAGAACAGCTATACTACGAGTCTTTTCAAGAAGGGCATTAACAAGATGGCCCAGAAAGTGGGTGAAGAGGCCGTGGAAACTGTTATCGAAGCTACAAACGGGACAAATGAGCAGCTTATCTATGAGGCATCAGACTTGATTTATCATCTGATAGTCATGCTCACGGCCAAAGGGCTGAGCATTGAGGACGTGGCGCGCGAACTGATCAAGCGCCATGACCCTAACTGGGACAAGGCGAGAAGAATGAAGAAGAGTAGCCAATCATAATTTACAATCTATCAATTGTGACTATGCTTATCGATTATAAAAACGTAAAGATATATCAGCAAGACAAACTTATCCTCGACCAAGTAAACTTTCATGTGGAAGGAGGTGAGTTCGTCTATATTATTGGAAAAGTTGGATCGGGAAAGAGCTCTTTGCTGAAGACACTCTATTGCGAACTTGACGTTTACCAGGATGAAGCTGAGAAAGCAGAAGTGTTGGGGCGTGACCTCTGTACCATCAAACGCAAGGATATTCCAGCCTTGCGCAAGGAGATGGGAATCATATTCCAGGATTTTAAATTGTTGACTGACAGGAATATCCAGAAAAACCTTGAATTCGTACTGAGGGCAACAGGATGGAAGAATAAACAAGAAATTAGCCAGCGAATAGATGAGGTTTTGGCCGATGTGGGGCTAGAGGATAAGAAAAACAGCTTGCCCCATGAATTGTCTGGCGGGGAACAACAACGAATAGCCATCGCCAGGGCCCTTCTCAATCATCCCAAGATTATCATTGCTGATGAGCCTACAGGAAACCTTGATCCGGAGACAGCCAACTACATTGTGAAACTCCTCAAAGACATTACCACAAAAGGAACGGCGGTTGTCATGTCAACTCACAACATACCGATGCTGGACCGTTTTCCTGGTGTAGTCTATCAATGCAGTGATTGTGAAATTAAAGATGTCACGAATTCATACAACAGGCTCGCTCTCACCGAGGTCCAAACCGATTGATGTGAAAGCAGCCTAACAGTAGAACAAACAACATATAAAGCATACGACCATGAAAGTAATGAAATTTGGAGGTACGTCTGTTGGCAATGCCGAGAGAATGAAACAAGTTGCCTCTCTGATTACAGAGTCCGGTGAGCCCACCTTCGTGGTGCTCTCTGCCATGAGTGGTACTACCAATTCACTTGTAGAGATTAGCAATTATCTCTATAAGAAAAATCCAGAGGGTGCCAACGAAGTAATCAATGCTCTGGAAAAGAAATACTGGCAGCATATCGAAGAGCTCTATAGCACAGAGGAATACAAGAAGACAACGCGAGATTTCCTGACAGAGGAATTCAAGTACTTGCGTTCGTTCACCAAGGATTTGTTCACAAGCTTTGAGGAGAAGACCATCGTAGCCCAAGGAGAGATTATCTCTACAAACATGATGACAAACTATCTCAAAGAATGTGGGGTCAGAGCGGTCTTGCTTAGTGCACTCGACTTTATGCGAACTGACAAGAATGCCGATCCGGATCCTCAATATATCAAGGAAAAGCTTCATGCTGTCATGAAAAAAAATGAGAGCTACCAAATCTACATCACTCAGGGCTTTATCTGCCGAAATGCTTATGGTGAGGTAGACAATCTGCAAAGAGGTGGCTCTGACTACACCGCCTCTTTGATCGGAGCAGCTCTTCCTGCAGAGGAAATCCAGATCTGGACAGACATCGATGGTATGCACAACAATGACCCTCGCGTAGTAGACCACACCGAGGCCATTCGCCAGTTGAATTTTGAAGAGGCTGCCGAGCTTGCTTACTTTGGAGCAAAGATTCTGCATCCCACATGTGTACAACCCGCTAAGTTTGCGGGTATCCCCGTTAGGTTGAAAAACACCATGGATCCGAAAGCCGAAGGTACAATTATCGACAATGTGCTGATCAAGGGGAAGATAAAGGCTGTTGCTGCAAAGGACAATATCACAGCCATAAAAATCAAATCATCACGCATGCTTCTTGCCACGGGCTTTCTTCGTAAGATTTTTGAAATCTTCGAGAGTTACCAAACGCCCATTGACATGCTTGCAACCTCGGAGGTGGGAGTATCCATGAGTATTGACAATAATGATCATCTGAACGATATTGTTGATGAGCTCAAGAAGTATGGTACAGTAACAGTGGACACCAATATGTGCATCATTTGCGTAGTGGGCGATCTCGATTGGAGCAACCTGGGCTTTGAGACCATTGCTACCGATGCTATGCGCGACATCCCAGTGCGCATGATAAGCTATGGCGGAAGTAATTACAACATTTCGTTTTTGATTAAGGAAACTGACAAGAAACGGGCTTTGCAAAGTCTGTCGGATACCCTGTTTAAGTAAATTGCCAACACACAAACATACAAGCGGATATATGAAAGGAATTTTTCCAATCAGCAAATTCCAAGAATTCAAGACACCGTTCTACTATTACGACACCACATTGCTGCGTGATACGCTTCATGTGATATGCAAGGAGGTGGAGCGATACAACAATTTTGTTGTACATTATGCAGTCAAAGCAAATGCAAACCCCAAGATATTAAACATTATACGTGAGGCAGGGCTTGGCGCAGATTGTGTGAGTGGTGGAGAGATAGAAGCGGCCCTTAAAGCAGGTTTCCCTGCCAACAAGATTGTCTACGCAGGAGTTGGCAAAAGTGACTGGGAAATTAACTTGGGACTTGACCGTGGCATTTTCTGCTTCAATGTGGAAAGTGTAGCCGAACTAGAGGTGATTAATGAGCTTGCATTCAAGAAGAACCAAGTGGCGAATGTTTGCCTTCGCATCAATCCTAATGTTGGGGCGCACACGCATGCAAACATCACCACAGGACTTGCCGAGAATAAATTTGGCATTGCTATGCAAGATATGCTTCCAACCATAGAAGCTATCTCAAAAATGAAGAACATTCAGTTTAACGGACTTCATTTTCACATTGGTAGTCAGATACTTGACATGGGAGATTTTGAGGCTCTTTGCAATCGAATAAATGAATTGCTGAAAGAACTCGACAAGCATCATGTGAAGGTGCAGAATATCAATGTAGGCGGAGGACTAGGCGTGAGCTATGACCATCCCAACCGTCTGCCTGTTCCCGACTTTGCTTCGTATTTTTCCACGTTTGCTCATCACTTGTCATTGCGCCCAGGCCAAACACTTCATTTCGAGTTAGGCCGTTCGGTTGTGGCGCAGATGGGGACACTCATCTCCAAGGTGCTTTACGTCAAACAAGGTGCAACCAAGCAGTTTGCTATTATTGATGCCGGCATGACAGACTTGATACGTCCAGCCTTGTATCAGGCCTACCACAAGATAGAAAACATCAGTAGTGACAGACCTGTCAGCACCTATGATGTAGTGGGTCCCATATGTGAATCAAGCGATGTGTTTGGCAAATCGGTGGATCTCAATGAGGTCCGCCGTGGTGACTTTTTTGCCATCCGTTCGGCGGGAGCATATGGAGAGATTATGGCCAGCCAATACAACTGTCGGCCATTGCCGCAAGGCTTCGTCACAGAAGACTTTTGACGGAAGGATACGGTACCTAGGTACATAGTAGTTTAATTTGGAAATGGAAAAAATGTTATCTGACAACATAGCGGTTATTTTGGGAATCGCAGTCTTCTTGCTGGCATGGGTATCTCCATTGTTCAGTCCACTCTTCAGATGGAAAGGGAAAAAAGAAGATAGGGAGAAAGACGCCAACCTACCGCCCGTTTCCATCATCATCGCTTCACATGATGATGCGGTGCAGCTGGAAAAACATTTGCCAGCCATTCTCCTACAGGATTATCCTGTCCAGTATGAAGTGATTGTGGTCATTGAAAAAGGAAACCACGAAGTGGAGGATGTCTTGAAGCGAATCCAATATAATCATGCTCAACAAGCGGGAAATGCCCGTTTGTATGTGACTTATATTCCAGAAACATCGCGTTACATGAGTCGGCGAAAGCTGGCTATTACGCTAGGAGTGAAAGCGGCCAAGAACGAATGGTTGCTGCTCACCGACTCCGATTGCGAACCCGCTTCATCCCGATGGCTTGCAACTATGGCCAGAAATTGTGAAGAGGGAAAGTCGTTGGTCATGGGCTACGCAAGCTATGAAGACAACTGCTCCTCGTTCAAGCGTTACGATCGTTTCTATAACTTTTGCTACCTGTTGCGGGAATCATGCGGTCAAGCCTATCGGACCAATTGTCCCAACCTCATGTTCCGCAAGAGCCTTTTTATGGAACAAGATGGCTATTTGGGCAATCTGAACCTAGTCAGGGGGGAATATGACTTCTTGGTGAACAAGTATGCCAAGAAAGGAAATGCCGCTACCGAGACAGCGCCTGAGGCTT
>CAVIOP010000144.1:0-7186 GCA_963644485.1 bacterium | reverse complement strand
GGCTTTCAGCCCGTTCTCAGTTACGCTCGGCTATGGGGGCTAAGGCCTTTGGGCTCCTTTTGGCTTTCAGCCCACCCCTGGGCTATGGAATTGCTGGGCTTTCAGCCCGCATCGGCTCACGCGTTGTAAATCCGACTTTGTCGCAATCCTCTGCAAACTTAGAGAAACTTGAGACACTTTTCTTTTATTTTTTATACATTTCGTCGTACCTTTGCATGTGAATTACCCTAGTCAATATACCTTTATGAACAATCGGAAAGCAATATTCCTGCTCTTTGCCCTGCTCGCCCCGATGGGAGCCTGGGCACAAGACTACCAGTTGACTTCGCCCGACGGCCACCTCCGTCTCGACGACAGCGCTGCCTACACCCTGCCCGGGCGCACCGAGGTGCTGAGTGTGCTGCGCCACGTGAACAGCACCTGGCAACAGCGCAACACGCGCCACGGCAACCATTTCTGGAACCGGGCCGTGTATCACATAGGCAACATGGAGGCGTATGGCGTAACCGAAGAACAGCAATATCTGGACTATTCCACCGCATGGGCCGAGAAAAACGCATGGAGCGGCGCACAGAGCAACGACACCGCACAATGGGCCTACACTTACGGCGAGGGTGGACGCTATGTGCTCTTCGGCGACAACCAGGTGTGCTTCCAGGTGTATGCCGACCTCTTCAACCTTGATGCCAACCACGACACGGCCAAGATAGCACGGGCACTGGGCGTCATGGACTACCAGATGCAGACGGCCAACAACGACTATCTGTGGTGGGTGGACGGCATGTTTATGGTGATGCCCACCATGGCCAAACTCTATGGCATTACGCACGACAGCCGTTATCTGGAGAAGATGCACGACTACTGGACCTACGCCCACCAACTGATGTTTGACGCCGACTGCAACCTCTACTATCGCGATGCCAAATATATCTACCCCGCACACACCACCGTGAACGGCGGTAAAGACTTCTGGGCGCGTGGCGACGGATGGGCCTTTGCCACCTTTGCACGTCTGCTCGACCTGCTGCCCGCCGATGCTGTGGGGCGTGCCGACTACGAGGCTGCGTTCCTGAAAATGGCCGACGCGCTGAAGCAATGCCAACAGACCGAAGGCTACTGGACGCGCTCGCTGCTCGACCCGGCTCATGCTCCGGGGCGCGAGACGTCGGGCACGGCGCTCAACGCCTATGCCTATGCCACAGGACTGCGGCTGGGACTGCTGAGCTGGGACGACTATGGCCCCACGCTGGCCTCGGCAGCCGACTATCTGCTGCACACTGCCTACCAAGCCGACGGCACCGTGGGCTACATACAGCCCATCGGCGAGCGTGCCGACCCCAACCAGACGCTCTCGGCAACGAGTTACTACGATTTTGGCGTGGGCGCTTATCTCATGGCGGCAGCGGCACTTAGTCGCATTGCTCCAGACACGCCTTACCTGGAGCCGCTGCGCCTGCAGAAGGCCGAGGTAACGGGAAGCCACACGGTGACGCTCACCTTCAACACCCAGCCGGAGGCCACCGTGGCGGCCGACGCCAGCCACTACACGTGGGACGGGACGACGCCCGACCTGCAAGATGTAAGTCTCGACGGATGCGCCCTCTGCCTGACGCTCGCCGACAGCATCGACTATGCCGTGCATACCCTGGCCGTCAGCGGACTGCGCTCGGCCGAGGGGGGCGCACAGGTCGGCGAGACCAGCATGCGCCTGGTGCGCACGGTGCCTCTTGATGCTCCGCAAAACAACGTTGTCTTCTCGGCCATCGGCTCGCAGGAGGGAAACCCCTACAGCCATGTGGCCGACGGCAGTCTCGACACGCGATGGAGCCAGCAGGGGCGGGGACAGTGGCTCGTGGCCGACCTCGGACAGGTGGCCAGCGTGTGGGCCGTGGACGTGGCCTTCTACAATGGCAACCAGCGCACCTTCTACTTCGACATAGAAACATCTACCGACAGCCTGACATGGCAGACGGCGGTGGACGGAGCCAGCAGCAGCGGACTGACCAACCAGATGGAACGCTATGCCTTTGCGCCGGTCAGCGCACGCTATGTGAGGATGGTATGCAACGGCAACAGCCAGAACGACTGGAACAGTCCTACCGAGATGCGCATTCGCTTCACACCAACGACAATGGCCATCGATGCTCCGCGCATCACTGGCGATACGACCCGCAACGCCGACCGTTTGCCGGCCTACGACCTGCTGGGCCGCCCCGTTGCCCCGGGCAGCACACGCCGGCAGATCGTCATACGTGGCGGGCGGAAAGTGTTTTAAACCTTCAGATTGAGACAACATGTCGCAACAAACCTTTCTGCCCTCGAAGCCGCGCTATGAGATCCTCGACGATGGTTGCGCGGCGTGTGGGACAAAAAACGCAAATAACACATATCCTATTATTGCTGTCCGGTAAAACTTTTCGGCTGACCCAAATTAGGGCTGACACTTCTCATGAGGTATCAGCCCTATTGATGCCGACTAAGAAGAACCTACGGGCAAAATGCACAAACACCGTAACATTTCACACAGGACATCCTTCTTTCTCAACATTTCGATGTATCTTTGCACGTAATCTAGAAGAGTTTTTATTATGACAGGAATAATAAACACATTGGAACGGCAAGGTGGATATATCACAGTTGGCGAAACTCGAACACGTGGCGAATATGAGCAACTGCGCCGTGCCACGGCAGACGGAACCCTGGTGCGCATTCGCCAAGGTGTCTATGCCCAAACAGAAGCATTGGCCAACAATATGGTGGATGTGGAACGGATTGTGCCGCGTGGTGTGTTGTGCATGTATAGTGCGTTTGCTCATTACGGCTTGTCTACGCAAGTGCCCGCAGCGGTATGTGTGGCGATTGATGCCAAGAGAAAGGTACGGTTGCCGGAATATCCTGTCATCGACCTCTTTTATTGGAAGAAGGAAAACCTTGAGTTTGGCATTGTCAAAAAGGAAGTGTCAGACTTCACGCTTTCCATCACAGATCTTGAACGCACAGTATGCGATGCGGTGAAATATCGCAATAAGATTGGATTGGATGTCTGCGGCGAGGTGCTTGACAATTATCTAAAACAACCCAACCGAAACATTTCGCTTCTCCATGAATATGCGGAGAAACTGAGAGTAAATAAAATATTGACTATGTATCTGCAGACAAGACTATGATAAAGAATATCGGCAAATCTATCAAGACACGGCTGCTTAACCTCGCCCGTGACGAAAAGCAGGAATATATGAAGGTGCTGGTGAGATACCTGCACGAGCGTTTGCTCTACAGAATATCCGTAAGCACCTACAAGAGTCATTTCCTTCTCAAGGGCAGTTCGTTGCTCTTTGCCTTTGACGGCTTTAAGGCTCGTCCAACTATTGACATCGACTTGCTTGGAGAGAAGATAAGTAATGACCAAGAGAATCTGCGCAATGCTTTTCATAACATCTGCTCGATTCATTGTGAAGAGGACGGAGTAACCTTTGATGTCGACTCGCTTACATTGGAGCCAATCGCCGTCGAAAAGAAATATCCTGGCACTTGCGTGAAGATGACAGCCCACTTGGATACAATTGTTCAGCAGATTTCCGTTGACATCGGCTTTGGTGATGTCGTTACACCTTATCCATTGTCGCTAGACTATCCTTTGCTACTTGACGATGTTCCGTCGGTAGAACTTTATGCCTATTCTCTGGAGACATTGATAGCAGAAAAGTTTCATACGATGGTAGACCGTGACGAGAGCAACAGTCGCATGAAGGACTTCTTTGATGTGTACCAACTCTTCACTTGTCACGATATCGACCGAGAACTGTTGCAAGAGGCTATCGTCAGCACATTCAAGAACAGAAGCACCACCTATCATGACGGGCTCAAACTCTTCACTGATGAGTTTGCTGCAAATCCTACTCGCAACATTTGGTGGAAAGCATTTCTGAAGAAGATTCGTTGGAAAGAGCAGATTGAATTCATTGCTGTGATGGAGTGCATAGGAGAAAACTTGCAGCAGTACTGGAATCCCAACACTTTATCATGATATCGGCAAATCAATTCGTAAAGGAACGAACATAAAGCTATAAAACAATATGACTCCTTCGCAATGGTTAAGGAATGTTTGTCGAAGTGGCAAACGATGTATGTAGGTGGCGGAGTATTCCTGCTTGGGGTTCGAACCCCACCTTTACGTAAACTTTCGACCCTCACCATTGGCGTTTGAAAAATAAATGGCTATCTTTGCCCCCAATAAAACCTAAGCAACAACCTACACATAATAAAAGACAAAAATGAAAAAGAGTATTGCAATACTACTGACCGGCCTGCTGCTACCGCTCGCGGTCGGAGCCAAGACCAGCGACAACTCCACCCTGCTATGGTATAACGCCCCCGCTCGCCACTGGCTGGAGGCTCTGCCCATAGGCAATTCACACATGGGCGCAATGGTGTATGGCGGTGTCAACGACGAGACGATACAACTCAACGAAGAGACCTTCTGGAGCGGCGGGCCACACGACAACAACAGCCGCACCTCGCTCGCACTGCTGCCACAGGTGCGACAACTCATATTCAGCGGTCAGGAAGAAGCCGCCGCCGGCATCATCGACCGCAACTTCATACCCGGTCCTCACGGCATGCGCTTCTTGCCCATGGCCAGCCTCCATATCACCATGCCGGACACGGGCAAGGCAGAGCAGTACCGTCGGCAGCTCGACCTGCAGAAGGCTGTCACCACCACCACATTTGTCGTCGGTGGCGTGAAATACGAACGCACCGTCTTCGCCTCCCTCGCCGACGGCGTAGTGGTGTGCCACCTCAAGTGCAGCAAGCGGGGCAGTCTGCGCTTCGACATCCGCCTCGACGCCCCATTCGAGCATCACACTGAGAAGACACCCGACGGCGCCATGCTGACCGTGAAGGGACAAGACCAAGAGGGCATCGCCGCCGCCCTAACGGCGCAGTGCGTGGCCCGTGTGCAGAACGACGGCACCGAGGCCACCATCATCGTGAGCGCCGCCACCAATTTTGTAAACTATCACGACGTTTCCGGCAATGCCACACAGCGCAACACCGACTATTTGAACGGGGTGGAACATCTCACTTACGCCCAGTTGCTGCAGCGCCACACAGACGCTTACCGGGAGCAGTTCAGTAGGGTCAGCCTGCAACTGCCCACCGATGTCAACGCCAAGTTGCCCACCGACCAGCGCCTCGACCACTTTGTAGGCAGCAACGACATGGCCATGGTGGCGCTGATGTTCAATTACGGCCGTTACCTTCTCATCTCCTCCTCGCAGCCTGGCGGACAGCCCGCCAATCTGCAGGGCGTGTGGAACGACAACAACTACGCCCCCTGGGACAGCAAGTACACCATCAACATCAACACCGAGATGAACTACTGGCCCGCCGAGGTCACCAACCTCAGCAGCACCACCGGCCCTCTCTTCTCGCTGATAAAGGACCTCAGCGAGACCGGAGCCGTCACCGCCCGCCAGATGTACGGCTGCCGCGGATGGGTGGCCCACCACAACACCGACCTGTGGCGCATCGCCGGACCCATAGACGGTGCCACCTGGGGCATGTTCCCCAACGGCGGCGCCTGGCTCTCCACCCATCTGTGGCAACACTATCTCTACACCGGTGACACCGATTTCCTGCGCCAGTGGTACCCCGTGCTCAGGGGCGCAGCCGACTTCCTCGTCGACTACCAGCAGCCGCTGCCCGGCACGCCCTGGAAGGTCACCGTGCCCTCCGTCAGTCCCGAGCAGGGGCCCACGGGCAAGGGTACACCCGTCACCGCCGGCTGCACGATGGACAACCAGATAGCCTTCGACGTGCTCACAGCCGCTCTGCAGTCGGCCCGCATCCTGGGCGTCGACACCGACCGCCAGCAGGCCTACCGCGCCGCCGCCGACAGTCTGCCGCCCATGCAGATAGGCCGCTACGGCCAGTTGCAGGAGTGGCTCGCCGATGCCGACGACCCGCACAACGAGCACCGCCACATATCACACCTATACGGCCTCTACCCCTCCAACCAGATTTCTCCCTTCACGCATCCCGACCTGTTCAGTGCCGCCGCCACCACGCTGACGCAGCGCGGCGACATGGCCACAGGGTGGAGCCTGGGGTGGAAGACCAACTTCTGGGCGCGCATGCTCGACGGCAACCATGCCTTCCGCATCATCAGCAACATGCTCCATCTGCTGCCCGTCGCGGGAGACGAGGGGAAAACCGCGCGTGAAGACGGCCGCACCTATCCCAACCTCTTCGATGCCCATCCGCCATTCCAAATAGACGGCAATTTCGGGGTCACCGCAGGCATAGCCGAGATGCTGCTGCAGAGCCACGACGGGGCCGTGCATCTGCTACCCGCCTTACCCGACGCCTGGAGCGAAGGCACTGTCGCAGGTCTCTGTGCGCGGGGCGGTTTCGAAGTAGAGGAGCACTGGAGCGGCGGCCGCCTGACCCAAGCCACTATTCTGTCGCGCCGCGGCGGAGTGCTTCGCCTCCGCTCTTATGTCCCCCTGAAGGGCAAGGGGCTGCGTAAGGCCTCCGGTCAATGTCCCAATCCTCTCTATGCCCCCGCAGCAGTGAAGGCACCGCTCCGTGCCGTTACCGTGAGCGAGGGAGTGACGGCCGCCGTGCCCACCGTGTACGAATATGATGTCGACACCCAGGCAGGACAGCGTTATACCGTCAAGGCAGAATAGAAGGGTAAGTGACGGAAAAACATGGGTCTAACATTGTAAACGTGAATGCTTGTTCTTTATAAGACATCTGAAAATTCGGGGCTTACTTTTCAATAAACAAAGCCCCGAATTTTCAGAAATTATTTATAGAGAACATACGTCAGCACGGTATCAAAACCAATCAACACGAGATATATCTGCCAAGAGCCATCAAGAACTTGACACATACCATAAATGATTTGTCTATCATACAGAGTCCCTGTCCAGCAAGAAGTCGAATATGTCTAAGAAAACAATTCCGTCATAATCATGGTGCGTAAGTTTTTTGCGGATATCCGCAGTTTTCTGTTGCAAAGTTGGCGTTGTTTAGTTTTGCGTGAGATTTTTACGGATTAGTAGTTCAAGTTTCGGATTTACAACGCGTGAGCCAAAGCGGGCTGAAAGCCCTGCAATTCCATAGCCCAGGGCAAGCGAAGCGGCGCCCTGGGTGATGAATGCAATGTAACTACGCC
>CAVIOP010000143.1:0-7261 GCA_963644485.1 bacterium | reverse complement strand
AAACCCAGGGCGCCGCTTCGCTTGCCCTGGGCTAAGTACTTTTGGGCTTTCAGCCTGCGGCTCACGCACACATTGTTCAGCCCGCGGTTCACGCAGACATTGTTCTGCCCGCATCGTCTCATGCATTGTAAATCCATATCGCCAATGATAGATCATCTGTTTCGCCGGTCATTTGGCGATGAAACGCGGCGCGTATCAGAAAGAATAATCCCCAAGCATTTTTCCGTCAGGAAACCTGCTTGGGGATTGTCAGATGGTGTGAAATGGCACTCGGGCCATGTGCAAGGGAATGACGCCCGTGTGCCGAAAGGACTAAAACTGTAGCAGGGTCGTCACTTCAATGTCCTTGTCGAAGATGTCGCGAGCGTGCGGAAACTCCGAGATGAGCTCGATGATGAAATTGCAATAGATCTTTTTCGGGTGGAACTTCCGTACGAGGTCGCAGGCCGCTTTCATCGTTCCGCCAGTGGCCAGAAGGTCGTCGTGCAGCAGCACCACATCGTTCTCGCTGATGGCATCCTTGTGTATCTCTATGGTGTCGATGCCATACTCCTTGGCGTAGCTCATCTGGACGGTCTCGCACGGCAGCTTGCCCGGCTTGCGGCAAAGCACGATGCCTGCCCCCAGACGGATGGCAGCGGCAGAACTCATGACAAAGCCGCGGCTCTCTATGCCCACGATCTTGGTGATGCCCTTGTCCTTATAAATGTCGAACATCTCGTCGGAGATCAGTTTGACGCACTCTGGACTTTTAAACAGTGTGGTGACATCGCGGAAATTGACGCCCTTCATCGGCCAGTCGGGGATGCACCGCAGATTGTTTAACAAGATTTGATTGTTCATGCTTAACGTTTTACTTTATGTGTAATTGATTAATTTTGAATGGTTTATCCGTTGTTGTGTTTCACGTGAAACATCTATCGTCCCAACAGGACAAGCATCACATTGATGTCGCTGGGTGACACACCTGGGATGCGGCTGGCCTGCCCCAAGGTGTCAGGATCTATGCGCTGCAGTTTCTGCCGTCCTTCTGTCGAGATCTCGTGGAGCTCGTTGTAACGGAAGCGTCCTTTGATGTGGATGTCCTCGAGCCGGTGCATCTTCTCGGCAACGATCTTCTCGCGTTCGATGTAACCCTTGTACTTGATGCGGATTTCAGCCGCCTCTGCGATCTCTTCCTTTCGGTTTGCCGGCGTCTCCAGCATCTCTTTCAGTTCGGGAAGGATATCGGCCAACTGTCGGATGGACACCTGCGGACGGCCGATAAGGTCTGATATCTTGCATCCCATGCGCAAGGGAGCCGTCCCGATGGCCTCCAGTGCGCCGTTGATTTCCCTTGGCTTGACGGACGTTGTGTCGCAAAACGCGATGATTTTGCGGATGTTCTCTTTCTTCTCCAACCACCAGTCGAGGCGGTCGCGTCGTGCGAGGCCCAGGTCGTAGGCCTTCTCCGTCAGACGGGCGTCGGCGTCATCCTGCCGCAACAGGATGCGGTATTCGGCTCGCGAGGTGAACATACGGTACGGTTCATCCACACCCTTGGTGGTCAGGTCATCGACCAGGACCCCGATGTAGCTCTCGTCGCGCTGCATGACGAACGGACTGCCGCCTGCACACTTCAGTGCAGCGTTGATGCCCGCTACGAGACCTTGTCCCCCCGCCTCTTCGTAGCCTGTCGTTCCGTTGACCTGTCCTGCGAAGAACAAGCCCCCTACCACCTTCGACTCCAGCGAGTGGTTGAGCTGCGTCGGGTCAAAATAGTCGTACTCGATGGCGTAGCCTGGTCGGTAGACCTTTACATCGCGCAGGGCCGGTATCTCGCGCAGCGCACGCAGTTGCGTCTCCATGGGCATGGAAGACGAAAATCCGTTGAGGTACATCTCGTTGGTGTCCTCTCCCTCCGGCTCGATGAACAGCGGGTGCTGGTCTCTGCCCGGGAACGTCACCAGTTTCGTTTCGATGGAAGGACAGTAGCGCGGTCCTGTCGACTGTATCTGTCCGTTGTATAGCGGTGAGTTGGCGATGTCGCTTTTCAGGATGTCGTGAACGCGGCTGTTGGTGTAGCACGTCCAGCATGGCAGTTGTCTGAGCTTCCTGTGCTGTGGCATGTAGGAGAACTGCTGCGGTCCCTCGTCGCCCGGCTGCTCCTCTGTGTCCTCGAAGTGGATGGACCGTTTGTCGAGGCGCACAGGTGTGCCCGTCTTCATCCTTCCGGCGCGGATGCCCCACCGCGTGATGCTCTCGGTAAGATGATAGGTAGCAGGTTCGGCACATCTGCCCCCAGGCACCTTGTGCTTGCCGACATGCATCAGTCCGTTGAGGAAGGTGCCTGCGGTGACGACGATGGCCCGGGCGTGCATCTCCACACCCCAGACGGTCTTCACGCCGACGGCCTCGCCGTTCTCCACGAGGATCTCCTCCGCCTGGTCCTGCCACACGTCCAGGTTGGGCGTATGGTCGATGATGCGTCGCCATTCCCAGATGAACTTACCGCGGTCACATTGTGCCCGGGGCGACCAGACGGCCGGTCCCTTGCCTTTGTTGAGCATGCGGAACTGGATGGCCGTGGCGTCGGTGACCCGTCCCATGTGTCCCCCGAGCGCGTCTATTTCCCTGACGATCTGTCCTTTGGCGATGCCGCCGACCGCCGGGTTGCAGCTCATCTGCGCAATCTTGTTCATGTCCATGGTGACGAGCAGCGTCTTCGCTCCCATGCCGGCTGCCGCGCACGCCGCCTCGCAGCCCGCGTGGCCTCCGCCGATCACAATCACATCGTATTTGAAATCCATGATTTTGTCTTTTCGGCAAAAGTAAGAAATAAAATCGATTTTTTATTTGTTTTACTTGGGTTAATCACTAAAATATATTATTTTTGCACTCATAAACTGGCGCGCGCATACCTACTATAAGGTATTGTGCGGCCACGATAAATCGTCACCAACGATAGTTGCCTCTTTAGAATACCATCAATGCCGGAATTTTATCTAACATTCAAATAATCAAAAATCAATCATTTATGTGGTTAATCAATTCTCCAATTGGTAGGAAAGTGGTGATGTCGCTCACTGGCATCTGCCTCATTCTCTTCCTGACCTTCCACTGCGCGATGAATGTTGCTGCGTTCTTCTCCGGAGACGCCTACAACACCGTGTGCGAGTTCCTGGGTGCAAACTGGTATGCTGTTGCCGGTACGCTGGGCTTGGCCTTCCTTGCCTGCTGCCACATCGTGTATGCCTTCATCCTCACCGCACAGAACCGCCGCGCCCGTGGCGACCAGCGCTATGAGGTGACCAACCGCCGCCCGGAGGTGTCATGGGCCTCACAGAACATGCTTGTGCTGGGCCTCATCATCGTCGTAGGTCTGCTCCTCCACCTCTACAACTTCTGGGCTCACATGATGCTGGCCGAGTTCACGGGTGCTTTCAATGCAATTGGTGCTGCCGACGGTTTCGGCTGGATCAAGGAGACATTCTCTTGCCCGGTCTACTCGGTGCTCTACCTCATCTGGATCGTTGCCCTGTGGTTCCACCTGACCCACGGCTTCTGGTCGGCTATGCAGACCCTGGGCTGGAGCGGAAAGATCTGGTTGAAGCGCTGGCAGGCCATCGGGGTCGTCTATGTCACCGTCTTACTGGGCGTCTTTGCCATCCTCGTACTGAGCTTCTGGCTTGGCTTCGCTCCGAGCATGTGTTAACAATACATTCAAATCAATCATTATGTCACAAATAGATTCTAAGATTCCAGAGGGCCCCTTGGCCGAGAAATGGACCAATTATAAAGCCCACCAGAAGCTGGTCAACCCGGCTAACAAGCGTAAGCTCGACATCATCGTCGTAGGAACAGGTCTGGCCGGTGCCAGCGCTGCCGCCTCACTGGGTGAGATGGGCTTCCATGTCATCAACTTCTGCATCCAGGACAGTCCCCGCCGCGCACACTCCATCGCTGCCCAGGGTGGCATCAATGCCGCCAAAAACTACCAGAACGACGGTGACGCCGTGTATCGTCTGTTCTATGACACCATCAAGGGAGGTGACTACCGTGCACGCGAGGCCAACGTCTACCGTCTGGCAGAGGTCAGCGCCAGCATCATCGACCAGTGTGTCGCACAGGGCGTGCCTTTCGCCCGTGAGTATGGCGGCATGCTTGCCAACCGTTCATTCGGCGGTGTGCAGGTGAGCCGTACGTTCTATGCCAAGGGACAGACCGGTCAGCAGCTGCTGCTCGGCGCCTACAGCTCGCTGATGAAAGAGGTGAACAACGGCACTGTGGAGCTCCATACCCGCACGGAGATTGAGGATGTCGTCATCATCGACGGCCGTTGCCGTGGCGTCATCGCCAAGGACCTCGTCAGCGGAAAGCTCGAGCGCTACGCCGCCCATGCTGTCTGCCTGGCCACCGGCGGTTACGGCAATACCTATTTCCTCTCTACCAATGCCATGGGTTGCAACTGCACAGCCGCCATCCAGGCTTACCGCAAGGGTGCCTATTTCGCCAATCCCTGCTTCGTGCAGATCCACCCGACCTGTATCCCCGTCCACGGCGACAAGCAGTCGAAGCTGACCCTGATGTCAGAGTCGCTGCGTAACGACGGCCGTATCTGGGTGCCCAAGAAGCTGGAGGACGCCAAGCGTCTGCAGCGTGGCGAGATCCAGGGCCGCGACATCCCCGAGGAGGACCGCGACTACTACCTGGAGCGCCGCTATCCCGCCTTCGGTAACCTCGTGCCCCGCGACGTGGCCTCCCGTGCCGCCAAGGAGCGCACAGACAAGGGCTTCGGTGTGAACAACACGGGGCTGGCTGTGTTCCTCGACTTCTCAGAGGCTTTCGAGCGTCTGGGCCGCAAGCGTGTCGACGAGCGTTATGGCAACCTCTTTGACATGTACCAGGAGATCACGGACGTGGATCCCCACGACAACCCCATGATGATCTTCCCCGCCATCCACTACACCATGGGTGGTCTGTGGGTCGACTATGAGCTGCAGACCAGTGTCAAGGGTCTGTTCGCCCTCGGTGAGTGCAACTTCTCCGACCACGGTGCCAACCGTCTGGGTGCCTCGGCTCTGATGCAGGGTCTGAGCGACGGCTACTTCGTCATCCCCTACACCATGCAGAACTATCTGGCAGACCAGATCACCGTGCCCCGCTTCAAGACCAACCTGCCTGAGTTTGACGAGGCCGAGAAGAATGTCCAGGCCGAGATCGACCGTATCTACGACATCCAGAACAAGCAGACCGACAAGAGCAAGCTCGTCAGTGTGGACACCATCCACAAGGAGCTCTACAAGATCATGTGGAACTACGTGGGCATGGCCCGTAACGAGGAAGGCCTGAAGACCGCCCTCAAGAAGCTGAAGGATGTACGCGAGCAGTTCAACACCTGCGTGCGTGTCCCCGGCTCCAAGGAAGGCCTGAACGTTGAGCTCGACAAGGCTATCCGTCTCCGCGACTTCATCCTCATGGGCGAGCTGATTGCCTACGATGCACTCGAGCGCAACGAGAGCTGCGGCGGCCACTTCCGCGAGGAGAGCCAGACAGAGGAAGGCGAGGCCAAGCGTAACGACGAGGAGTACATGTATGTCGCTTGCTGGGAGTACCAGAATGACGACAACACGGCCCCCGTCCTGCACAAGGAACCGCTCAACTACGAGTACATTAAGGTGCAGACACGTAACTACAAGTCGTAGGACCCCCCAGTCTGCCTTCAACGGCAGGCATGAGGAAACGCAGAAACATTCACATTTAACTTCAGAACAATTCAAATGGATCAGAATATATCATTCACACTTAAGGTGTGGCGCCAGAACGGCCCGACGGCCGAAGGCCATTTCGACACCTTTGAGATGAAGGACATCCCCGGTGACACCTCTTTCCTGGAGATGCTCGACATTCTCAACGAGCAGCTCATCGAGCAGGACAAGGAGCCGTTCGTCTTCGACCACGACTGTCGCGAGGGTATCTGCGGCATGTGCTCGCTCTACATCAACGGTAACCCCCACGGCCCCGCACAGGGTGCCACCACCTGCCAGCTCTACATGCGCCGTTTCAACGATGGCGATGTCATCACCGTTGAGCCTTGGCGTTCGGCTGCCTTCCCTGTCATCAAGGACTGCATGGTCGACCGTTCGGCTTTCGACAAGATCATCGCTGCCGGCGGCTATACCTCGGTGCGCACTGGCCAGTCGCAGGATGCCAATGCCATCCTCATCCCCAAGGACGCTGCCGACGAGGCCATGGACTGCGCCACCTGCATCGGCTGCGGTGCTTGCGTAGCCGCGTGCAAGAACGGCTCTGCCATGCTGTTCGTCTCCAGCAAGGTCAGCCAGTTTGCTCTGCTGCCCCAAGGCCGTCCCGAGGCTGCACGCCGCGCCAAGGCCATGGTCGCCAAGATGGAAGAGCTGGGCTTCGGCAACTGCACCAACACCCGCGCCTGCGAGGCTGAGTGCCCGAAGAACGAGTCGATCGCCAACATCGCTCGCCTGAACCGCGAGTTCATCAAGGCCAAGCTCGCCGATTAATCCTACCATTATTTACAACACACGATACGCCCGCAGGTGATTCTTTCGCCTGCGGGCGTTTGTATGACTCCGTATTTTTTCCTTAGTGAAGAGGAAGCTAATTTTTTCTACCTTTAGCATTTTAGTATTTTAAATTTCGGCTATTTGCCTTTTTTGCTTAAATCATTTGCACGTTTGATTTTTTCTCCATAACTTAGCAACGGAAACCTCAACTTCCGCCTAAAACCCTAAAAACGCTTGCCGCATGCGACGACTGATGCTTTTCCTGTTTTCCCTTTTCTTGTCCTTGTCCCAAGTGCTTGGACAGGGCAATGTCACTACTTATGAGTATGACGCCGGAGGCAATGTTGTCAAGCGTTCAGTCACCTTGCGCCGTGCCAAGGCTGCCCGCAGCCGTGCCGCGAGTGACACGGCCCGTTTTGCCAGTGTCACCTATGACCGCACCCGATCTGTGGTGACGGTCCTTGTGAGCAAGCCGGTTGCCGGGACTGAGGTTCGCGTTACCATCTGCAACGCCGCCACACGACTCCCGATGGACGGCTTCTCCTTCACCGGCGAGCGCCGTGACCTTGACATCAGCCACTATCCCAAGGGCATCTATGTCGTGGAGGCCACCTGCGACGACAAGAGTGTCTCAAGGAAAATCGCCAAGTAATCACCCCTCGCACTTTTTCCCACAGACATGACACGCCCCATGCGTCTGCGCCATCTGCTCATCACCCTGCTGTCGCTCTTTCTCGCCCCTG
>CAVIOP010000142.1:0-7430 GCA_963644485.1 bacterium | reverse complement strand
TAAAACACCAAACACCAAACACACAACTTATGCAGCAACCACACCAAATATACCTCACCAAGTTTCAGCAGCAGTCGCTCTACATGCAGGCAAAGGACGAGCGCGACATTGCTGCACGCCGCGTGGGAAAGACCGACGGACTGGTGGCCCCTTACGTATGGGCCGCCAGCAACAGTATGCCGGGTATGCTGGGCGCATGGCTCGCCGTGAGCAAGAGCCAGGGCTTCAGCAAGACCATACCGGGCACTATGGCCGCACTCGAACGTATGTTTGGCTTCAAGATAGGCATTCACATGGGATGGGGCCGTCCGCCACGGCACGCACGCCCCTCTATCTTCAAGCCGAAGAACTACGACAATATCATCTGGTTTGCCAACGGCGCTCAGTGGGCCATGATTTCCTTGGCGCAGACGGCATCCGCTAACTCCTACACCTTCAGCGCTGCCGTAGGCGACGAGTGCCGTTTCTTCCCCAAGAAGAAGATAGACGAGGAGTTCACTCCGGCCCTCTCCGGCCAAACACACCCTATGGGCGACATCAACTTTACCGACTACAACCCACTCTACAAGAGCACCCGCTACGTGAGCGACGCCTCGCTCACCACCAAGGGCAGCTGGCTGGAGAAGGAAGAGGACAAACTCGACCTCGAAATAGAGACGGGACAGTTTAAGGGCAAAACTTACCGATGGGTACAGGACCAGTTAGAGGACTATGCGAATAAGGTCATTCACTATAATGATTTGCTCTATAACGCCAAAAAGTCGGGTCACTCCATACACGTTGTTGGGAGTGACCAAAGATTGATAATGCGAGCCATTGCCCTGAAGATGATGAAGCACGAGGGGCAATTCCGCATCATGCCCAATCACGGCCAGCACGTCACCAAGGGAATGATAAACATGGCAGTAAACTATAAGCTCATCGAGCAGGACGATGCCGAACTCATCTACGACTACGAATATCTCATCACGCCTGAGGAGGACTTCGAGATGCAGATGTTTCTGCGGTCGGAGAAATTCAACAAGGGCTATCTGCGCGAGTTGCGCCGGTCGGCATTCGTGGTGCGCCGTGCATCCACGCTTGAGAACATCGACATCTTAGGCGAGGACTACATACGGCAGATGAAGCGCGACCTTCCGGCATACACCTTCATGGTGAGCATCATGAACGTGAAGATGCAGAAGAGCAACGACGGCTTTTACAGCAACCTCGACATCGACCACGTGCATGGCTACATTCCCGACGAGGTGGACCCGCTCAGCCAGGCCCATTTCCGCACGGTGAAGGCCGAGGGCGTGATAGGCGGACAGAGGATAAAGAGCGAGACCTACCAGCCCGACCTGCAGGAACTCTCCGAGCGCAACGACTGCCGCATGGATGCCGACTGCCGGCCCGACCTGCCGCTCTACATAGCCCTCGACTACAATGCCAATATCAACACCCTGGTGGTGGGTCAGGTGTACGAAAGGGACGGAATGGAATGCGTGAACGTCATCAAGAGTTTCTACGTGAAGAACGAGCGCAAGTTGCGCGATCTCATCCGCGACTTCTCCGAGTATTACCGACCCAAGCGTGCCGTCTGCCGCGACGTAACCTACTTCTACGATTCCACAGCCAAGCAGGGAGCCTCGTATGCTTCCTCAGACGAGAGGTTCTACATGACGGTGATTGACGAACTGGAGCGTGCCGGATGGACCGTGAACGGCATCGACATGGGCGTGCCGGAGAAGCACGAGATTAAACACAAGATTATCAACGACTGTCTGGCCCACCTCGACTATCCCGGCATACGCATCAACCAGCCCAACAATCCCGACCTCATCATCGCCCTGCAACTGTGCGAGGTGTCCATATCCTACAAGGGCTTCAAGAAAGACAAGTCGGGCGAGAAGCGTCCTGAGACCGAGGATAACCTGCCCCTGCAGCAGCGCACCGACTTCACCGATGCCTTCGACTCCCTGTTCTTAGGCTGCAAGTACTTCCGCGGAAGCCGCGGATGGTTCTGTATGCCGGACGGGAGATAAGTCTGCGGACGGTTTTTTTATCCCGTCAACGAATAACACGAAAACAGAGCGAGGGGCAAACGTTATCACAACGTCTGCCCCTCTTTATTGTTTAACCTTTTAACATGAGTAAAGTAAATTTTGCTTCTTAATGGTGTCTGTGCAGAAAGAAATTTCTGCCATTCCTACCACGGAAAATCCGCATCATGCACCACGATGTACTTTTCATACGCAAACGTATCGTTGGCGAAATGCACTTTGTGGCCGTTGATATTGTAGATTTGCGGATTGAGAATGCAGTTGGGTTTGTTCCAGCCGTGCTCAAACTGCTCCGTAACGTTCCACAGGGCAGAATAGCGGTGGTTGAGATTAGTGGCCCAGTCTCCAGTGGTACGGCACTTGGGTATCTTGCAGAGCGCATAGGGATAGTCAAACGACATCCACAGCACATACTCGTGGAAGATGAGACGGGCAAAGTAAAACTGGTTGCTCTCTGCCAGCACCACCTCCCACTCATACGGAAAGGCCATGGGCCAGCCGGCAGGCGATGGGCCGCAGGATGGGCTCCATCCCGTCATCTTCTCGTTGCAGAGCACGGTGAGCGTATCGTCCGACACATAGATGTCGTGGTCCAGATTGCTGAACGTGAGGCGCTGCTCGGTGGCCTGCCTCTGGTAGCCTGTCTTCTTGTAGGCATGGTGCCCCGTGAGGACCGCCACAAGGATGAGCAGAATGGCCACTATGGCCACAGCTGCCCAAATGATTTTCTTCTTCATTCTTTATTTTGTTGTTGATTCGTTTTTTCGTTTTCCATCCATTCCTGTTCCTCACACCTATGCCAGTGCCACTCTTCACGCTGGCGCATTTCGGGTTCCGACAAGTGGCCCAATACATACTGCATGTCGAGCGCAAGGTTGTGGGAGATTTCCAGTCCCGATGTCATGCCATGGTAGGAAGATGACGAGAGGATGAGTTTTTCGAGGATGCTGTCGAGGGCCGAGTAGGCATTCTCCACGTCTTCGGCGGAGAGGCTGCTGCGCTCGAAGCCCTCGTTAAGCACCCTGTCCAGGGCCTCGTATTCTGCGCGGAGGCCCTGAATCAGGAGTTGCATCATTGCCATCAGCCTTCGAGATCAGTGTCGGAACCTTGGGATGACGACGAACCGCCGCCGGACTGGGCAGAGTCGCTGTCGGCGGCATCGTCGGTGGCCTTGCTCCATGAGGTCTTGGCCGTGGCTACGGCAGCCTGCACCTCCTGCGAGGGGAAGAAGGCCACACCGATTTTGTGCTCCACACTGGTCTGCTCGTCGGCAGTCTCGGTCCAGGCACCGCTGCACGAGAAGGCGATGTTGCCGATGCCCTTCAACTCTACGATGTTGCCGTTCTCAAGGTTCTCCTTGATAGCGTCGAGCATCAGCGTGAAGGCCATCTGCAACTCAGCCTTGTGCATGGTGGTGTTTTTACTTGCAGACGTTACGAGCGAGTCCATGTCTGCCTTGCCGTTGGACTTGACGGTGGTGCGAAAGCCCTGCTTCTTGGTAGAAGGGTTGTAGGCCTTCGTCTTGGAAAGTTTTAATGTCATTGCCATAGAGCGAAATGATATTAAAGAGTTGATAATTCAGCGTATGCCCGAAAACAAACAGATACTTCTATCGTGAGGCAATAGATACTTCTATTTGGTATGAATAGATATATCTATATGCTTTCAGCAATGGTATGAGGTTTGTCCTCTTTGTACGCGTTTCTTGAATGCAAAGGTACTCAATCGGCCAGAATTGGGGCGGACAAAGGAGCGCGGTGCTATTCATACACATAGAGCACATAGGGCGTGGTATTGCCCATTCCGTCAATCGGGTCGGTATGGCCGCCGCCACACATAGTGGTTACGGTATTAGCCACTTCTTTTACGGGCCGGCTCACCACACGACCCAGCGAGTCGCGCACCCATCCCAGGTATTTGCGGTCAGTCATTTATCATTGCTTGTTTAGAGTATTGAGCATTGTCATGAAACCGCCGAAGTATTTGGCCATATCTATATTGCCGTCGGCATCGGCTTTAGGCTCCTTGGGGTGCAGCAGTTGCCAGGCCGTGTTGTTGATGGCTTCCATGTCGGGAATGCAGGCCAGGCGTTCACGCTCTTCGCGGGTGAGCGTCATCTCGTCTGCAGGGCCAAAGGAGTGGCAGACTTGGGAGGCATCCTTCATGAAACGTTTTCTTTGCCTCTTGGCTTTTCTCCGTTTCATCTGCGGCCTCCTTTCTTTGTGCGCCGTGCATAATGGGTAGGGTTGGTGTGGCGGTACTGCCGCGGCTGGCGCTCGATGTGGCAGTTGCCGACGAGGCGGCCATCGGGAGTGATGGTGAAGCCGACGTTGGGGTCATCGGAAACGAGCGAGATGATTATTTTGCGTTCGTTCCATTTCTTGGTGTTTGTTATCATACTCGTGCTTGGGTTACTTTATCTCTTTTTCGATTCGTATGCCGTGCATACCAGGCAGAGGTCATCGTCTACATGCCTGTGGCCGACGTGTGCGCCGCAAATGGCGACGTAGCCGTTGGTGTGGAAATGGATGCACGTCAGGCAGGAATGAGGGCTATTCATTTGCGGTCGTTTTTCGGTCGTTTTGCGGTCGTTTTACGGTCGTCTTGCTGCTGTCGAAATCGAAATAGTCAAGCACATTCCATTCTCCGTTCTCAAACTGCACGAATCTTTCGGGCAGTTTTTCATCGCTCATCGCGGCATGGTAGTCGTCGGTGGCTTCACGTTTCGCCATTTCCATAAAATCGTCATCTGCATAGATGTATCGGATAAACCAAGACCGAAACAAGTCTTTGCCTTCTTCTGTGAGGCATTTATTGTTGCGGTCGTAAAAAGATTCATCATCAGTATAATCGTTCATGTCGTCGATGTCGGAAACTGCGAAAAGGCTTCCTTCATCGGTAAAGATGATTACGGGTTTACTGAAGTCCACATCGAAGTCGTCATCGGTGATGCGTATCCATTGGGGATATTGTTTTGTTCCGTTCGTAATAGTATTTTTCCCATTCATTTTCATTATTTGTTTGTTGGTTATTGTCTTGATGCCGATACCTTTTATTCACTCAATAGATTAACACATCTTGTATCGTTGTTGAAGTATTCCCCGCAAGTAAAGTTCTTCCTTGGCGAAAAATCCTTGAAATCGCACTTGCAGAATATCATCCGCTTGTTGCACCATTGTGCCATATCCTTCTGCCACTTGGGTATATTGTGGTTGGGGTTAGTCGGATCACGGTATGGCTGGGCGTAGGCATACACGGGGCGGCGGGAATGGTCGCCATGGCGGAAGTCCTGCAAGCGTTGCCACCAGTAGTGAATGCGGTCGTAGCATTCGTTGAGGTCGTTCTTGCCACCAACCATTGTGTACAGGAAGTATTCGCCCCAAAATCCATTCCGCGTTATCATTTCCATAGCCCTATCACAATGTGCGATTTGTGCGGTAGTGTCGCAACCAAAACGTATGCGTCCGTTTATCCATTTACAGCGGCCAAGCAGTTCGGCATATTCCTCGGTGACGAGGCGGGCATCCATTGCCTGATTGAAGTCGATGTAATACCCGCGGTCGATGATTTTCCGCAGTTGCTCTTTGGCATAGTCTCCGGCGGCAAGGATATTGTTGTCCATTAGCACGAGGTGGTTGCGCCCATCGATGGCTATCTCATCCACGTCCATATAGGGATGGATATGTCCTTCTTTCTTCGGCACCACACACCAAAAACATTTGTTGGGGCAACCACGGGTGAGGAATCCGAATGCCGTATTCTTCTGCACCCATGGAAACAATTCATATAGCGGTTGCAGTTTGTCTATCTCGCCCGGTAGACGCGAATGAATATCATACCCCGTGCCGCCTTTGACGAGTTTGTCGCAGGAGTATTGCCGAAAGTCTACGTCCGGCGAGAAATTAAACACCTTGCTGGCGTAGATGATGTCGTAGTGTTCATGACAGAACAGGTCGATAGGCATCGCCCACTCTACCCTATCACCTATCATAGTGTGGTACCTCGCAATCTTGCCGAGCGCGATATTGGGGTAAGATGTGCTGCCCCATTTCTTCTTGTCGTGGTGTCCGTCCACGTCTATCAGTCCAATTTTCATTATTCTTTATTCGCAATAAGATTTTTCGCCTACTCGTTCTTTCCGCACGAAAACTCCACAAAATGTATTGCCTTCTCCATTGTATCATAGACATGGCCGGTAAATTTCTCTCCGTCATTCTTGAGGATGAGGTAAGACGTGTAGGTTCTGTCAGGCTCATTGTCATACACCCAGCGAGCGACGTGCTTGAACACCCGCCACGGTCCATTTCTTGCTACAAGGCTTTCCTTGTCCTCGACTGTGAGATGGTAGGAATCGAAACGCTCACTCTTTACAGAAGTTTCTATCGGCGGGTCGTAAGTAATCAACTTGTCAATGCCCTTGGGCGATTCAAAATGGCATTCTTCGTCGATCCAGTCGACGCTCGCACCGTCTATATATTTGTCTTTGGCGTTCAACGGAAACAGGATGCACTCGCCATAAGGACTGATTCTGCCGTATGGGTCAACATACTCGGGGAAGTTTGTTTTCTTCGGGTTTATCAGTATAACCGGGTATCCGTGCTCCTGCATCCATGCGCATTTGCCGTCGCGGACAACATCGGTCACGCCAATCAAACTGCACTCGCCATAAACGGGCGACCACAGAGGGTACCCGCATGGCTTGCTTTTCAATATTTGCGAAAGGATTATCATCATTTGTCTGAAGTGCTAAACAGGTTCATGTATCCGCCGAAGTATTTGGCCATATCTATATTGCCGTCGGCATCGGCTTTAGGCTCCTTGGGGTGCAGCAGTTGCCAGGCCGTGTTGTTGATGGCTTCCATGTCGGGAATGCAGGCCAGGCGTTCACGCTCTTCGCGGGTGAGCGTCATCTCGTCTGCAGGGCCAAAGGAGTGGCAGACTTGGGAGGCATCCTTCATGAAACGTTTTCTTTGCCTCTTGGCTTTTCTCCGTTTCATCTGCGGCCTCCTTTCTTTGTGCGCCGTGCATAATGGGTAGGGTTGGTGTGGCGGTACTGCCGCGGCTGGCGCTCGATGTGGCAGTTGCCGACGAGGCGGCCATCGGGAGTGATGGTGAAGCCGACGTTGGGGTCATCGGAAACGAGCGAGATGATTATTTTGCGTTCGTTCCATTTCTTGGTGTTTGTTATCATACTCGTGCTTGGGTTACTTTATCTCTTTTTCGATTCGTATGCCGTGCATACCAGGCAGAGGTCATCGTCTACATGCCTGTGGCCGACGTGTGCGCCGCAAATGGCGACGTAGCCGTTGGTGTGGAAATGGATGCACGTCAGGCAGGAATGAGGGCTATTCATTTGCGGTCGTTTTTCGGTCGTTTTGCGGTCGTTTT
>CAVIOP010000141.1:0-7650 GCA_963644485.1 bacterium | reverse complement strand
GTTGCTGACTTTCAAGCCCATTTTTAGCATATAGATTGTCCGTCTTTTTGACATCCCAAGACCCTCGGTGTCGTTGCTCGGCACCTACGGGACTTGCCATTTGCATGGTTTTTACCGGACAGCCATATTCAAATAACAAAGCCCGAAGCACGGTTTTACTATGCTTCGGGCTGGGTATTTATGCTCTTTTGAGCTACCGGACAGCAATAATTTTCTTTGATTGTCGGCAGGTTGGTCTTTTCGGATTTCTATTTTGGCAGTTCTCCGTGATGTGGATTCTGACCAAAACCAAGACATACGGCCCTTGCGGCTTGCGTATGCCGCCAGGTTAGTCGAGGATGGTCTTCACGGCCTCCAGCATGCCCTTCTCCTGTATGAGGTCGAGATAGCCCTTCACCATGCTGCAGAGACCGGGCACGGTCTGATTGAGGTCTTCGTGCCACACATAATCGAATGCCAGCACGCCCTCGGCCACAGCCTGTGTGTCTCGCGTTGCCCATAGCTGTGTCAGACGATCTGTGATCTTCGGGTCGTCGTTGGGGATGACAGGTGTGCCGTCGGCGCGTTTTCCGCCTTTATAGTAGGTAATGATAGCGGCCAGGCCAAACACCAGTCCCTCGGGCAACTTGCCTTTTCGTTTGAGATAGGTCTTGATGCCAGGCAGGTCGCGTGTCTCATACTTCGGGAAGCTGTTGAGCATGATGGATGTGACCTGGTGGTCGACAAAGGGGTTCTCGAAACGCTCCAGCACGTCATTGGCAAACTGGCTGCACTCGTCGAGTGGCAGGTCGAGTGTCTGCATGAGTTCATCGAACTGCACTTTGTGGATGTATCTGCCTATGACGGGATGCTCGCAGGCATCGCGCACGATGTCTACGCCGCTGAGGAAGGCCACGGGCGACAGCACCGTGTGGGGGCCGTTGAGCAGGGTCACCTTGCGGGCGTGGTAGGGCTTCTCGTTGTCGGTGATGAGCACGTGCAGGCCAGCCTTCTCGGCCGGAAACTCTTCCTTCAGCTGGTCGACGGTCATGTTCTCCGCCTTCTCGATGACCCAGAGGTGGAAACTCTCCGCCTTCACCACGAGATTGTCCTTGTAGCAGATTTTCTGCTGGATGTCGCGTATGGTATCGCGGGGGAAACCCGGCACGATGCGGTCTACGAGCGTGGCGCAGACGTAACAATGGTTTGTAAACCACGCCTTGAAGCCCTCGTAGCTGTCGCCCATGTCGTCTTTCCACAGTTCGATGTACTGGTAGATGCACTCTTTCAGGTGGTGTCCGTTGAGGAAGATGAGCTCGCAAGGCATGATAATCATGCCCTTGCTGGGGTCGCCTCCGAAGTACTGGTAACGGTGGAACAGTAGTTGCACGAGCTTGCCGGGATAGCTGGAGGCAGGCGCATCGGCCAGCCGGCAGGCCGGATCGAAGGCTATGCCCGCCTCGGTGGTGTTGGAGATGACGAACCGCATCTCGGGCTGCTCGGCGAGCGCCAGGAAAGCCTGGAACTGCGTGTAGGGGTTGAGGGCACGGCTGATGACGTCAATGCGCGTGAGCGAGTTGACGGGAGTTCCGTTCTCCTTGCCCTGCAGGTTCACATGGTAGAGGCAGTCCTGGCCGTTGAGCCAGTCGACCATGCCGTGGGCGATGGGCTGCACGACGACCACGCTCGAGTTGAAGTCGGTCTTCTGGTCCATGTTGAAAATGATCCAGTCGACAAATGCGCGAAGGAAATTGCCTTCGCCGAACTGGATGATTCTTTCTGGCATCGCACTCTTGGGAGCGGTGCGGCGGTTCAGTGCTTTCAGTTCTTTCATGATGGAATATGGTGTAATAGTTCGTTATATTGACGGCAAAGTTAATAATAATCTGAAAGGTGGGCAGACGGCTGCATGTAAAATTCCACGTAAACCTTTGCGTAGGTTATTTTATGTCACTGTGGGAGCGGGAAATCCAAAAAAAACAAGTAACTTTGCAAATGCTCAAAATGGATTAAAATTATGAAACAGACAAAGATTGTATGTTCCGTCAGCGATCGCCGTTGTGATGTGGATTTTCTGCGCAAGTTGTTCTTCGCAGGCATGAATGTAGTCAGGATGAACACGGCTCACGCTTCTCAGGATGGCATCCGCAATATCATTCGCAATGTGCGTACAGTATCGCCGCATATAGGCATCCTCATAGACACGAAGGGCCCGGAGGTCCGCACGACAGACGTCAAGGATAAAATCAGCTACAAGACGGGTGATGTGGTGAAGGTTTTCGGTCGTCCGGAGATGGATACCACCCACGACATCATCAACGTGAACTATGCCGATTTTGCGCGGGATGTCAAGGTGGGCGACCATATCTTGATTGATGACGGCTTGCTCGACATGCAGATAATGGATATTGTGGGGCCCACGGTCTACGCCACCATGCAGAATGATGGCGTGCTGGGTGCCCACAAGAGTGTTAACGTACCGGGCGAGCACATCGACCTGCCCGCCCTCACCGAGAAGGACAAACACAACATCCTGCTGGCCATCGACGAGAATATCGACTTCATAGCCCATAGCTTCGTGAGGTCGGCGGCTGATGTGAAGGCGGTTCAGGACATCCTTGACGAGCATCACTCCGACATCAAGATCATCTCGAAGATAGAGAACCAGGAAGGTGTCGACAACATAGACGAGATCATAGACGCCAGCTACGGCATAATGGTGGCGCGTGGAGACCTGGGAATAGAAGTGCCCATCGAGAAGATACCGGGCATACAGCGCATGATCATCCGCAAGTGTGTGCAGAAGAAGAAACCGGTCATCGTGGCTACGCAGATGCTCCACACCATGATAGAGAACCCCAGACCGACGCGTGCTGAGGTTACCGATATTGCCAACGCTATCTATTCGAATACCGATGCGTTGATGCTGAGCGGCGAGACGGCCAGCGGAAAGTATCCCCTGGAGGCTGTGCAGACCATGGCGGCAATCGCCGAGCAGGCAGAGAAGGACCGTCTGAACTTTGGCCATCAGGACGAGATACCACTCAGCGACAACTGCTCGCAGCGCGAGTTTTTGGCCCATGCGGCCATCGACTCCACGCGCCTGCTGGGCGTGTCGGGCATCATCACCGACTCAGAGACAGGCGAGACGGCGCGCAACTTGGCTGCTTTCCGTGGACCCAAGCCAGTCCTTGCCATATGCTACAGGGAGAAGACGCAGCGCTGGCTCAATTTGTCTTATGGCGTGATACCTGTTTTCCAGAAGGAGCACGTCAGTCCCGATCATATGTTCACAGCTGCGCTGCGCATGCTCAAGCAGAAGGGCTATATCAAGTCGGAGGACAAGATAGCCTATCTTTCCGGATCGTTTGGAGAGGGTGGGGGCACTACCTTCCTGGAGGTCAACAGGGTGAAGGACTATTTCGACAAGATTTACGAGTTCCACTTGCCCAACATGAAGGTCAAGTAAACTCTGCCATAACCATCACAACACGGCGGGAATCTCCAAGCTATGGGTTTCTCGCCGTGTTGTTAGATATCAGTAAAACCCTCATTACAGCAAGTCCAAAAATCAGTTAGGTTGCTGATATTGAACTATATAAAAAATGAGGGTTTTACGTAATGTAAAACCCTCATAACCTTATGTGACTCCGCTGGGATTCAAACCCGGAACCTTCTGATCCGTAGTCAGATGCTCTATTCAGTTGAGCTACGGAGCCTCTTTGTTTAAGCGAGTGCAAAGGTAGTGGTAAAAATTGGAACTTCCAAATTTTTCAGATACTTTTTTTAATATTTCTGCATTTTGGGTCCTTTATTCAGATTCCTCCCGCCTTTGGCGTATGGCGGAAGTCTTGCGGGCCTATTCGTAGTCGTCGATGACGCTGTTGGTGAAATCCATCATGGGCTTGGCCACTTGGAATATGCTGGTCATCTGCTCCATCCAGTCGGGCTGTCCGAAAAAGTCGTCGCTCACCCTTTTCCAGCAGCAATAGTCCTTCATTTTCAGGTAGTGGATGTACTCATAGTCGGCCGGGAAGTCTCGTGGAGCTTTTTTGAGGTGGGTTATGCCGAAGCCTTGTTCGGTCGTGCTGTCGTCCTCGTCGTTCCAATATCCCTCGTTGGGTCTGCCGAAGGTGTCAACGAAAACCTTGCTCTCCACGCACGCCCTCCATTGGTCGATGTTGCCCATGATCTCGTTGCGCATGGCTGTGAGGATATTGGTGGGGAGCCAGTAGGTACCTACGGCCAACAGGCAATGGCCAGGCTGCAAGTGGATGTAGTAACCACCGTGGAGCCCTTTCTTGCCGTGGGCGGAGATGAAGGCGCCAAAGTGGCGTTTGTAGGGGCTTTTATCATTGGAGAAGCGTATGTCCCGGTTGAACCGGTAGCAGCAGTCCTTGGGGGTGAGGTGGGCTATGGAGCCGTCGAAAGCGGCAATGCGCGTGATGGCTTCCGTGATGCCTTGCTCAAAGGTCTGCTTGGCCTGCAGGTATTCGGGTTTGTGAGCGTGAAACCAGTCTGTGTTGTTGTGGGCTGCTATCTGACGGAGAAAGCGGAATAAGAGTGTCGTGTCCATGTTTCTGGATGGTGTGTATAGGGAAAATAAAAAAGCTCCTAGGGCTGCTGGCGGAAAGTGGCCTTAAAGCTTGCTTCCCTCCAGCAACTTGGGGCAAAAATCATTGAACGGACAACGGGTGCAGAGCGGCTTGGCGCTCTTACACACGTAGCGGCCGTGCAGTAGGAGCCAATGATGGGCATTGGGAATGTCGTCCTTAGGTATGTGGCGCATGAGGCAGGCTTCCACTTTGAGTGGCGTGGTGGCGTCCTTGGGTACCAGTCCCAGCCTGTGGGCCACGCGGAAGACGTGGGTGTCCACGGCTATCGTGGCGTGTCCGAACCATACGGCCTCCACGACGTTCGCCGTCTTCTGTCCTACGCCGGGCAGCTTGACCAGTTCGGTGTGGCTTTCGGGCACCTCTCCGCCATACTGGTCGACCAGTATGCGGGCCATCTCCACGAGATGGCGGGCCTTGGCGTTGGGGTAGCTGACCGACCGGATGTGCTCCAGCACGTCTTCGGCCGAAGCCGTTGCCATGCGCGGGGCATCGGGGTATCGCTGGAAAAGTCCAGGCGTCACCTGGTTGACTCGTTTGTCGGTGCATTGTGCAGACAACACGGTGGCGACGAGCAACTGAAACGCCGAGGCGAACAGCAGCTCTGTCGTCACGTGGGGTTGCCTGGCTCTGAAGGTGTCGAGGATGTGCTCGTATCGTTCCTTGCGGGTCATCCGATCATTTCTACTGAGCGCTTGAGGAACTTGTCGAGGGCTTCTCCTTTGAGCATGCCGTTCTGCAGGAGGGCCAGGTCGAGCAGTTGATGCACCACGTTGTTGCCCTTGGCGTAGTCACCAAGGATCTGGTTTTTCTTGTTGCGTTGCTCGTCGATAGCTTTCTCTGTCTTCTGAACGTCGTCCTTCTCCTCTTGGGTGATGTCTTCGGGTTTCTTGCCGCTTTGTCCCTGGTGCAGGGCGGCGAGCCGTGCTGACAGGCCCTTGAGCTCACCCATCACGGGCACAAGCGCCTCTTCGGTGGCTTTGCGGGTGTCTTCGAGTACCTCCTTGACAAGCTTATGGTCGGCGTTGAGCACAATGGTATAGGTGTCGGGCATCTGTCCGTAGAAACTCATGCCGGGTTGGAAGTGGCTCATCTCCTTCATGCGGCGCATGTATTCGCTCTCGGTAATGATAACGGGTTGAGCGTTCTCGCCGAGCGACTCGATGTCCACGTTGAACTGGGCTTTGTCCATTTGTGGCATCTGTGAACGGAATACTTCTGACAGATTGTCACGGTCGTCGCCCTTGATGGTCTCTTCCTTCTTGTCGTCCTTGACGATGAGGCGGCTGATGATGTCGGCGTCGACACGTGCGAAATGGCTTTTCTCAAACTTGTTCTCCAGCATTGAGACCATAGGCACGTCGAGCTGTCCGTCAAGCAAGAGTACGCTGTAGCCCTTGTCTTCGGCTGACTTGATGTATGAGTACTGGTCGTCTTTGTTGGTGGCGTAGAGGTAGACGAGCTCGCCGTTCTTGTCGGTCTGGTTGTCCTTGATGAGAGTTTGGTATTCCTCGAAGGTAAAGCACTTGCCGTCGATGTCCTTGAGAAGTGCGAAATCCTTGGCACGGTCGTAGAAATCATCTTGCGAGAGCATACCATAGTTGATGAAAATCTTCAGGTCGTCCCACTTGCTTTCGTAGTCTTTGCGATCCTCCTTAAAGGTTTGCTGCAGGCGGTCGGCTACCTTCTTGGTGATGTAGGTGGAAATCTTCTTGACGTTGGCATCACTCTGCAGGTAGCTGCGGCTTACGTTGAGCGGTATGTCGGGCGAGTCGATGACACCGTGGAGCAGGGTCAGGAAGTCGGGCACGATGCCTTCCACCTGGTCGGTTACGAACACCTGGTTGCAGTAGAGCTGTATCTTGTTGCGCTGCAGGTCGATGTTGCTGTGCGTACGGGGGAAATAGAGTATGCCCGTCAGGTGGAACGGGTAGTCAACGTTGAGGTGTATCCAGAACAGGGGCTCGTCCTGCATGGGGTAGAGGGTGCGGTAGAAATTCTTGTAGTCTTCGTCTTTCAGCGTTGAGGGTGTCTTGGTCCACAATGGCTCCACGTTGTTGATGACGTTGTCTTCGTCGGTCTCCACCTGCTTGCCATCCTTCCACTCGGTCTTCTTTCCGAAGGCGACGGGTACGGCCATAAACTTACAATACTTGTTGAGCAGCTGCTCAATGCGCGCCTTCTCAAGGAAATCCTTGCAGTCGTCGGAGATGTGCAGGATGATGTCGGAGCCTCGGCCGTCCTTTTCGGCATCGTCGATGGTGAATGAAGGCGAGCCGTCGCAGCTCCAGCGGATGGCCTTGGCGCCGTCCTTGTAGCTCCGGGTCACGATTTCCACTTTGTCGCTGACCATGAACGACGAGTAGAAGCCGAGGCCGAAGTGGCCGATGATGGCGTTGGCCTCATCCTTGTATTTGTCGAGGAAGTCGGTGACGCCCGAGAAGGCTATCTGATTGATGTATTTGTCGATTTCCTCTTCGGTCATGCCGATGCCGTGGTCACTGACAGTCAGAGTCTTGGCGTCCTTGTCCAGTGTCACGCGGACGGTCAAGTCGCCAAGGTCACCTTTGAAGTCGCCTTTCTGCGCCAGGGTCTTCAGTTTCTGCGTGGCGTCTACGGCGTTGCTGATCATTTCGCGGAGGAAAATCTCGTGGTCTGAATAGAGAAACTTTTTGATGACGGGGAATATGTTCTCGGTCGTAACCCCGATATTGCCTTTCTGCATGGTGGTTGTGTTTTTTGGATTTGTTATTTTTTTGATAGATATTGCAAAAGGTGTGCCACACAGTGAAAAAGAAGAAGAGAAATGGTAGGGGATAAAATATTTTTAAATTTTACCGAATAATTGACAAGATGCAGTGAGAAATGATATATTTTTGCAGAATAGATTTATTTCAATAGGTTAAGGTTAGTTTTTAAAAGGTTAAAGAGCCCCCAGTCAGAGTAGTGATACTGCGGACTGGGGGAGTTATTTTCTAACCTGAATAATTCATAGAGATTCCCGTTTGCGTAAATTTGAAAATTCGACAGGTAAAACGTTTGCGAAGATTTATTGTAA
>CAVIOP010000140.1:0-7755 GCA_963644485.1 bacterium | reverse complement strand
GCATTAGAGGCGCCTTGGTATTTTGGCTAAGCTCTCTTTTCCTTTTTGATTCTACACTCTATGAAAAAGAATCTATTTATTATTTTGGCTATTCTTATGTCAATTAAATTATTTGCTCAAGAACCAGCCCTTTATCATGTCACCTATGATTGTGAAGCCAAAAGTCCAGTGGGCAACGCTACGCTTTACAGATGGAGCCTCGACATAGGCAAGAAGACTGCGGTCTTTTACAATGAAAATTATCGGAAGTTCAACCAAGAACTGGCCCATTCCAGTGTAAAGGGCGACCCCATCGGAGCATTGGACCTGATGGATGCGCTGGCCAAAAAATACCCCAATAGGAACAGTCTGCAAATACTTTTGGGAAGTCCCGAAACGGGCAAATACACCTATCAGAACACCATCTTGAGTTCTGAATTGAAGTATGTGGAGCCCATGCCGCAGATCGCTTGGCAACTCTCCGACAGCACCCGGAACATCAGCAGCTACGAGTGCCGGCAGGCCCAGGGCACACTTTACGGGCGGACTTGGATAGTCTGGTACACCACGGAGGTGCCCCTCAGTTACGGTCCCTACCTCTTGGGTGGTCTGCCAGGCTTGATACTTTCCGCTTACGATATGGAGGGATGCTTCCGTTTCACCCTCGCAGGAGTGGAAAAGGCGAAGGACAACGTGTCCGTTTCGCTCTTTCAAGACAAGAATGCCCAGAAATGCACGCGCAAACGTTACCTGCAGATGCGGACAGAATCAAGCGGCTTGAGCCAACGTCAGATAGTCAATCGCGTGCTGAACCAAGGAGGCTATGACGCAGATGCGGGCTCAACCGTCATCACAGACGACAAGGGCAATGACATTTCAGACCAGGCGTTGCCCAAGAAAAACTTCTTCGATAAGGAATGAGGTATAGCGTTCTCCTGCTAACACTATTCTTGCATCTTTCTGCCTTCGCCCAAATCTTTACAGGCAAGGTCATGTGTGAAAAGGGCGATCCAGTGCCGGGCGCGACCCTTGTCGCGTCGGGCAAGGAGGGACGTGTCGTAGCTTATGCCATCGCAAAAGAGGACGGACGCTACAAGCTGGACATTCCCGAGGGAGCGTCGGCGCAGGAAATCAATGTCAATTTCGTAGGCTATCAGAAACAGACGTTCCCCTTTTCTGCATTCAAGGATGGCATGACCATCACCCTCAAGGAAGGCAGCTTTCTCCTGCGAGAAGTGAACGTGAACGCGCACCGCATCCAAGCCGCAGGCGACACGCTCACGTATAGTGTGGCCGGATTCAAGCAGGCACAAGACCGCAGCATAGCCGATGTGATAGCTAAGATGCCTGGCATCGAGGTCAAGGCGGACGGCAAGATAGAGTATCAAGGCAAAGCCATCAACAAGTTTTATATTGAGGGCCTCGACTTGATGGGCTCACAATATGGTGTGGCCAACCAAAACATCTCCGCCGACAAGGTGAAGAGTGTGCAAGTGCTCGAAAACCACCAGCCAGTGAAGTCCTTGCGTGGTGTTTCTTTCAGCGACCAGGCGGCTCTCAACCTGGTGCTAAAAGATGACGCCAAGGCCATCTGGACGGGCACGGCTGATATCGGGGTGGGCTATGGTGACGATTTCCTTTACGACTGCCGTCTGATGGGGATGCGCTTCGACAAGAAACGCCAAGCGCTGATGATGTATAAGAACAATGATGTGGGCAAGCCGCTTGACAACGAGGTGCTCGACCTTGCGGCCTTGCTCAAGGGAAGGACAGACACGGAGTCGGGCCTTCTCTCCATGATGTCGCAGGAGGCACCCGACCTTGCCGAGAGCCGATACACCTTCAACCACAGTCACCTGGTGGCGGGCAACTGGCTGTGGAAGATGGGGCGAGATTCGGAGTTGCGACTGCAAGCAGACGGTTTCATGGACAGGACGGACCTGCAAGACTACAACGCTTCCACCTATCTCACCCTTGCCGACTTGCCCGTCATCATGGAGGACAGGCAAGTACGCAACACGAGAAGCGAATGGAAAGCCGAGGCCAATTACCAGTACAATGGCGCCAAGAGCTTTGTCCGTAACAACCTGAAAGGCTATGTGGACTTCGACAAGAGCATCGGACGACTGGACTGTAATGGGCAGGAGACCGACCTGATGGTGAAGCCGCGCAGGCGTAGTGTCACGGAGAACTTACAAATATCGCATACCACCTCAAGAAATAATGTCTATCATCTCGATAGTTATTGGTCTTACCATGATCTTCCCGGGCAGTTGCTCACCATCAACAGGATGACCGAACAGCTCAACCTCGGGAACTTCACAGCCCAAAATGCTCTCCTATACAAACTGAAAATCGGACAACACTACCTTGGCAATGAGGTGGGCATCAACTATGACCGCCAAAGTATAGCCGTGGCAATGGGAGAGGAATCCCCAAAAGAAAACACCTACAGGTTGCTACGCGCATACTGGACGCCTTCGATGTCGTTCGCTTTCGGAAAACAGCGGGTAGAGGTCAAGTCTCAGTTGAGCTATGCCCATCAGTCTTACCATGGCTCCAGCGACAGCCACCTGTGGGTGGACCCTTCTCTCACCTGGAACTGGAAGGCCTCCGTCGTCTCGCAATTTTCCGCGAATGTGGCCTATGCCAACACGCCGCTGACAGCCCGGGCCATCTATGACTCCCTCATCTTCACGACCTATCGCACACAGACCGCCAATCGGGGCAGGACCGGCGTGACCCACGCTTTCCGGGCGGCAGCCGCTTACAAGTATGCCAATCCTGTATTGGGCTTGTTCTTTCATGTCAGTCCCACATACGACTGCACGTCGGGCAACATCCTCTATGAGAGCACGCTGGATGGCAACGTCTACAGGACAACGGCCTCGGACAGGCAACACGCCACGCAGACCAAGGGACTGGCAGGACACGTCAGCAAGACGTTCGGATGGGCCAAGACAGTCATCTCCTTGGGTGTCTCACACCTCACGACGGATTATGCCCTGCTGGTGTCGGACCAGGAGGACGACGCCCAGATGAGCGTCACTTCCATCGCGCTTCATTATTCTTTGCGCCCAGTGCGGATCCTTTCCGTCGAGGGCCGGTCGAATGTGAATTTCAACAAGCAGAAGAACCGGACCGTACCCGCCCTTTCGGCGGGCGGCACGAGCGATTGGGAACACGACCTCGACGTTCATATCTTTCCGGGCAGCGGATGGATGCTGAGCGCCAAGAACCAGTTCTTCCACTCCAACTATGACGGCGTGGCAAACAGTTATTTCCTGGATCTTGCCCTGAGCTATAAGGCCAAGCGCTGGGAGCTCGCCCTCTCGGCCAACAACCTCGTCGGCACGTCTGACTTTGAGCAGCGCACTCTCGGAAACACCATCGAGACGTACCAGGTCACCCGTCTGCGCCCCCGTGAATGGCTGGTGAAGTGGAGCATGGACCTGTAGCGTCTCCGGCTACCCTGGCCGCAGGCCCTGTCAGCGTCTCAATGACTTGACACACATGGGCTTGCGGTGAGCATATATCCTTACAAATCGAAAACGCTTGCCAGCCGTCGCGTCGCCCCAAACAGGCCAAAAACAAGGTTAAGGAATTGAATGTTAGGCACTTCTATCAAGAAAAACATCAATTTCCAAGAAAAAAACATCAATTCTTTTCTCCATCCCACGAAAAACATGTATATTTGCAGTCCGAAAGATAACAGAAAGTAAAATTAAGGAACAATAATCCGATAAGACAGTATCAAGTATATGACAAAAGCAGAGATCATCAACGAAATTACCGACATGACCGGCCTGCAGCGTAAGGACGTGTCCGCCGTCATCGAGAGCTTTATGCAAACCGTTAAGAAAAGTATGCTCGAAAGAAGAGAGAATGTCTACCTGCGTGGCTTCGGCAGCTTCATCATCAAGCATCGTGCCCCGAAGACTGCCCGCGACATTGGCAAGAAGACTTCTATCACCATCGCCGCACACGACCTGCCCAGCTTTAAGCCGGCAAAGGCCTTCGTAGACGAGATGAAGGGAGAGTAAGCGATTCTTATATTATACAATAATAACATTTTAAACATTAACAGCTATGCCAAACGGAAAGAAGAAGAAAGGCCACAAGATGGCTACGCATAAGCGTAAGAAGAGATTACGTAAGAACCGTCATAAGAGCAAGTAAGGCCCTTTAGGACTGTTCTGGAAAAGGGACGTGCCTTTTTGGCGGGTCCCTTTTTATAATCAAGAAATCAAGAAATGACAAGCGAAGTAATAATCAATGTAAAGCCACAGGAGATATCCATCGCACTGCTCGAAGACAAGCGGCTCGTGGAATACCAAAACGAGCAACGCTCTGCCAATTTCTCCGTCGGCAACATCTACATCGCCAAGGTGAAGAAGCTCATGCCGGGCCTCAACGCCTGCTTTGTTGATGTTGGCTACGAGCGCGACGCTTTCCTGCATTATCTTGATTTAGGAAGTCAATTCAATTCGTACGCCAAGTATCTGAAGCAAGTTCAGAGCGACCGCCGCAAGTTGTTCCCCTTTGCCAAGGCCTCTCGCCAACCCGACCTGAAGAAGGATGGGAGCATTCAGCAGACGCTCACCGTCGGACAGGAGGTGCTGGTGCAGATAGTCAAGGAGCCCATCTCCACCAAAGGACCGCGGCTGACCGCTGAGCTGAGCTTCGCTGGCCGATACCTTGTCCTCATCCCCTTTGGCGACAAGGTGTCTGTGTCATCCAAGATCAAGAGCGGCGAAGAAAGAGCCCGGCTCAAACAACTCATCCACAGCATCAAGCCCAAGAACTGCGGCGTCATCGTGCGCACAGTGGCAGAGGGCAAACGCGTGGCCGAACTGGATGCGGAACTGAAAATCTTGACCAAGCGCTGGGAGGACGCCATCGTCAAGGTGCAGAAGACCCAGCAACGCCCGCAACTCGTCTACGAGGAGACCGGAAGGGCCGTTGCCTTGTTGCGCGACCTCTTCAACCCTAGCTATGAGAACATTTACGTAGACGATGAGGAAGTGTATAAGGATGTCAAGGACTATGTGGCACTTATCGCCCCTGAAAAGGCAGGTGTCGTCAAGAAGTATACCGGAAAGGTGCCCATCTTTGACAATTTCAACGTCACCAAACAGATTAAGGCGAGCTTTGGCAAAACGGTGAACTATGCCCATGGGGCATACCTCATCATTGAGCACACCGAAGCCATGCACGTCGTGGATGTGAACAGCGGCAACCGATCCAAGAACGAGAAAGGACAAGAGGGTACGGCCCTTGAGACTAACTTGGGCGCTGCCGACGAGCTGGCCCGTCAGTTGCGGCTGCGTGACATGGGCGGAATCATCGTGGTCGACTTTATCGACATGAACCTGGCAGAAGACCGCCAGATGCTCTACGAGCGCATGTGCAAGGATATGCAGAAAGACAGGGCGCGCCACAACATCTTGCCCCTCAGTAAGTTCGGGCTGATGCAGATTACCCGGCAGCGAGTGAGGCCCGCTATGGATGTCAACGTTGAGGAGACTTGCCCATCATGCAACGGCACAGGCAAGATCAAATCGAGCATCCTGTTCACCGACCAACTGGAAAGAAAGATTGACCAACTAACCAACAAGATTGGCATCAAGAAGTTTTATCTCCACGTCCATCCCTACGTGGCCGCCTACATCAATCAAGGTGTGGTGAGTCTCAAGCGGAGATGGCAAATGAAGTACGGATTCGGCGTTCATGTCATTCCGTCGCAGAAGCTCGCATTCTTGCAATATGAGTTCTACGATGACAATAAACAGTTTGTCGACATGAAGGAAGAGATAGAGACTAAGTAGACCCAAGCTCATTCATACAAAAAGTCCCAAGGCGCAATAGTCACATTGTGTTTTGGGATTTTTTTTTGACCTGTCGGTCTATTTTTTATTGTCGCTAAAATAATCGGGGGCGGTGGACGGATAATCTGGAAAATAGTCGTAACTTTGTCGTAAACAAGAAGAAATATGGTCAATGAATATCAGCTGAGGGTGCTTCCACAAGTCGCCTATAGCGAGCAGGGTATCATCGATTTTCTGGCTCACGACAAGGGTATCGATGTACGCAAGGTGCAGCGTGTACGCGTGTTGCGCCGCAGCATCGACGCGCGTCAGCGCACCGTCTACGTCAACCTGCAGGTGCGTGTCTATATCAATGAGCTTCCGCAAGACGACGCTTACGCGCCTACGGTCTATGGCGACGTGTCGGACCGTCCGCAGGTCATTGTGGTGGGCATGGGACCCGGCGGCCTGTTTGCGGCTCTGCGCCTTGTGGAGCTGGGCTTTAGGCCCGTCGTGCTGGAACGTGGCAAGGATGTGCATGAGCGCAAGAAAGACATGGCCCTGATTACCAAGACGCAACGGGTGGACCCTGAGAGCAACTACTGTTTTGGAGAAGGCGGTGCCGGCGCCTTCAGTGACGGCAAGCTTTACACACGCAGCAAGAAACGTGGTTCGACGGAGAAGATTTTGAACGTGTTTTGCCAGTTTGGCGCTTCGCCGTCCATCTTGGCTGATGCCCATCCCCACATAGGTACCGATAAGTTGCCGCGTGTCATAGAGAATATGCGCGAGCAGATTCTTCGGAGTGGGGGAGAGGTCCATTTTCAGACCAAGATGATTTCGCTCCTGATGGAGGGCGATAGTGTGACGGGCGTGGAGGCCATCGATTTGGTCACGGGGCGAGAGCTCACGTTCCATGGCCCGGTTATCCTGGCAACGGGTCATAGTGCCCGCGACGTCTATAGGCACTTGCACCAAACTCATGTAGAGATGGAGGCTAAGGGGATAGCCGTGGGCGTGCGTCTGGAGCATCCGGCACAGCTCATTGACCAGATACAGTATCATTCGCGCCAGGGGCGCGGCAAGTATCTGCCAGCTGCCGAGTACTCGGTGGTGACGCAGGTTGATGGGCGTGGTGTATATTCGTTCTGCATGTGTCCGGGTGGTTTTGTTATTCCCGCAGCTACGGGAACTGAACAGATTGTGGTCAACGGCATGTCGCCCAGCAACCGTGGTACCCGATGGAGCAACTCAGGCATGGTGGTGCAGATAGAGCCCGAGGATGTCGCAGACTTGTTGTCCCTTGACAACGAACCGGGGGCTGGCGACGATGTGTTGTGCATGCTGAACTTTCAGGAACATCTGGAGAAGGCCTGCTGGCAGCAAGGCAACCGTCAGCAAACAGCCCCTGCCCAGCGTATGGCCGACTTTGTGAATGGTCGGCTCAGCTATGACCTTCCGAAGAGCAGCTATGCACCCGGGCTCATCAGCTCGCCCCTCCATTTCTGGTTGCCATCTTTCGTAGCCCATCGCCTACAGGAGGGCTTCAAGTATTTTGGCAAGCACAAGCATGGCTTCTTGACTAACGAGGCCGTGGTCATTGCCACTGAGACGCGCACGTCGAGCCCCCTTCGTATCATTCGCGAGCCCGACACGTTGCAGCACGTGCGTCTGCGGGGCCTGTTCCCTTGTGGAGAGGGTGCCGGCTATGCGGGAGGCATCGTGTCGGCTGGCGTCGATGGCGAGCGCTGCGCCGACATGTGCGCACAGTATCTGGATGCTCAGTAGCCGCATATAAAAGAAACAACCTTTGCCCCCTTTACCTATTTTACTTTATAGGTTTCGTTTGCTCAACTGTTTTGCTTGACAGTTATGTCGTGTTTTTTGGTCAAAAAGTTTGTCCTGGATTTCGGATGAAATAGAGCGCGAAAATGGCTCAAAAGACCTGTCGGACAGACGTCCGCGCCCG
>CAVIOP010000139.1:0-7831 GCA_963644485.1 bacterium | reverse complement strand
GGTTCATGTCGTTCTCATTGATCAAAGTGGAATACTTGGCGAACTTCACCAGGTCTGCCGTCAAGAACAGCTCACTCAGCTCATCGAGCATCTTCTTGTCGCCGTTTGACCGCAGCCGTTCGATGATTTCGGAGGAAGTCATCTCCATGGCATTGAAGCCAAAACGTTCCTGGATATATTTTCTGAGCGTGTCGGTGAGTTGCGTATAATAGGTCTTCTGATCCTCACTCTGTTGCATCCGTTCAGCCTTAATCTTCTCGATGGCCGACAAGGCTCGCTTGTGTGCAGGCACATGGCGCACAATCCTCATCTTGGTAATAATGGGCTTGTTTTCTCTCAAACGAATAAAAAGGTAGAAAGTTGCAATAGTCAGCATGACCGTCAGGACTGCCAACCACAGATATGGTTGCCACTCACTCCAAAGGAAGGGGTTGTCCTGCACGTCCTTGGGAGGATAGAACTGATTGGGATGCAGCGTATCCACATCGACCGTAATGACCTTCAGAGCGGCAGTAGCACCTTGATAGGGTTTGCCATTCACTTTAACGGTCAAGGCTGGAATGGCATAAAGTCTTTCATCGAAGGAAGTGATGGTGTAGACACGGCTCACCTTCTGTTGTCCCACGCCGACCTTAACCGTGTCGGCATCGCTCACTTCTACAACTTCCACACCTGGTGTCACATATTGCTTGGCAGTCAGCTTAGGCCATTGCAGCCGCGCACCCTCTGGCATGGTGACATCCAACCTCAAGTGAGCCTGTTGTCCAATGACAAGGCCTATTGAGTCAACAGTCTGTTCGACGACCACTTGTGCGTGGGCCGTCCACTCACAAGCCACCAGAACGAACAGGAATATATATCTTAAAACTTTATTCATAGAGAATCGTGTAATCGGATCAGCCATTATCGCTCACGCCCTTTGCTTGAACAACATCATCATCGCCTTGACGAAGTCCTCGTTGGTAGCAATAGAAATCCAGTCTATCCGTCCCTTGGCAAACATGTGTTTCAAGAGGGCCTGGCGTTCCATCCAGTGGCGCGTATGAGCCATCCTCAGTTTCTTGCTTGACGTGTCGACATACATCTCATGGCCCGTCTCAGCATCGCGCACTTTCAGCAGCCCCACATCAGGAAGGCTCTTGGCACGTGGATCATAGACCTGCACAGCCACCACATCATGCTTGCGGTTGGCAATCTGCATCTCCTGAGAGAAATCCTTGTTATCGTAGAAATCGCTTATGACAAACGACGTACACCGCCGTTTCATGACCCTTGTCAGGTAGGCTGCCGCCATACCCACATCAGTCTTCTGGCTTTGGGGCTGAAAGCTAAGCATCTCCCGGATAATATAGAGGATGTGCTTTCTGCCCTTCTTGGGCGGTATGTACTTTTCTATCCTGTCAGAGAAGAAGATAACGCCAATCTTGTCGTTGTTCTGTATGGCCGAAAAGGCGATGGTTGCGGCTATCTCCGCAGCCATATCCTTCTTCATCTGCTTAGCCGTACCGAAATCGAGCGACCCCGACACGTCCACCAAAAGCATCACCGTAAGCTCACGCTCTTCCTCGAAGACCTTCACATAAGGCCTGTGGAAGCGTGCCGTCACGTTCCAGTCTATGTCACGCACATCATCGCCAAACTGATACTCGCGCACCTCTGAGAATGCCATTCCCCTGCCTTTGAAGGCAGAATGGTATTGTCCGGCGAAGATGTTTTGGCTCAGGCCCCGTGCCTTGATCTCAATCTTCCTGACTTTTTTTAAGACTTCTGCGTTATCCATATCAAGGCACCTCCACCTTGTTGATGATACGGCTGACAATTTCCTCACTGGTCAGGTTACAGGCTTCCGCCTCGTAGCTCAAACCTATGCGGTGACGCAACACGTCGTGAGCCACGGCGCGCACGTCCTCAGGTACCACATAGCCACGGTGCTTGATGAAAGCATATGCCCGGGAAGCCTTGGCCAAGTTGATACTGGCACGAGGACTACCGCCGAAGGTAATCATGTCCTTCAGTTCGGTCAAACCGTACCGGTCAGGGTAACGGGTCGCAAACACGATATCAGCGATGTACTTCTCTATCTTCTCGTCAATATAGACCTGTCTCACCACGTCGCGTGCCTTCAATATTTCGTTAGAAGTGGTGACAGGCTTCACCTGCGGCATGGAACCTCTAAGATTCTCACGGATGATCATCTTTTCCTCCTCAATCGTAGGATAATCAATGACCACTTTCAGCATGAATCGGTCTACCTGGGCCTCCGGTAGTGGATAGGTTCCTTCTTGTTCGATAGGGTTCTGCGTGGCCATCACCAGGAAAGGATCCGGCAGGGTAAAGGTTTGTTCGCCGATAGTCACCTGATGTTCCTGCATGGCCTCGAGCAGCGCGCTCTGCACCTTGGCCGGCGCACGGTTGATTTCGTCAGCCAACACGAAATTGGCGAATACGGGGCCTTTCTTCACATGGAAGCTCTCATCCTTCTGCGAGTAGATCATGGTTCCGACCACATCGGCAGGCAACAGGTCTGGAGTGAACTGTACGCGGCTGAATTTCACATCGACCAATTGAGACAACGTCTTGATGGCCAAGGTTTTTGCCAATCCAGGAACACCTTCCAAAAGGATATGTCCGTCACTCAAAAGCGAAATCAACAAAGAGTCGATGAGATGCTTCTGGCCAACAATCACCTGATTCATTCCCGTGACCAGGTTGGTCACAAATCCGCTTTGTTGCTCTATGAGAACATTGAGTTCCCTGATATCTACTGATTCTGCCATAACAAATGCTGTATTTTTGCTTGTTTTTATCTAAAGTGCAAAAATACAACATAAAATGAAGAGTAACGAAGCGAAGAAACTAAATAATATTAAAAAAGTTTCTCAAATCATATAATTTAAGAAACTTTTTCAATAGTATGATAATATACGTTTCGGGCTTATTTGCTCATGTCAAAACCCAGGCGTACTCCATCGTAGCTCTTGCTGAGGTCTCCTATAGTTGAGACGGTGGTGTTGCCACTCAGCGAAGCCATAGTCTGAATGAGTGACAGGAGTTTCTTCGACTCAAACAGCACACTGATGCCGCTTGTCGTCTTGGTGGCATAGCCGTTGAGCGAGATCAGGAGACCTTGCATCTTCAAGGCACCTGTTGACTGGTCAAAGGTATATTTGCCGCTCCAACTCTTACCGTCGATCTTAGCACTGAACGTGCCGTCCTCGCTGAAGGTGATATAGGTATTGCTGCTCTTGAAGCCCAACTTGGAATACTCCGACTTCAACTTTTCCTCAATCTTCGAAGCCACAATCTCTCCGCCTGCCCGCGAAAGGGCATTGTCTGACGTGAAGGCACAACCCGGACCAGAGTATTTCCATGTGCCATGCAGACCACTCTCCGTCAACTTGTTAAGTCCAATCACACTGCTAATCACGTTTCCAATTGTACTTGCACTTGTTGCACTGCCGAGCACACTACTCAAGACTGATGAAGCGGTGCTGCCGGTGGTCGTGCCCGAACCTGTGGTTCCACAGCTTGCCAGAAGCATGAGTGCCAATCCTGCGAGAACTGATGTTTGTTTTTTCATTTTTACCTTATAATTTACTAATGTTGATAATGTTCTATCTCAATGGTGTCTGCCAACCCCGTATCCTCACAGGTCGATACCATGACACCGGAGCGCAGTCGTTGCCATGCGATTATAGACCACACCCAGAGCCGCGAAACGCATCATGGCGTTCATCGCTGCATGGCGGACACCTGCCGAAAGGCCCAGGATAGCCGTCACTGCCTGGTCCACGAATTCATTGATGCCACGTTCGTTGGGTTCCTGTCCTCGCATGAAGAGACGCCCCAGAATGTCGTACCCGCAAATCTGATATATATCGCCCTCTGCAGCTATCCACCGATAGGCAATTTCGGGAGCGTATCTCACATACTGATAGAGATTGAAAGCCTGCATCTCGGCCATCTCCTGAGTGCGGGTCTGCTCCATCCATATCTCCGCCACCTCAACGGGCATACGGTCGGCTGGCATGACGAGTGTCGCTAAAATCTTGCACTCGCGGATATCCTCTTTCCACAAGGCGATAGCGAGGTCATAGTCCTTTCCCAGGTCCTTGGCCATCGTCTTCAGCTGCACAAAGGGTACACCCCAATTGATTTTGTATTCCGCGCCCTTCTCGCGCATTGACTGCGAGACGGGGCCATTCATCATCAATCTGAAGCTTCTTTTGATTTCCCTTATCTTGTTTTGTGTGTCTTCCGTCATTTTTCTTTTGTTACATACATCCTTGACAAACGATCTGTGCAACGTGTTGCCTACAAGGTTCCGTACTCTCGCGAATAACGCAACATCTGGTGTGCGTAGCTCTCAGTGTAGTCGAGCGTAATGTCTGTGATATGGCCTTGATCATCGGTAACTGGCTTCATCCACGGATTGATAAATCCCTTGTAAGGCGCAAGGTTAAGTGCCTGATAGCGTTTCAGCACCTCCTCATGCAGACTGGGGTTCACCTTCACCGCATATCGTTCCACCAAGTCTTTGCCTGCCTCATAGTCACCCTCGCTTTTAATGCGCTGTATCTCAGCGAGCAACTGTGCGAACAATGCCCTCAACTTTGTGTAGTCATTGACTTGGACGTAAGTTTTGCCATTACGTTTAATCAGTTCCACCACATTTGTTCCGTTTTCCAGGCACCAATGGGCTATCAAGGCACGGTTGCGCATGTGTGCCTCTTCAATCTGATGTCCCGGTTTGATGCGCACCAACTGGGTCATCAAACCATTCATCATATAGGTATAATACTGGCTCTTGTAAGCATCCCCGTCGGGCACCAGTCCAAGCCTCACCATCTCTGGGTCAGCGATGTAGTAGAGGCCGAACAGGTCGGCACGCGCCTCTTCTATCGTACTGCCATACGACTTCAGCGCATCTGACGGAACACCTGGCAACAACTGTCCGCTGCCATGTCCCAGACACTCGTGCAAGTCGGTGTGCAAATCATCGCACAGATCACCATATTGGCTGACAAGCGCACGGGTCTCGTCATCGGGCACAAACTCACCATCAAAACCATTGCCTCTTGCGGCCTGATTATAGGCATCGGTCAGATTGCCGATGGTGACGCTCTTTGAGCCATAGCGGGCACGTATCCAATCGGCATTGGGCAGGTTGATGCCGATAGCCGATGCTGGATACTCATCGCCTCCGAGCATGGCCGCACAAATGACGTGTGCCGTAACACCCTTTACCTTTGGTTTACGGAAGCGCGGGTCGACAGGCGAATGATCCTCGAACCATTGGGCGTGAGAGGAGATGGTCTGCGTGCGACGCGTGGCTTCCATGTCCTTGTATTCGACAAGCCCCTCCCACGACCCCTTGAACCCAAGGGGGTCACCATAGACTTCAATAAATCCGTTAATGAAATCGACCATACCTTCTTGTTCTTTAAGCCACTCGATGGAGTATTCATCAAAGAGGCGCAGGTCGCCTGTCTTGTAGTAGTTTATGAGTAGGCCTATGACCTTTCGCTGCCGGTCGTTCTCGGCCACATCAGCAGCCTTCGACAACCAAAAGATAATCTTCGAGATGGTCACTCCGTAAAGTCCGTCTTCGCGGTAGACTTCCTCGTGCAACAGGCCATTGCGCTTGACCAGTTTCGAGTTAAGCCCCCAGGAGGGTTGCTCGTCACCAGCAGCCGAGTCTTGCTTTTGCGCATAAAACGTTTCTGCTTCTTGCTGCGACACATCTTCATAAAAGTTGCAAGCCGAAGTCGCAACAAGATCCTCGCCTGCCGTCTGGTTCACACGCTTAGGCTGCACGCTGGGGTCAAAAATCACTGGGCAAACCACCGCGAGCAAGTCGGCGGCCGAACCATACCCTTCACGCTTCCACACTTTGTCCGCAAGCAACGCAACCGTCTTGCGAAACCACGTTTCATCAAAACCAGGCTCAAACTTCTCGCAGCCATAGTGGTGATGGATGCCATTGGAGAACCACACGCGTTTCAGATAGACCTCCAGGGCCAGGAAGTCGGGCGTCGTGCGGTCCACGTTTGCATCGGTATAGACTGCCTCCAGAGTCTTGCGGACCAGAAGGTTGAATTTACCAAACTGGTCGGTCGTGATGTCACGACCGACCAGAGTAGCTTTCGACAAATAGTAAATGTATTTCTTTTGTCTCAGAGACAAGTCACCAAAACCAGCGAGCCTAAAGCGGAGCATCTGTATGTCCGCAAAACGCTCGTCAGCATAGGCAAATGAGGTATTGCTCATGCTACAGCTTTAAGTTAAAGAGCCGCTTTGGGTTGATTCTTGGTGCCAGGCTTGCGTCCGCGTTTCTTGGGGCGGTCCTTGAGCGAGGGATGCTGTGCCAAATGTTGCATCTTGTAATCACGCGGAGTCATGTCATTGATCTTGAAGAACGACGCATAGAACGACTGGCGGTTGGAGAATCCTACCATGTCGGAAATTTCCTCCATGTTCAGATCCTGATAGCGCTTATCCACCAGCAGCGACATCGCCTCCTGGATGCGGAACTTGTTGACAAACGAGGTGTAGTTCATATGGAACCGCACGTTGACCACCGCCGAGATGTAGCGCGTGTTGGTACCCAGATCTGCCGCCAGCTTCTTGGCGGAGTAATCCTTGTCCTTATAACGCTTTTCAAGGATGATAATGTTGTTGATCTTCTGCTCAAGTTCATCCATCAGTTTGGGGCTCACGAGCGAGCGATAAGCCGCCTCTTTCTCTTTCTTTTCTGTAATATTGTACTTTGCCATAAAATAATAACAATTTAACTCTTAGTCCACTTGCAAAGGTAAGGAATATTTTTCACACTAAAGGTGTTTTTTAATCATTTTTTTCTATACCTAGTTTATTTTTGTTCCTCATCCTTTATTATTACATTCTTTTTAAGAAGAGATGGGGGTATGTACGCTATTTATGGCAACAAATTACAAGGGTACCAAGAGCACCATTCTGCATAAAACAGATGACAACCTATTAAATAGGGTGTAAAGTCTATGCCGATTTTTTTTGTTCCGAATTTAGGATATTCCGTCTTTCAAGAACCCAGTTGGTGAGTAGATTTTCATCCTTCCACTCCTTGGTGTCCTTAAGGTGATAGCACCATACTCTTCCATTATGACCGACATTGCCTCGGCTACTCCTCTGAGTCCACACTGGACTCTGGCATAATGTTTGACAATAGTACGGATAAAACGCCCTGTGAATCGACGCCTGGCAATCGTTCCTTGATCTTCCGTTCTATGTTCGTTCTGCACTGCTCGTCTGAGAGCTTCTTCCTTATCAGAGCTATTTTTGGCTCTGTAGCCAAGCTTGCTTTGGTTTGTTTGAGATCCGACTTGAGAGCCTGTTTCACCTCCTGATTGTACTTGAGGGCTCTACGGAGGTTCTTGTTCTCAGTTTTCAACTTGTTCAGAGCCTCTTTTAGGCGGGCTATCTTTTCCTCCGGAGTCTGCTTTTTCATAATTTCAATATGATATTAATATTCTGCAAAGTTACTAATTATCGGCGACTTATGCAATTTTTCGAAGTTAAAATATCGCCTGCAAAATGTTAAAAATCGGCAACTTAATCCGACCCTAAACCTCCCCTTTTTTTGGGGGATAAAAAAATCAGAGATTTGACTTTACACCCTACCTATTAAATTAATTCAAGTTTCGGATTTACAATGCGTGAGCCGATGCGGGCAGATAGCCCCCGAGGAGGAGGCTAACCTGCAGGACGCCAAGTGAAGAACTGGGCCTCGGAGAGAGAAAAAAGTGGTCTGTCATCTGTCAGTTCTTACAGTTCTTACAGTTCTTTCAGTTTT
>CAVIOP010000138.1:0-7920 GCA_963644485.1 bacterium | reverse complement strand
GCCGCTTCGCTTGCCCTGGGCTATGGAATTGCTGGGCTTTCAGCCCGCATCGGCTTACGCAGTGTAAATCCTAAACTTGAATTACTTACAAATCAATCATGCGTCACGGCCGTGGCGGGCATGTGGCGCGGCCGTAGCGAGCATGCATCACGGCCGCGGGCGAGCGCACCGCCGTCTATTGTTGCATGTCGTGCAGTTTCTTGTAGTAGCCGTCGGCCGCCAGCAGGGAGGCATGGGTGCCCCGCTCCACGATGCGTCCCTCATGGATGACGCATATCTCATCGGCGTTCTTGATGGTCGAGAGGCGATGGGCGATGGCTATCGTGGTGCGTGTCTTCATGAGCTTGTAGAGCGCGTCCTGCACCAGCCGCTCGCTCTCGGTGTCGAGAGCCGAGGTAGCCTCGTCGAGGATGAGGATGGGCGGGTTCTTCAGGATGGCACGCGCGATACTGACGCGCTGGCGCTGTCCGCCCGACAGACGACCGCCCCGGTCACCTATATTGGTGTCGAAGCCGTGCTCCGACTCCATGATGAAGTCATAGGCATTGGCTATCTTCGCAGCCCGCACGACATCCTCCTTCGTGGCATTATCCACACCGAACGTGATGTTGTTGAGGAAGGTGTCGTTGAAGAGGATGGCTTCCTGGTTCACATTGCCGATGAGTTGCCGCAGGTCATGGATGCCCAAATCCTTCACGTTGATGCCGTCGATGAGCACCTCTCCCTCCTGCACATCATAGTAACGGGGTATGAGGTCCACGAGAGTCGACTTTCCTCCTCCGCTCTGTCCCACCAGTGCCACGGTCTTTCCCTTGGGAATGACGATGTTGACATCGCGCAACACCCACTGCTGGTCATACTTGAAGCCGACATGCCGAAACTCAATGTTGTGCTCAAACGAACGGATATGCGTGGGATGCTCCTTCTCTCTGATGGTCACCTCGGCCTTCAGTATCTTGTCGATGCGCTCCATCGAGGCCAATCCCTTGGGGATGTTGTAGCTGGCGCGCGAGAAGTCTTTCAGCGGCTGGAGGATGGAGTAGAGCACCACCATGTAATAGATGAACGTCGGACCGGTGATGGTCTCGTTGTTGAGCACCAGTATGCCGCCGAACCAAAGCACGATGACAATCATCACCGTGCCGAGAAATTCGCTCATCGGGTGAGCCATCTGCTGGCGTATGTTGACACGCATGATGTCGTTGCGGTAGGCCGAGTTGACCTTGTCGAAACGCCTGTTCATCTTCTCCTCGGCACAGAAGGCCTTGATGATGCGCAGTCCGCCCAGCGTCTCCTCCACCTGGCTCATGGTGTCGCTCCAGAGAGCCTGTGCCTTGATCGACTTGGCCTTGAGCTTGCGTCCCACATAGCCCATGAACCATCCGAAGACCGGCACGAAGATGATGGTGAAGAGGGTGAGCTGCCACGAGATGACGAGCAGCGTCACAAAGTAGACGATAATGAGGATGGGATTCTTGAAGATCATGTCGAGCGACGACATGATCGACGACTCGATCTCCTGCACGTCACCGCTCATGCGTGCGATGATGTCGCCCTTTCGCTCTTCGCTGAAGAAGCTGAGCGAGAGCGAGGTAATCTTCTGGTAGAGCTGGTTGCGTATGTCACGCACCACGCCTGTGCGGATAGGGATGATGGTTGCCGACGAGAGAAAGTAGGCGCCGGTCTTCAGGAAGGTCATGAACGCCAGGGCCAAGCCGATGAATAGCAGTGTCGTGGTGGGCCCCACGGCAGCGATGAGGTCGTTGACATAGTAGTTCATGTTGTTCATCAGAACGTCCTTGTCGAGCGCCCAGGGCATGAGGCTCGTCGCCGTCTGCGCGTCGCCGGTCTTGAACAGGATCTGCAACAGAGGTATGAGCGTGGCAAAGGAGAAGATGTTGAGTACTGCCGACAGAATGTTGAACAGCACAGAGAGCACCAGGTATTTCTTGTAGGGCGGCACAAACCGCCTGAGCACTTGCAGGAATTCTTTCATGGATGGGTCTTTTTTTAGCGTGTTGCCGCCGAAGCGTCGTCGTTAATCGTTCACTACCTCTTCGCCCAGGAGCGTGGCCGACGAACTGCCGGTGATTCTCACGCGGACGGTCTCACCTATGTGGTGCTGTCCCTTGTCGATGACCACGGCCTTGTTCTGCGGCGTACGTCCCATGAGCTGTCCGTGACCGCGCTTGGCGAAACGCTCCAGCAAGACATCAAACTCCTTGCCCTCGTCCTTGCGGTTTTGCTCGGCCGACACCTCTGTCTGCAGGTGTATCAGCTCATTGAGTCGGCGGATCTTCTCCTCCTCCGGCACATTGTCGGGCAGATGCTTGGCAGCGTAGGTGCCCGGACGCTCGCTGTACTTGAACATAAAGGCGGCATCGAAGCCCACCTCCCTGACGAGCGACAGCGTCTGCTGGTGGTCGTCCTCGGTTTCGTCGTGGTAGCCCACGAAGATGTCGGTGGTGATGCCGCAGTCGGGTATGATGCGCCGGATAGTCGCAATCTTGTCGAGATATTCCTCGCGGGTGTACTTGCGGTTCATGAGTTTCAGAATCTTGTCGGAGCCGCTCTGTGCGGGGAAATGTATGTGGTGGCAGAGGTTGGGCTCCTCGGCGATGGCATGGAGGATGTCCTCCGTCATGTCTTCGGGGTTGCTGGTGGTGAAGCGCACACGCATGGCAGGCACTTCGCGGGCCACCCTCCGCAACAACTCGGCAAAGCTGCAGACGTGCAGTTCCTGTCCGCCCTCCTGTTCGATGATGACACCATTCTCCGGCCGTTTGCCGTTGGGCAGCAGACCATAGCTGTTCACGTTCTGTCCGAGCAGCGTCACCTCCTTGAAACCCTTGTCGCGCAGGTCGCGCACCTCGGCGAGGATGCTCTCCACGTCGCGCGACCGCTCACGCCCCCGGGTGTAGGGCACAATGCAGTAGTGGCAGAAGTTATTGCATCCGCGCATGATGCTGACGAATCCCGACACCCGGTTTCCGCCGATGCGCTGCGGCAGCACGTTGCGGTAGGTCTCTGTGGTCGAGAGGTTCACATCGATGGCTTTTTCGCCCACCTCGACGGCCGCAATCATCTCGGGCAGGTTCAGGTAGGCATCAGGGCCGCACACCAGATTGGCGTGATGGTTGCTGATGAGGTCTTCCTTCACGCGCTCAGCCATGCAGCCCAGCACACCGAGGATGAGCCGCCGCCCCTTCTTCTGCTCGGCATAGAGCGTGTCAAGGCGGTGGTAAATCTTGTTCTCGGCATTCTCGCGCACCGAGCAGGTGTTGAGGAACACAGCATCGGCGTCGGCCTCTACATCGGTGGTGTCGTAGCCGGCCATTTTCATGATGGATGCCACGACCTCTGAGTCGGCCACGTTCATCTGGCAACCGTATGTCTCGATGTATAATTTCTTACTCATGATAATCTGTTTTTCTTGGGAGATAGTGAGGTAGGGGAGGGGGTGGGGTGCTAACAAGTCTTGTCGTAGACGCGGCCCCAAAGCAGGTAGAAGACGATGCCCGTGACAAGTCCGCCTATCACGTCGACGGCATAGTGGGCGCGTATATAGACCGTGGCCAAGCAGATGAGCAGGGCAAAGGGGAGCATGATGAAGAATAGCTTGCGGCTATGGCTACGCCAAGCCAGCAGCATGCAGACCATGGAGATGCCCACATGCGAGGAGGGAAAAGCTGCCGTGGGACGCTCGCCCGAAGTGTGGAGGTCCGCCACAAGCTGGTAGAACAATCCATCGGACCAGCCAGGCGAGGTCATCATGTCGGTGTGGGTAAGGAAATAGTCGCCCACACTGGGGAAGACACCCCTGACCACCTGGTCCACACCGATGGCATGATAATAGTACATGGGTCCCGTGACGGGCACCAGGTCGAAGATGACATAGAAGGTGAAAAACGATGCCAGGACAACAAACGCCGCCCGCTCAAACTGCTCATAACGGCTGAAGAAATAGAACAGCACGGTGGCAGCGATGATGGGGAAGTAGCTGGCATAGGCCAGATTCATCAGCTCGCTGAAGAACGCCTGCGGGAAATGTTGCGAGAACACCAGGGCAGGCTGGCAGCCGAAGATGCTCTGTTCGAGCGAGGCAAAGACGGGGTCGAGGTTTGGGAAGAGCTTATTGAGCTCATAGGTGTCAGCATACCAGGTGCCGAGCAGCGCCAGCTGGAGCAGCACGCGCAGCAGTCTGGTGATACGGCAGGGCACCAGCCGGTAGACCACCCACATGGCTATGGTAACGGCACCGAGCCTGACACGGTCCCACACCATGGCCTGCGGGTTGCTGAGCTTGGTCGAGGCAAACAACACGACGAGCAGCGTCAACGCCATATAGGCCAACGTCACCCATTCCAGCGCCATCAGCCCGCGGTGGGGCTTGCGCTCCAGTTCGATGTATTGAGACAGTCGCATCACAGCCAGTGGTTTTCCTTGTACCACGCCACGGCCTCGGACACGCCACGGCGAAGGTCATAATGAGGATGGTATCCCAGTTCGTCGCAAGCCGGCTCAATGTCACACCGCCAGTTGCGCTGCTTGAGAATGTTGAACTTATCGTTGTTGAGGGCGGTCATGCGGTGGGTCATGCGGCCCACATACTCGCCGGCAAGGGTGACAAGCCGTAGCACCCAGATGGGTGCCTTGACGCGTATCCACCAGGGACACCCCAGCTCCTGGTGCAGATAGTCGCTGAAGGTCGACGACTGGTAGACATTGCCGTCGGACAGGAAATACTTGCGGCCCGACATGCCATGGTCGAGGGCGAGAAACACGGCCTGCACCACATCCTTCACATAGACGAACGTGATGTCCTGACGCTTGTAGCCCACACTGAAGTCTACATGCTGCTTGATGCTCTTGGCCATGAGGAAATAGTCTTTCTCCCGGGGACCATAGACACCCGTGGGGCGGAGGACAATGTAGTTGAACTCATTGCCGATGGAGTCGAGAAACTGCTCGGCCTTCAGCTTGCTGCGGCCATAGGCGGTGTTGGGCCTCGGCGTGTCGTGCTCCGTGATTTCCTGGTAGGGCTGCTCCTCGCGTATGTCTCCGAAGATGCTGAGGCTGCTCAGATAGACAAAGCGCTTCATCGGCATCCTGAGCTTCAGGATGGCGTTGACGAGGTTCACCGTCCCTTGACAGTTCACCCGCATGAAGTCGGATGCAGAAAGACACTTGGTCACGCCGGCGGCATGTACCACATAGTCGAAGTCGTGTCCGTCGAGGGCTTGCACCAGGCGGTCTTCCGACGAGAAATCAAGGTCTATGAAATGGATGCGAGGGTCGCTCAGATAGCGCCTCGAACTCGACTTGCGCACGCCGGCCCACGTCTCGAAACCGCGGCGCAATGCCTCCTCCACTATGAAACTGCCAATGAACCCACTGGCACCGGTAATTAATATCTTCATCGTTAATAGGTTACAAAGTTACGACATTTTAAAATTCTTAGCAAAATAATCCTGGGAAATTAGGATGTCTCAATTCTTTTTAGTTAATTTGCACATACAAACCGACTCATCTTAAAACCAAGCACATATGGGAAAAGGAAAGAAAGGCGGCAAGCATTTCAGCAAGAAGCAACTGGCCAAACAGCTGGCCGACTTCTTCACCGCACAACCGGGAAAGACGCTGTCGTTTAAAGAAATATTCAAGTCGATGCACCTCAACACGCATCCCGCCAAGATGCTGGCCATCGACATCATGGAAGAGATGGCATGGGACGACTTCCTGACGAAGGCATCAGACACCAGCTACCAGCTCAACACCAAAGGACAGGTGCAGGAGGGCACCTTCGTCCGCAAGGCCAACGGCAAGAACTCGTTCATCCCCGACGGGGGCGAAAAGCCCATATTCGTGGCCGAGCGCAACTCGATGTCGGCGCTCAACGGCGACCGCGTGAAGGTGTCGTTCATGGCCCGCCGACAGAAACACATCAAGGAGGCGCAGGTCATCGAGATCCTCCAGCGCGCCAAAGACCAGTTTGTGGGCCGTCTGCGTGTCGACAAGGACATTGCCTTCTGCGTGCCGCAGGACAGCTCCTTCGCCCACGACATCATCATACCGAAAAAGAAGCTCAAGGGCGGCAAGACCGATGACAAGGTAGTGGTGAAAATCATACAATGGCCCGACGAGGAGCACAAGAACCTCATCGGCGAGGTGGTGGACGTGCTCGGAGAGAGCGGCGACAACAACGTGGAGATGAACACCATCCTGGCTAAGTACGGACTGCCTTACAAGTATCCGAAGAACGTGGAGGATGCAGCCAACGCCATCACGGGCGAGATAACGCCGCAGGACGAGGCGGAGCGCGAGGACTTCCGCGACACCTGGACCTGCACCATTGACCCCGCCGACGCCAAGGACTTCGACGACGCCCTCTCCATCAAGGAGCTCGACAAGGGCCTCTATCAGGTGGGCGTACACATCGCCGACGTGTCACACTACGTCACCGAGGGCAGCGTCATCGACAAGGAGGCCGTGAAACGCGCCACATCCATCTATCTCGTCGACCGCACCATCCCCATGCTGCCCGAGCGGCTCTGCAACTTCATCTGCTCGCTGCGCCCCGACGAGGACAAGCTGGCTTTCTCGGTCATCTTCAACCTCGACGACGAGGCCTGCGTGAAGAGCTTCCGCATCGTGCACACCATCATACGCTCCAACCGCCGCTATGCCTACGAGGAAGCACAGCAGGTGCTGGAGGACAACGGCGTGAAGGACAGCACCGGGCAGCCGGCACCCGCACCGGGCAAGGCAGGCTACAAGGACGAATACGGATGGGAGATCTGCACCCTCGACCGACTGGCCAAGAAACTGCGCGAGAAGCGCTTCAAGAACGGTGCAGTGAAGTTCGACTCCGAGGAGCTCCACTTCACCGTCGATGAGAAAGGCCATCCCACAGGCTGCTACTTCAAACGCTCGAAAGATGCCAACAAGCTCATCGAGGAGTTCATGCTGCTGGCCAACCGGACAGTGGCCGAGAGCGTGGGGCGCGTGCCCAAAGGCAAGAAGGCCAAGGTGCTGCCCTACCGCGTGCACGACAACCCCGACCCGCAGAAGATGGAGACGCTCCGCGAGTTCACCGCCAAGTTTGGCTACAAGGTGAAGACCGAGGGCACCAAGGGAGCCATCGCCCGCAACATCAACAAGCTCATGGACGACTGCGAGGGCAAACGCGAACAGAAGCTCATCCAGGCCATCGCCCTGCGCGCCATGATGAAAGCCAAATACTCCGTCCACAACATCGGACACTTCGGACTGGCGTTCGACTACTACACCCATTTCACCTCGCCCATCCGCCGTTATCCTGACACCATGGTACACCGTCTGCTGACACGCTACCAGCAAGGAGGCCGTTCGGCCAATGCCAAACACTACGAAGAGCTGTGCGAGCACTGTTCCGACATGGAGCAGGTAGCGCTCAACGCCGAGCGCGAGTCCATCAAATATAAGATGGTGGAATACATGGGCGACAAGATCGGAGAGGTCTACGACGCCCACATCAGCGGCATCACGTCGTATGGCATCTATGCCGAGATCGACGAGAACCACTGCGAGGGCATGGTGCCCATGCGCGACCTCAACGACGACTACTACGACTTCGACGAGAAGAACTTCCTCCTTCGCGGCCGACGCCACCACCACAAGTACCAGCTCGGCGACGCCATCCGCATCAAGGTGGCACGCGCTAATCTGGAGAAACGGCAGCTCGACTTCACCATTGCCGACTGACACATACGGCACATTGGCCACACACCGAACAAGAAACCAGCCAACAAGGGCGGCGCATGAGGATCATCGACAGATTCCTCAAGGCGCCGCCCTTTGTTTTCAAATACAATGACAGATAACCTTTTTAAGTTTCGGATTTACAATGCGTGAGCCAAAGCGGGCTGAAAGCCCAAAAGT
>CAVIOP010000137.1:0-7965 GCA_963644485.1 bacterium | reverse complement strand
TTGCCCTGGGCTAGGTAATTGCTGGGCTTTCAGCCCGCGGCTCACGCAGACATTGCTCAGCCCGCGACTCAGTTGCCCCTGGGCTATGGAATTGCTGGGCTTTCAGCCCACATCGGCTCACGCAAACTTTGTTCAGCCTGTGGCTCACGCTGTACTCTGCTTTTTGTCATCTATTTTCTGAAAAAACAGGCCTCTCGCGACTGTGTGTTCTAGAGAGCGATGCCCTCCTGCAGACGGGCAGGCGGCACAGACCGTGCGACAAAAAAGAGATATAAAAAAATCCTTTCGCCCTTTCCCGTTTCCCAAATAATGATTATCTTTGGGCTCTAAAAACCATTATGAAGCACCCCGGAAAGCATTGCCGGGAAATACGCAATATGCTATTCTATCAATAATAACTAAATCTACGCAAATGAAAAGAAAACATCTACGCTATGTCCTTGCGTTGGCAGGCATCCTGTCGTCGGCCTCTGCCATGGCCGTCAACCCGCCTACCATCGAACGTGAACTGACCGACGGCGGCACGTTCACACTCATCAACTATGCCAAGCCCAACGTCTTCCTCAGCCGCACATCGTGGGACGGCGCCTACTACTTGCTTGATATCAACGCATCCAACTACAAGAAACACGCCTTCACGGCACACAAGGACGAGACAGGCTGGTACTTCGCCAGCACCGACTCCACCTACATCGGCTTCCCCATCGGCTCTGCCAACCTCAACGGCAACCTGACAGAGAAAGCCCACTTCATCGTCACGGAAAGCACCGACTGCCCGGGCTACTACCGCATCGTCAGCGCTGACGACCAGCCCAGCGGGGGCGTGCACGGACTGCCCCTACACCTCAACAGCGGCGGACAGTATCTCGTCAGCACGTTCATCGGCAACTCATGGTTCCCCGACTACCTGGGCGGATACCAGATGGCCGAGGACGGCACCACGCCTCTCATCGACGCAGCGACGAACTGGATACACCCGCTTGACTCCCTTCATGAGCTGTGGGCCTTCGCCGACACCGCCGACGTGGCAACCTACCAGCAGCGCATGCAGCTCTACACGCTCATCAACAATTTGGAGAATCAAATGATCGATGTGCCCGAAGAGACTTATGCCGCAGGATGGCAGGCGCTCGTCGACGCTGCCACCGCTCTCTACAACAACAAGATCGTGACAGAGGCCGACAATGCCGCTGCCCAGCAGATGCTCGATGCCAAGACCAAGCTCTATGACGAGCTCAAGTTGGCACAGGGCATGCTCGAACAGCGCGCCGACGCTGCCTTCCAGGCTGCCTACGACAAGGCCCTGCAGGTCTTCTCCACCGTGACGGACCCTGAAGAGCAGGCGACGGCACAGAACGAGCTCATCAACGCCGAGCTCATCTACAACGGCGGACAGGGCGACATCACCAACTTCGGACAGAACATGAGCTTCGAGGACCTGACCGCTCAAGGCGGTGCCGAGACATCCGGCGTGGGCCCGACACCGACCGGATGGACCGCCTATGCCGGAGGCAAGCAGGTCGTGACGCTCGAGGATGCCAAGGCTGCCGGCTTCACCGCATGGTACGGCACCAACAGCGACTGCGAGGGCAGTGCCAAGGACGGCGACGAGTGCTTCGGCATCTGGAACCAGAGCATGCCCGAATACGAAATCTCGCAGACGCTCACCGGACTGGAGAACGGCACCTACCGCATTGAGGCTGGCGTGATGGTCGGCGCCAACAGCAACGGATCGCGGCGCACCACGCAGCGCATCTTCGGTAACCTCAACTCCACGCTCTTCGGCAGCGAGAGCGAATACGACGCCTCACTCCTCGACCCCACCGAGGTGCTGGCCTTCGCCGGCAACACCGAGACGGTCACCGACCGCGAATTGCAGAACATGACCTGCGACGCCTATGTCTACGACGGCACGCTCACCTTCGGCTTCCGTACCAATGGAAACATTGCGGCTGCCAAGCGCACCACGGGCAACCCCAACGGCGGAGACGGATGGTTCAAGCTCGACAACTTCCGCATCGCCAAGATGGGATACGTGAAGGATGACGCACTCAACATCTACAACTTCTACTTCGACAAGCTCAACGAGCTCAACAACGAGAAGATGCAGGAGTCGGTGGCCGACAACCTGCAGGAGGTCATCGAAAACAACTATGTCGACGATGACGCCGACGCGGCTACCATCGACGCGGCCATCATGGCCTGCAAGAATGCCATAGCACCAGTCGTGAAGTCGGTCAACGCATACAAGGAACTCGAGAGCGCACTCGAGGAACACTACCAGAACCTCGACACCTACGCTCTCTACGACGGCATCGACGATTACCGCGAGGTGGTGGAGATTGAGGCCCAGGACATGTACACCGAAGGCACGGCCAGCGAGGAAGAGATAGCAGCCGTCATCGCCAAGATGGATGCCGCTCTCGAGAAGTGCAAGGTCGGAGGCGTCAAGGTGGGCAGTGAGGCCACGGCACTCATCAAGAACCCCAGCTTCGAGGATCTCTCGGCACAGGGCAGCGAGTCGGCAGGCGTGGGCGCTCCTCCTGTCGGTTGGACACTCACCCTCAACGGCGACGTGCAGGATGCCACATCGGTGAAGACACTGGGCATGAACTGGTGTGCCATCAACAGCGGCGACGCCATCAACGTCACCGACGCCGAGGGTAACGTGCATACGCAGCAGCCCACCGACGGCTCATACCTCTGGGGCATCTGGTCAGCAAGCATGCCCGAGGTCGAACTGTCACAGACCATCACCGGACTGCCGCAGGGCACCTATCTGCTCAAGGCCGACGTGATGGTGCAGAACAACTGGGCCGGCAACAATGTAACCACCCAGCGCATCTTTGCCAACAGTTGCGTGGCCATGTGGGGCGGCGAAGGCGACTACCCCGAGAACGCCACGGCCGACATGCTGGCTGCCGCCAACTTCGACGCCAAGGGCCTCGACACGCTGAAGCACATCAGCTACGCCGGCTACACCTGTGAGAGCGGCGACGAGACCACCTCGCTCCTCAAGCCCGTACAGCTCTACTTCGACGTGCAGAGCGACGGCGTTGCCACCATCGGCTTCCGCACCAACGGCGTCAACAAGGATGGAGGCACCTTCAGCGCAGGCACCGCGATCAACGGAGCCGGATGGTTCAAGGTGGACAACTTCCGCCTGTTCTTCGTCAACGAGGACAAGCACGTCAGTGGCATCAGCACCGTCAACGGCGGTGACGGACAGGTCACGGCACGCGAATACTACACCATCGGCGGACAGCGCACGGCACGGCCGCAGAAAGGCGTGGTCATCGTGAAGGAACGCCTCGCGGACGGCTCGACTAAGGTCACCAAGACTGTCGTGAAATAAGCAGGGCGAAAGCCACCGCACATGAATACGGACGCCCCGGTTCGCCAACGCGAGCCGGGGCGTTTGTCGATTCGCGCCTTTTTTATGTCGCGGCGTGCGGCGTGTGAACAGCCACCTTTGCAACCCAGTTGCAGACACTAATGCGTACCTTTGCGGCAAACAACAAAACGACAGACATCATGAACAAGAAACTGCTGAGAATCATCATGACCGCCACACTGCTGCTGGGCGCGTGGCTGCTTACGACCAGCGTGCCCATGCCCGTATGGCAGCAACTGGCCCTGTTCCTCATACCCTATCTGCTGATAAGCTACGACGTGCTGGCGGAGGCGTGGGAAGGCATACGCGAGGGCGACCCCTTCGACGAGGACTTCCTTATGGCCATAGCCACCATCGGAGCCCTGCTCATCGGCTTCCTGCCGGGTGCCGAGACGCAGTTTCCCGAGGCGGTGTTCGTCATGCTCTTCTTCCAGATAGGCGAGCTCTTCGAGGACTATGCCGAGGACAAGAGCCGCGACTCCATTGCCGAGATGATGGACCTGCGGCCCGACACCGCCACGGTGGTGCGCGGCGGAGAGGAGCTGACGGTAGCCCCCGACACCGTGGCGGTGGGCGAGACCGTGGTCGTCAGACCGGGCGAGAAGGTGCCGCTCGACGGCGTGGTGCGGCAGGGGACATCGAGCCTCAACACGCAGGCCCTGACAGGCGAGAGCGTGCCGCGCAGCGTCAGGGAGGGCGACGATGTCATATCGGGATGTGTCAACCTCTCGGGTGTCATACACGTCGAGGCAAGCAAGACCTTCGGCGAGTCCACGGCCTCGAAGATCATACAGCTTGTGGAGAGCTCCAGCGAGAACAAGTCGAAGAGCGAGACCTTCATCCACAAGTTCGCTCATGTCTACACGCCCGTGGTGGTTGTGCTGGCGCTGGCGCTGGCCGTCATTCCGCCCTTCTTCTGCGAAGACATTGTCGACGGCTTTGCCGTGTGGCTCTATCGTGCCCTGACGTTCCTGGTGGTGAGCTGCCCGTGCGCCCTGGTCATCTCGGTGCCCCTTACCTTCTTCGGCGGCATCGGAGGAGCGTCGCGGCAGGGCATCCTCATCAAGGGAGGCAACTACATGGACACGCTGGCCAAACTGCGGACCGTGGTGTTCGACAAGACAGGAACGCTCACCAAGGGCGTGTTTGCCGTTGACGCCGTGCATCCCTCGACGCTTGATGCCGAGGAACTCCTGCATCTCGCCGCTCATGTGGAAAGCTACTCCACACACCCCATCGCCGCTGCCCTGCGCGAGGCTTTCCCAGCCAGGCACGACAACTGCACCGTCCAGCAGGTGGAGGAGATCGCCGGACAGGGTGTGCGCGCCACGGTCAACGGCAAGACCGTCTGTGTGGGCAACCGCACGATGATGGACGCCGTGGGGGCCGAGGTCGTGGCATGTGACGAATGCCGCGACCTGGCGGGCACGGTGGTCCATGTGGCCGTCGACGGCGACTATGCCGGACACGTGGTCATCTCCGACCAGGTGAAGGATGATGCGCCGGAGGCCGTGCGCCGTCTGAAGGCCATGGGTGTCAGCCGCACGGTGATGCTCACGGGTGACCAGGAACGTGCCGCCGCACGCGTGGCACACACCATAGGCATCGATGAGGTTCATGCCGGACTGCTGCCTGCCGACAAGGTGGGGCAGGTGGAACGCCTGCTCCGCCAGCGACCCGCCGGAGCGACCCTTGCCTTCGTGGGCGACGGCATCAATGACGCGCCGGTGCTGGCCCGCGCCGATGTGGGCATTGCCATGGGCGCCCTCGGCAGCGACGCGGCCATCGAGGCGGCCGACGTGGTGCTCATGGACGACAAGCCGTCGAAGGTCGCCACGGCCATCGCCATCGCCCGGCGCACCATACGCATTGCCCACGAGAACGCCTGGTTTGCCATCGTCGTGAAGGTGGCCATCCTCGTGCTGGCCGTCTGCGGACTGGCGGGCATGCCTCTCGCCGTGTTTGGCGATGTGGGCGTCATGGTGCTGGCGGTGCTCAATGCCACCCGCGCCCTTCACACCAGCAACTGAAAAAGCGGCACCGCTGCTCCCGGGTGTTCCGGGAACGGCGGTGCCGCTTTTTGTGGGTATGGGTTCGGGCGCACAGTGGGAACGGCGCCCCAGCGTTTTGTCTTACTTGGCGTAGGCCACGGAGCGTGTCTCGCGGATGACGGTGATCTTGACCTGTCCGGGATAAGTCATCTCGTTCTGGATCTTTTCGGCGATCTCGGCGCTGAGCTTGGTGCTCTCGTCGTCGTTCATCTTGTCGGCGCCGACGATGACGCGGAGCTCGCGTCCGGCCTGGATGGCGTAGGTCTTGGTGACGCCAGGATAGCTCATGGCGATGGCCTCAAGGTCGTTGAGACGCTTGATGTAGGCCTCGACAATCTCGCGGCGGGCACCGGGACGGGCACCGGAGATGGCGTCGCACACCTGCACGATGGGAGCCAGGAGCGTGTTCATCTCCACCTCGTCGTGGTGGGCAGCGATGGCGTTGACGATCTCGGGCTTCTCCTTGTATTTCTCGGCCATCTTGGCGCCGAGCAGTGCGTGGGGCAGCTCGCTCTCCTCATCGGGCACCTTGCCGATGTCGTGAAGCAGTCCGGCGCGCTTGGCTTTCTTCGGGTTGAGGCCCAGTTCGGCGGCCATGACAGAGCAGAGGTTGGCCGTCTCGCGGGCGTGCTGCAGAAGGTTCTGCCCGTAGGATGAGCGGTATTTCATCTTTCCGACGATGCGGATGAGCTCGGGGTGCAGTCCGTGGATGCCGAGGTCGATGGCTGTGCGCTTGCCCGTCTCCACGATCTCGTTGTCGAGTTGCTTCTTGACCTTGGCCACAACCTCCTCGATGCGTGCGGGATGGATGCGGCCGTCGGCCACGAGCTGGTGGAGCGCCAGCCGGCACACCTCGCGGCGGACGGGGTCGAAGGCCGAGATGATGATGCTCTCGGGCGTGTCGTCGACAACGATCTCCGTTCCCGTGGCAGCCTCGAGGGCGCGTATGTTGCGGCCCTCGCGACCGATGATGCGGCCTTTCACTTCATCGTTGTCGATGTGGAAGACGCTGACCGAGTTCTCGATGGCTGTCTCCGTGGCAACGCGCTGTATGGTCTGTATGACAATCTTCCTGGCCTGCTGGTTGGCGTCCATCTTGGCCTGGTCCACAATCTCGTTGATGTAGCTGGCAGCGTCCATCTTGGCCTTGTCCTTCATGCTCTCCACGAGCCGGTTCTTGGCCTCCTCGGCCGAGAGTCCCGAGAGCTCCTCGAGCTTGGCGCGCTCCAGGTCCTGCATCTTCTCGAGGTCGGCCTGCTTCAGTGCGAGCAGCTTCTTCTCGTTGTCGATGCGCTGCTGGGCCTGGTCGGTCTCTTGCTTGCGGCGGCCGATCTCTTCTTGGCGCTGGTTGAGCGTGAGCTCACGCTGCTTGAGCTTGTTTTCGCTCTGCTGGATCTTCTGGTTGCGCTGCTGCACTTCCTTTTCGAGCTCGCTCTTCTTGTTGAGGAACTTCTCCTTCACCTCGAGGAGTTTCTTTTCCTTGATCACTTCGGCATCCTTCTGTGCCTGTTCCATCATCTCCTTATATTTGCCGGTGAGTACGTACCGGTTGATGAGATAACCCGCTGCGACACCGGCGACACCGGCGACGATGGCGATTACGATTATTGCTATCATTAATTAAAATTATTGTTTGTTGAACATATTCCCACTCGCTGTGTGTGTACGCGTCTGCCTCATTTGCTTTTCAGCACGTTCTCGATCTCAGAAGTCAGCTTGGTGAGAATGTTGTCATAGGGCTGTGTGTCGTTGCGCTGGAGCTCCTTCTGAAGCCTCAGCCCGAGGTCGATCATGGCATAATAGGTGATTTCCCTGTCGCTCTTGTAGCCTTTGAAACTGGCGTAATAGGCGTTGAGGAGCTCGTTGATGAGGTCCGCGTTCTTACGGTAGAGCGGTTCCTCGTTGCGGGGCACCTTGACCATGATGTCGGCGTCATAGATATGCAGCCGTATGCTAATCTTGTCCTTTTCTGCTTCTGCCATCACTACTTGTTACTGTTGTTCACTGAGCAGCGTGATACACTTGTCGACGTTTCTGATGAGCTTGTTGACCTTTTTCTTTGCCATGTCGATGTCTTGGTCGCTGACCTCGAGCATCCGTGCCATCTTCAACGCGTTGTAGTCGTTCTGGAGCTGTCTGATCTGCGCGTTGAGCTTGCTTATCTGCTCGTCGCGCTCGTCGACCATCGCATACAGTTCGCCGTTCTCCTTCACCATGTCCTGGTATTGGAGTATCATTTGCCTGACGCGCGTTGCGAACCTGTCGATGATTTTCTCGTTGGCATCCATCACGATACAATTTTCTGCAAAATTAAAACTTTATCCTGAATAATCCAAATGTTTCACGCATATTATTCGTGCCTTAGCGCTATTGTTTATGGTTTAAGTTTCAGCATAAATCAAAATAATGGTCACAACATTTGGATATTAACATAGAAAGCGGATTTACACTGCGTGAGCCGCTGACCGAACAATGTCTGCGTGAGCCGCTGACCGAACAATGTTTGCGTGAGCCGCGGGC
>CAVIOP010000136.1:0-8057 GCA_963644485.1 bacterium | reverse complement strand
GGCACTGAAAACGGATGTCATTCCGATTTTTCTTCCAATTAATCCTGGCATTTCAGTTTAAAATTAGATAATATATTATTATTATATGTTCTTTTTAAGTGTCACACGCTGCAAGCCAAAACACACTTAAAAAGAACCGCTTCCTACTTCTAAACTGAAGGCAAACATGCTCTTTATCAGCGTATTGTTAGCATAAAGCCAGCGCAATACCCACTTTTGCGGGTGCAAAGTTACAATATTTTATCCACACCTGCAAATTTTCGATAAAATATTTTTCCCCTGCCCAATAAATAAAGCGGAGCATCTCCATAATGGAAACGCTCCGCATTATATTTTTACTGTAGAGGCATCAGACCTTGATTTCCACCTCAACACCTGAGGGCAACTCAAGCTTCATCAAAGCATCGACAGTCTGACCTGTTGCGCTATAGATGTCGATGAGACGCTTGTAATTGGAAAGCTGGAACTGCTCGCGGCTCTTTTTGTTGACAAAGGTAGAGCGGTTTACTGTGTAGATGCGCTTGTGCGTAGGCAATGGAATAGGACCACTCACGATGGCTCCAGTAGCCTTGACAGCCTTGACAATCTGCTCAGCTGACTTGTCAACCAGCTGATGATCATAGCTCTTCAGCTTGATACGAATTTTCTGACTCATTTTGTTTTCGTAAATTATAATTTTATTATGAAATGATTGAAAGAGGTATGCTACTTAAGAGTCGTTCACTAAGCAGCACCTCTTTCAAATTTTGTATTAGCCCTTGAGCTCTGCGAGCACCTGCTCTTGCAGGGAAGCTGACAGAGGAGCGTGGTGATCATACTCCATTGAGCTAGTAGCACGACCAGAAGTAATGGTACGCAGAGCGGTAACGTAACCAAACATCTCCGACAGGGGAACCATTGCCTTCACGATACGGGCGCCACTGCGAGCCTCATCCATGCCCTGGACCATGCCACGACGCTTGTTGAGGTCACCGATAACATCACCCATGTTCTCCTCAGGAGTGACGACTTCCACCTTCATGATCGGCTCCATAAGTACAGGACCAGCCTTCGTGCAAACACTCTTGAAGGCGGCGTGTGCAGCCAACTCGAATGAAATCTGGTCAGAGTCCACAGGGTGGAAGCTACCATCGGTCAGCACGACCTTCAATCCCATGACAGGGAAGCCAGCCAGCACACCATTCTTCATAGAGTCCTTGAAGCCCTTCTGCACAGCAGGAATGAACTCCTTAGGAATATGGCCACCGCTCACCTCGTTGACAAACTGCAGGTCATCCTCGTTAAAGTCCTCATCCTTCGGGCCAATGGTGACGATGATATCAGCGAACTTACCGCGACCACCCGACTGTTTCTTGTAGACCTCACGCCAGTTGTCGACAGTCTTTGTGATGGCCTCCTTGTAGTTAACCTGAGGCTTACCCTCATTACACTCCACCTTAAACTCGCGCTTCAGACGGTCAATGATAATGTCGAGGTGAAGCTCACCCATACCAGAGATGATGGTCTGACCACTCTGCTCATCGGTATGCACAGTGAACGTAGGATCCTCTTCAGCCAACTTAGCCAAGCCATTGTCGAGCTTAGCGACGTCCGCCTGGCTCTTAGGCTCCACTGCGATAGAAATCACAGGATCAGGGAAGGTCATAGACTCAAGAACGATGGGGTGATCCTCATCGCAAAGCGTATCACCAGTACGGATATCCTTGAAACCGACACCAGCACCGATATCACCGGCATCAATGCTCTCCATAGGTATCTCCTGGTGAGAGTTCATCTGGAACAGGCGACTGATGCGCTCCTTCTTGCCTGAACGGGGATTGTAGACATAAGAGCCAGCAACCACACGGCCTGAATAGACACGGAAATACACCAAACGGCCCATGAACGGGTCAGTGGCAATCTTGAATGCGAGGGCTGATGTAGGATCCGTCTCCTTCGGCTTGCGGTCCTCCTCCTCGTTCGTGTCGGGGTTGGTACCGACAATAGCGGGAGTATCCTCAGGTGAGGGAAGGAAAGCGCAAGTGTAGTCGAGCAGGGGCTGCACACCCTTGTTCTTGTATGAAGAACCGAGCAACATCGGGCAGCACTCCATGGCGATACAGCCCTTACGGATGGCCTTGATAATCTCTTCCTCGGTAATCGTTGAGGGATCATCCATGTACTTCTCCATCACGTTGTCGTCGAAGTCAGCAGCAGCCTCCAACAGCTTGTCGCGCCACTCCTCAGCCTCGTCAGCAAGATCAGCAGGAATTTCCTCAACATCATACTCGGCTCCCATGGTCTCGTCGTGCCACAGGATAGCCTTCATCTTAATAAGGTCTACGACACCCTTGAAAGTCTCCTCGGCACCGATAGGAATCTGAATGACCACAGGATTGGCACCCAGGATATCCTTCATCTGCTGGACAGTCTCGAAGAAGTCGGCACCTGAACGGTCCATCTTGTTGACATATCCGATACGGGGAACATTGTACTTGTCAGCCTGACGCCACACGGTCTCAGACTGGGGCTGCACGCCGTCAGCTGCAGAATATGTAGCAATAGCACCATCAAGCACACGAAGAGAACGCTCCACCTCAGCGGTAAAGTCAACGTGTCCCGGAGTATCAATCAAGTTGATCTTATAAGTCTTGCCATTCCAGTTCCAGTTACAGGTTGTGGCAGCAGAAGTGATGGTGATACCGCGCTCCTGCTCCTGAACCATCCAGTCCATGGTAGCGGCGCCGTCGTGCACCTCACCGATTTTATGCGTTTTACCCGTATAGAACAATATGCGCTCTGATGTAGTTGTCTTACCAGCATCAATGTGGGCCATAATGCCGATATTACGGGTCAATTGTAAATCGCGGTTTGCCATTGTCTTTATACCTTTATAATATTAGAAACGGAAATGTGCGAAAGCACGGTTAGCCTCAGCCATGCGGTGCATGTCCTCCTTACGCTTGAAAGCGCCGCCCTGGTTGTTGTAGGCATCCATGATCTCTGCGGCCAGTTTCTCAGCCATACTCTTACCGCCACGCTTGCGCGCGAAAGCAATCATGTTCTTCATGGAAACACTCTCCTTGCGGTCAGGACGGATCTCAGTGGGCACCTGGAACGTGGCACCACCGATGCGGCGGCTCTTCACCTCCACCTGCGGAGTGATATTGTCGAGAGCCTGCTTCCACACCTCCAGGGGAGACTTCTCTTCCTTGGCAGCCTTTTCCTTGACTATGTCGAGGGCTTTGTAGAAGATGGAGTAAGAAATCGTCTTCTTACCATCATACATCAGATGATTGACGAACTTGGAGACCTTCTGGTCGTTGAAGACTGGATCCGGAAGGATCACACGCTTCTTTGGTTTTGCTTTTCTCATTTTGTTTAAAATAAATTCTGCTTGGGGGCTGTCAATGTCCGTTCTTCAACGCTCACGCTCGAGCATTTACTCAACCTGCTCAACTTCTCCAGCAAAACGGAAAAAAATAAATCTAAAAGCATTGAGCCCTTGGCTTCAGGTGACAACCATCAGCCCTCGGCTCGCTGCATGTTTCTTTTACTTCTTCTTAGCCTTAGGACGCTTAGCTCCGTATTTGGAACGGCGCTGTGTACGGTTGGCTACGCCAGCTGTATCGAGCGTGCCGCGTACAATGTGATAACGTACACCAGGAAGGTCCTTCACACGACCACCGCGCACCAGCACGATGGAGTGCTCCTGCAAGTTGTGTCCCTCTCCGGGGATGTAGGAGTTAACCTCCTTCTGATTGGTCAGACGGACACGGGCCACTTTACGCATGGCCGAATTAGGCTTCTTAGGAGTGGTTGTGTACACACGGACGCAAACGCCACGGCGCTGGGGACAGTTGTCCAAAGCAGGCGACTTGCTCTTGTCTGCAACGACTCTTCTGCCTTTACGTACTAATTGTGAGATAGTAGGCATAATTGTAATTTTTAAATATATGTATTTATTTTGTTTATTTTCAGCATCTTACAGGATTCACACCCACTAATATTCATATTACATAGATATTACATGGATACAATGAACCCGTTTCGGCGTGCAAAGGTACAAAGTTTTGTCGGAATTACAATATATAATAAACAGGTATTTTAATTGCCTTTTAAAAGTTTAACTCTTATTAACTTGTATTGAGGACATTTAATACAATGTCTCCTACTCTGGCCCACCGACAAAAGCGTCATCAGACAAAGAAATCCCTTCTTGCAAGGAGCAGGAAGGGATCAATATGAAAAGGACAAACCGTTTACGCCTTGCCAGTGCCAAAGGGCATGGCAGTAAGACCGCCCTGTGGCGCGGGAGCCTGCGGAAGCTTAATTTCTCCAAATTCCTTCTCATAGCGCGCCAGATTTTCTTGCAACGCAAAGAGCAAGCGCTTGGCGTGCTCGGGCGCCATGATGACGCGGCTGAAGATCTGCGGAGGGGCGATAGGGAGCATATGTGCGAAATCGAGCACGAATTCACTGCTCGAATGGTTAATCATCGCCAGATTGGAATACTCGCCCGAAGCAACCTCAGGACGCAGTTCGATTTTCACTTGATTCTGATTGTTGTTGTCTGCCATATAGCATTAAAAGTAAAAGGTTACTAATATTGATTATCTATTTGCAAATTTAGTAAAATCATTGATTATGACCAAACTTTTCGGCAAAAAACAATGGCAAGACCACACAGGTGTCACGCTGACACAAACATATAATCTTAGTCGTATGAAGGAAACAGTTTGGACAAAACATCAACTAATTCTTCAAGCCCAGGTTAATTGTCGTACACCTTATCCTATTTTGATGACTTTTTCTTGTAAATAAAGAAATAGGAAGAGCGAAAGACGGAAAGTTCACATAAAAGGTGTATCTTTGCAAACACATAACCATCAAAAACCAAAAAGAGGAAAATGAAGCTGACAAAGACTTTATCCACGGCGGCACTGGCAACTGCCATGATGTTCTGTCCTATGAACGGGCAAGCCGCCAAAACGGGCGATTTCACCGTGGGAAAGGGAACCTTCCTGCTCAACGGAAAGCCCTTTGTTGTCAAGGCCGCCGAGTTGCACTACCCACGCATCCCACGCGCTTACTGGGACCAGCGCATCAAGATGTGCAAGGCCTTAGGCATGAACACCATCTGCATGTACGTGTTCTGGAATATCCATGAGCAGCGCGAAGGACAATTTGACTTCACGGGAAACAATGACATCGCGGCCTTTGTAAAACAAGCTCAAAAGAACGGCATGTATGTCATCGTGAGACCCGGACCATACGTGTGCGCCGAATGGGAGATGGGCGGACTGCCCTGGTGGCTGCTCAAGAAAAAAGACATCAAGCTGCGCGAGAAAGACCCTTACTTCATGGAACGCGTGAAGATTTTCGAGAAGAAGGTGGCCGAACAACTGGCTCCGCTGACCATACAGAACGGCGGACCAATCATCATGGTGCAAGTTGAGAATGAATATGGTTCGTATGGCACGGACAAGCCTTACGTGTCGGCCATTCGCGACATGCTGAAGGACAACTGGTACAAGAACGGAAGCGGCCCGGCGCTCTTCCAGTGTGACTGGGCCAGCAACTTCGAACGCAACGGACTCGACGATCTGGTGTGGACAATGAATTTCGGTACGGGTGCCAACATCGACGAACAGTTCCGCAGACTGGGCGAACTTCGTCCGGATGCACCTAAGATGTGCTCGGAGTTCTGGAGCGGATGGTTTGACAAATGGGGCGCACGCCACGAGACACGAGGCGCCAAGGATATGGTAAGCGGACTCGATGAGATGCTCTCGAAAGGCATCAGCTTCTCGCTCTATATGACACACGGAGGCACATCCTTCGGACACTGGGCCGGTGCCAATTCTCCGGGCTTCGCACCCGACGTGACGTCCTACGACTATGACGCTCCCATCAATGAATACGGTCAGACCACACCGAAATACTTTGAGCTGCGCAAGATGATGCAGAAATATACCGACGGCAAGATGGCCAGCGTGCCCAAGCCGGCGGCACCGACCATCACTGTGCCTAAATTCACACTGAGCGAATATGCCACTATCGGATCGGGTATCGACAGCACGGCCTCTTCCGTGACTCCTCTCACCTTCGAAGACATGAACTTCGGATGGGGCACCATGATTTATCGCACAGCACTGCCGGAAGCTCCTGCAGGTTCAGTTCTCAACATTGACGGAGCACACGACTTTATACAGGTGTTTGTCAACAAGAAATACATTGGAAAGATTGACCGCGTGAAGAACGAACGCTCTCTCGTGATGCCCGCTACCAAGAAGGGAGACAAGCTCACCGTAATAGTGGAGGCAATGGGACGCATCAACTTCGGACGCGCCATCAAAGACTACAAGGGTATTGTGGGCAACGTGACGCTCAACGCTTCGGTAGACGGGGACGATGTGACCTGGACACTGAAAGACTGGGAACAAAGCCGCATACCAGACTCCTATGCAGACGCCACAAAAGCCATGGCTACAAGCAAAGAAAAACTTGGGCAGCAAGACCGGCTCAACACAAAGGCCGGATATTACCGTGGTTTCTTCAACCTGAAGAAGACCGGCGACACGTTCCTCAATTTCGAGACTTGGGGGAAAGGACTGGTCTATGTCAACGGACATGCCCTGGGACGCTTCTGGCGCATAGGCCCGCAGCAGACGCTCTATGTACCCGGATGCTGGCTGAAGAAGGGACAAAACGAGGTCATCGTGCTTGATGTCGTCGGCCCGCAGGAGACCACCGTCTGGGGACAGGACAAACCTGAACTGAACAAGCTCCAGCTGGAACAAAGCAACAAGCACAACAACATAGGCGACAAGCCTGACCTGAACTCCAGCACCCCCGTCTTCAATGGACAGATGAAAGCTGGAAACGGATGGCAGACCGTGGCTTTCGACAAGCCTGCAACAGGAAGATATCTGGCCATCGAAGTGAACAGCAACCAGGACGGAAAAGCTACAAGCGCCATCGCTGAAATCTACGCACAAGACGCCCAGGGCAAGCGAATCAGCCGCGACGCATGGAAGACCAAGTATGCCGACAGCGAGGACGACAACGGCAACCACACAGGAGACAAAGCCTACGACCTGCAAGAGTCGACCTATTGGCAGACGGAAACAGGTGCTTCCCTACCCCACCTCCTGGTCATAGACCTCGGACAGAAGCAGACCGTCACCGCACTTGAGTATCTGCCACGGGCCGAACAAGGTGCGCCGAGCAGCATCAAGGGTTGCAAGGTATATGTCTACTAAGTTAACTCCATAACCATTTACCGCTTCTCATAAAGAAGCAGCCACGAGGTATCGTCTTGCACCACAAGGCGATACCTCTTTTTTATGATGTCAGCCACTGCGCTTGAACGTATTCTCAAAGCAGCCCAAGTGGAGATGAACATATACAGAACTCAGGAACTTACGAAAAACATGTATGCCATCAGCTACACGCATCCGAAATAAAAAATCTATCTGCATGAATGCTGTTTATTTGTCTTCTTCTCTACTTAACCCGGCTTCCAGCTCGGCAATAGCAGGTATGACACCTTCTAATTTCTGTGGATAGAACCTGTCTAATTCTGCCACAACTTGTGGCAAAATCTCTGCGGATTGAGAATATAGCAAGTAGTATTCTTTGCAGTAACGGATGTTGCCCACTGCTTGTATTCTTCGTCTATTATGGTTATGTTTGTCAACATGCTTTATGTCTTTGATTGTTTGTCAAACTCTTTATCTCCTTTTCCATCAGACAAATTATGTGTCTCCAAGGTAATTGTGCAACGCTGCGTTGCACAATTGTCTCGTCAGGCTAAAGCTTCGCAAAACGTTGCATGTATTTCAGATTGCGCGCTGAAAAACCTTTCATCTCAGGAAACTCTGCATTCAGGTCTGCTGACACTTTCTCCTTCAGACGTTTGAGCTGGTTGCGACGATATTCAAGGTCGTCCACCACACGTTCGTTGATGTTATTTATCAGTTTCGGTAACTCCATATCAGGTCTTTACATTTCGTCTCCAATGCAAAGATAACAAAAAACCTATCATAGTTATTCATTGTCTTCGTAAAAGAGTT
>CAVIOP010000135.1:0-8100 GCA_963644485.1 bacterium | reverse complement strand
CAGGGCGCCGCTTCGCTTGCCCTGGGCTAGGTACTTTTGGGCTTTCAGCCCGCTGGCGCGCCCATCGCTCGCATACAAGCCCGCTGGCGCGCCCATCGCTCGCATACAAGCCCGCTGGCGCGCCCATCGCTCGCATACAAGCCCGCTGGCGCGCCCATCGCTCGCATACAAGCCCGCTGGCGCGCCCATCGCTCGCATACAAGCCCGCTGGCGCGCCCATCGCTCGCATACAAGCCCACGGCGCGCCCATCGCTCATATGTAAACCCAGGGCGGCGCCCTGGGCTATGGAATTGCTGGGCTTTCAGCCCGCGCGTACACAACGAAGCCGTCTGAAAACCCGGAGGGCTTGTCTCCTGACTGCGTGCAGACAAGAAAAAGCCCTGTGAAAGCAAGAGTAAGACTATTCACAGGGCTGAACTTTTGGCTACTTTAATGTTGAGTATACGATAAGCCAAAAGCTGGACTAAGCAATAAAAAGCGGAATTACCAAATACTCTTATTCTTTGTGTAACTGTCCCAATACGTATCCTCGTCATCGGTGCCGAGTTCGTCGTCGGTCCACAGGTTGGTGCGATCGTTGTTCTTGGCGTCGCCCCAGCGGGTCTGGGTTGACGTGAGCAGTGACTGGGGCCTGACCCCCACCCGCTCGGTGGTGGGACTTACATATATCTTCTTATTCATATCATTCTATTTTTTAGATGGTTGACTAATCAGTTGCCAAGAGGCGGCCCATCACTTGACAACAGCCTTCACGCCGTTGACCACATAGATGCCGCTGGGCAGAGCAACAGAGCGCGACTCGCCGGCACGGAGCGTTGCCACATCAACTGTCTGTCCGCTGATGTTGCGGATGCTGACGCGCTGGTCCTTATCGGTCGTGACCGTCAGGCGTCCGTCCTGTGAAGAGAAGGCGAGCCCGCTGTCAGTTGTCTTGGCATCGGGACTGCTGATGCCGTTGGGGTTGCTATTGGGCTCCGTGGATATGTGGATGAAGCGGACACTACGGGCCGCAGGCGCTGCACTCTCACAGGTGTAGTAGGACCGGAACGGCAGTATGTAGATGGAACCATCCTCGAAGTTGAGCGAAGACACGAACTTGTCCTGGTTGAAATAGAACACACCCGACTCTATAGGCAGGCTGGCACCTGCATACGTAGCCATGTTGGTAAGCGTCATCGTCTCGTTGTCTACGGTGCCAGTGGATGAACCGCAGTTGACGAGCGGCTCGTCGGCCGTGACCGGTGTCTTGACGATCGTGGCACCGCTCTGGCGCACGGTGAACATCAGTGTCGGGTCGTCGTCGGAAGCCTCAGCCTCGTCGATGCGCACGACGTAAGCCGCATTGGCCTGCGTGACCGTCTGTCCCGTGTAGGCCGAGAAGTGTCCGTCGATATCGAAGGTCAGGTTGCCACCCTCCGGACGGCTGAAGGCATTGTCTGCGTTCATCTGATAGAAGGTGAACTGGGTCTTGTCGGCCTCATTGGCGTAAGTACCCGTCTCCGGGTCTACGGCGATGGTGAACGGCAGCATCAGCGACACCCATTTCTTCGTTTTGTTCTTGTTGGTGACCTTACGAGCGTAGCTCACCTCGTTGGCAGCGTTGACACGGATGTCGTAGGGTGAGAAGAAAGGCCACTGGTCGGTGAGCACGATGTCGTTCTCAGCCACGAAGTCATCGCCGGCCGCCGACATCGACGCCACGTTGTCATGATTGTCGGTGACACCCACCGGCAGGAAGATGAGAGCGTTTTGTCCCAGCACATTCTTCAGGTCCTCGAGTTTACCCCAAGCGGCATCGGTGTCGCTGAAGAGCATCGAGTTGATCTTGCTGGCGTCGAAATAGAGGATGTGCTTCGCATCGACCGGGGCGTTCTCCTTCTTGGCCTCGATGTCCGTATTGATCTGGTCGACCACCTGCTTGGCATAGACATAGCCCACACCCTCGTCCATCGTTTGGCCGGCGTCATCCTTGAGCGAGACGGAGACACCCACATAGTAGTTGTCATCGACGCCCGACGGTATGACGGCATTGTTGTAGACCTTCGTGTAGGTCAGCACCGGCGTGTAGTCGACGGTGGAGAGCTTGAGGTCGGTAGAATAGTAGGCGTAGAAGGCATGGCGCGGCGTGGTGGTGGGCGCGATGTTGTAGCGCGTCTCGTCGCAGACAACGATGTAGCGTGTCACAGCGTCGTCGCCGGCGGTGACGGTCATCTCGTTCCACGTACCGCCCTGTGTCTGGTAGGCGGCATTGGAGTAGCGCGTCTCCTCATAGTAGAACGTCTCGTCGCCCGAGGTGCCGGCCTTGAACTGGTCGGAATTGTTGCTGCGGAAAGCCACGTCGCCTGCCACGCTGACCGTCACCTTGTCCGTGTAGGTGTGGTTGGCGGCATCCTCACGGTGTTCCTGCAGGTTCTCGTTGATGAGGTCATAGTAAGTCGAGCGCACGAAGTGGTAGCGCGAGTTCTCGTCGGCTGAGCCACCGGGATAGGTCTCGTCGGCACTCTTGCTGTGCAGGCCCTCGAAGGCGAACTTCAGCCCCGTCGTAGCGAAATTGGTGGGCACGGAGAAGTCGACCATGCCGTCGGTGCCGATGGTGAAGTCGTCGGCCAGATACTGTTTCTTGAGTTTCTTCTCGCCAGAAGGCTGCGTGCAGGAGATATCCATCTTGTCGATGTAGGGATTGAGCGCCTCGAGCTGCACTTCCAGGCAGACATAAGCCAGGGCATCATCGCTCAGGCCCGTTACCTCCAGTTTGATGGCATCATTGTTGAGATCGTCGGCCACGAGCTCGCCCGAGGCAGCTGTGGCCTCAGTCGTTACATCATCGGCCACGTCGTTGCCGGTCTTGTCGTAGAGTTTGAGCGTGAATGCCGACGGGTCTGAAGACTGCACATCCGTCTTTGTGACGACTGCATGGGTACCGCTATAGGAGCCTTTATTATCAGAGAAAGAGACATAGTAGGATTCATAATACAAGTTGTTGCCGTCTGTATCGTAGGCTGTAGCATTATTTTTATTACTGGTTGTTGACAATGAGTAGGTAGTCCCCCCAAAAAGAGACACATTCATTTGGTGCTGCAGATATGTCTTACTGCGGCCACTTCCCGTGTACACCTTCCCATCCTTGTCATACGTCCACTCCACCGGGGTGGAAGTGAACTCGAGACTGGAGTTCATATAGTTGCCATTGCCGTCGGTGATATAGATGTTGTCACCTTTTTGGATGCTGGCGTTGGCCGAGAGAGCATTGTTGTAACGCACGCGTGCCCCCACGATGCGGTAGCCCACGGGGATGCTCGTCTTACCGTCCTGCCCAAGGGCATCGGTCGGCACCTCAAGCCAATAGGTTCCGTTCTTCAAGCCGAGGAAGCGCTGTCCGTCAGCGACGGCGATGGCCGCAATGGTCTGGTCGCCCGTGGTTCCCGCTACGGCTGTTCCTTCCACGATGCCCTGCTGGTCGTAGAAGAGGAAGTCGGCCGTAAGGTCCTTCACATTATTATAATTGTACTTATAGGAGGTGTATTCCTTTACTGTTTGCTTGGAGATTTCTCCCACGTCAACGCGGTCGGTGTAGAAGGGCAGAGCGATGCACGACACAGCGTTGGCCAACGTGGCGCTGCCCGGAGCGAGTGTCTCGCTGAACGGGTCGCCGCACTCGAAGGTAACGGTAAACGACTCCACTGACACCGTGGAGTGGCCGAACTCGTGGTCTTGCAGGAAATACAGGATGTTGCCCATGTCGTCATCACCCAGTGATGTGCGTGTCAGCACCACCTTCTTTGCATTCTCTTCCACGGACACCTTATTTTTATCAGTGGAGAAATCGCTCGCTGTCTCACGGAACGTAGTGGCAACAGCATCATTGGTGGAATGCCACGTCTCATAATTGAGCACAATCTTATAGCTCGTAAAACGATAACCCTTCGGCAACGACAGCGTCATGTGGTTTTTAAAAGTTGCATGCCCCGATATCAAGCCGAGCTTTCCTTCTTCCACGCCCACATTGTTGGCATGCACCTTCACAAGGCCCTGATCGGTCAGCGTGCCCTCGTCGGACGTGAGCAACGTCAACGGAAGCTGGTTGTGGATCCAGGCGCCACCATAATTCTCAATATGACTTTCACTACTATAGCTTGCGGCAGACACCACATTGCCCGTCGTAGGACTGATACTCACGGTTTGCGCCGTCGCCCTGCAACAAACCGACAACATGATTGCCACTGCCGAGCAACAGAGTAAGGCCCTGCAATATGCAACCATCAATTTGTTCATTCTCATAATCATAGACTTTTGCGTTATTGTTTACCTTTTGTCATACCTTCTGCGAACTGCCATGCCCCCGTGAGTATGTTCTTGGCATGCGACTCATCGTCAGAGGTGCCGCAAAGATAGTCAAAATGGAATGAGAAAAATGGATGATTTTTATCAAGTATGTAGCAAACGGAGTGTTACATTGTAACGGCTGCGGCTTTGCTTTTTGTCTCATTTATAGGAAAGAAAGTATCTTTCCTCGTCTCGGCGCAATGAAACTCCCCCCCCCCCCCGAACATGGGCAAAACGGAAACAGAAGGAGGGGCAAAACTATCGTTACACGCTCAATGACAACCTTTTACCATAAGAGCGTTAAACCAAAAAGGGAATGTAACAATTTGAGGTGGGGGCTTAACCTTCAAAATGTTACAACCTAACGTTACACTTCATCAACAAAAACACACAATGACACGACAAAATCCAAGATTATTCTTACCTTTGCGCCGAACGGAGGGTAAAGGACGGCAACCGCCCATACGACATCCTCCAATTACACAAACCCAAAAACACCCTCGGGGGGGGGAAAAAACTATGCAACGTTACTTCAAGTACCTATTATTATTAGTAGCCATGGCACTGACCATGACCGCTTGCTCCCATAAGGAGCAAACATCCGCCAAGCCTAAAGCCCATTCCGGCCAATACTCGCCAGAATACGTTAGGCAAATCTGCAAGACACAACCAGCGGCGGCCATCCGCATCCTGCAGACTGCCGAAGACAAGAAGCTGATGCCCCTGATAGAGATCAACACGCTGCGCAGCATGGTCTACTTCAACTCCATGAGCGACTACCGCAAGGCCATCACATGCATGGAGGCCGCGCTCAACGACCCCGACTACGACAAGCGCGACGACATGCAGCAGAAAATACTCAACATGGCGGCACTCGAATATTACTGTGTGGGCGAATTCGCCAAGAGCCTCCTGTATGCCGAGAAAGGCCTGGCCCTGGCCGACAAGCACGACGACCGCATGCTCGCGGCCCAGATCCTGACCACCATGGGCCAATGCCACAACGACATCGGCAACGTGGAACAAGCCATCAGCTGCTATGACCGTGTCATCAAGATTATCAGCGACAAAGGCGCACGCAATCCCGATTGGGACACCTACTACTGTCTCGTGACAACCTACGCACTGAAAGCCGACTGCCTGCTCGACATGCGCCGTTACGACGATATGCTCGACCTGCGCAGTGGCTACGAGGCAGCCCTGAAGAAGGCCAACAGCCTGCCCGAGAGCATCAACAGCGGCAACGATGAGCTCAACGCCACCTTCTACTCGCTCTACTCCATCGGCTACGAGAAGTCGGGGCAGCCGGCCAAGGCGAGAAACATGTTTGACCTGCTCACAACCACCCGGATCGTCAACACACCCGCAGGCAAAACCTTCATCGTGCCCTACCTCATACTGAGGAAACGCTACGTCGAAGCCCTGAAGTACCTGAAGGAGGAGGAGCAGGCATGGCTGCAAAGCGGCAGGGACACCGTAGACAACAGCTACATCAACGCCATCCTCATGAACAAGACGCGCGCCCTGAAAGCGCTCGGACAATACAAGGAATCCATAGAGACCGGCATGCATGCCTACGACCTCGCCGACTCGCTCTTAAGACGTTCACAAAAGCAGAACGCGCTCTGGATCAACGAGCAGTTGGGCAAGAATATGCTCAACAATTACATAGGCCAACAAGACAAGAGCCTGGCGGTCAGCAAGACGGTCAACGCGCTGATGGCTACATTGCTCGTCGTCAGCATCGCACTCATGGTCTACAGTTTCCGCTCCAACCGGCAAATCAGGAAGAAAAACCGGGCCGCCTCAGCCCTCATCAACGAGCTGCTGACCAACAAACAGCAGTTGCTCAGCCGGATAGAGCCCTACAAGAACGAGGACAAAAAGGAAACCATAGACACCGAGCAACTCCATGAAGAGTTCCTGAAGATGGAGAAGTTCATCGTCGACAAGAAACTCTACGTACGGCCCAAGCTGGACCGCAGTGATGTGGCGCAAGAGATGGGCATGACGACCAACGACTTCAACGCCCTCTTCAACCGCTTTTCCAAGATGTCGTTCAACAACTACATCAACGACCTGCGCATGGAGTTAGCGGCCAAGATGCTGAAAGACAAGCAGAACTACACCATCGAGGCCATCGCCGCCGAGTGTGGCATGCCCGTGCGCCAGACCTTCCACCGCCTCTTTGCCAAGAAGTTCGGCATGACGCCTGCGGAATACCGCAACGCATGACGGCCGCCACGGCTCATCGCCGGCAGAAGTCGGGCACGGCCACAGGAACAGAGCCGTGGCTGACCGACAGCTCGGACAGCTCCACCACGGAGCACCACTCTGCCAGGTCATAGACATCCATGTCGAGCGGGAGACCGCGCAACAGGCAATCCACCAACCGATAATCCATCAGATAAGAGATACCCCCGCGGTTGTCATAACGGGCCGCCGTGGGGCGCAGACGGCGTATGTCGTCGGGGAGATAACGGTCGACCAACGCCGCCACCTCGCCGGCCGCCACCTCGCGGCCGTCGAGCCACAGCTGCTCCGCGGGATACTTGCAGGCAAAGCCGCCCGTACCCACCAGCCGATAGCCGCGGCTATAGGGCTGCGGTGTCTGTACGTTGTGGCCCAACAGGATGGTCCGCCCCTGTGCGGAGCGCATCAGCGTCGTGGTGACCGCCCCGTTGGCAAAGGACCTGTCGGCCGGCGCCGCCTCTGCCCCACCCTCACGGGCCAGCCGTCCATAGCGTTCGCTGACCACGGGAGAGGGCAGCGTGTCCATGCTGACAAGGGTGCGCAGCGTGTCGCCACGGTGCATGCCCATGGCCAGACAGACGGGTCCCAGGCCATGCGTGGGATAGACATCGCCCCGATGGACCGCATTGTAGCGCAGGCGCCAAGGCTCCCAACGGTCGCCGAGGTCGTGGCAGTAGGCACCCTCGCCGTGCACCACCGTTCCCAGTGCGCCCGCCCGCGCCATGGCCGCCGTGGCAAGCTCGAAGTAGTCGTAGCAGCAGTTCTCGAGCATCATGCAGTGGCGTTGCTGCCGCTCGGCCAGGTCCACGAGGTGCCACGCCTCGCGGACGGTCATCACCGCCGGCACCTCCACCGCCACATTGCAGCCGTGCTCCAGCGCACAGCAGGCGATGGGGAAATGGCTCGTCCAGTCGGTACAGACATAGACGAGGTCAAGGCCGGGCATGGCGCACAACGCCTCCGCCGAGGTGAACACCCGGGCCTGCGGACGGCCGCCATCGGCAAGCGTCCGCTGGGCATCGGCCACGTGGTCGGCCGACAGGTCGCACACGGCCACAATCTCCGTGCGGGCAATGTGGCACCACCGCTTCACGGCTTCGTGTCCACGCTGCCCCAATCCCACAAAGCCCACGCGCACACGTTCCATGGGCGGCAGGGCCAATCCTTCGGCCGACCGTTGCCCGGCAGGGCGCGAGGGCTGGAGAGTCGGTATCGAAAAGTCTTTCATGCGCTGTTCCATTACAAGGATAACGTTCGCCATAAACCTATTATTTTGAAGACGACAAAAAGAGTTTCGGGCATCTGCTAACAAAAACCGCCTTTATTTAGCTACGAACGCATAATTTTGGCTTTCGTAGCTAAATAAAGGCGATTTTATTCTTGTCCCAAGGGCAAAAGTGTAAAGCAGGCGTAGACTTTTGCCCTTAGCAGGGCGTGCCCATCGCTCGCATGCCAAACCCAGGGCGGTGCGGATAATATACACTGCGTGAGCAGCGGGCTGAAAGCCCAAAAGTACTTAGCCC
>CAVIOP010000134.1:0-8173 GCA_963644485.1 bacterium | reverse complement strand
TTGTTCAGCCAGCATCGGCTCATGTAGTATTCCATAACTGCCTCCTTATTTATGGGGCATAACAACCAAAGCCGAAACTTGAGTTATATTAGAAGAATGAAGCAGACAGACAATGTTTGTGTATTTTTCGGTGTTGAATATGTTGTAAAAGTGAAATCCTTACAAAAACATTCGGCCATTTGAATATGATTTCCTAACTTTGCATATGCACTGAAAAATGAAATGTTCATGGTGGAATTGAAAGACAAGAGACAAGAAGCTTATGACAGACTTGCTGAATGTGGATTGCGCCCCTCGGTACAGCGAGTGGCTATCATGGAATATCTGCAAACCCATAGCACTCATCCGACAGTGGAAGATGTGTATCAAGGAATCGTGAAAATCATTCCCTCATTGAGCCGTACCACCGTCTACAATACTCTTCGCCTCTTCTCTGAGCATCATGCAGCACAAATGATTACCATCGATGATCACCGCGTGTGCTATGATGGAGACATTCATCCTCATGTTCATTTCTTCTGCAGGCAATGTGGCAAGGTGTACGATTTGATGGGTGAACGGGCTCCCGCAATAGAGACCCCTCTGCTGTCCGATGGTCATTTGGTCGATGAGGCGCAAGTTTATTACAAGGGAATATGTAGGGAATGTGTATCGCATCGGAAGAGTATTCCATGACGACACACACTTGGCCTGACTGTTGAAACCTTTTTCAATCATCTTTTTCTGTTTCTCAACTATTTAATGTATCTTTGCAAATTAAAAGTTGAAGAATATGAAAGAGGTAATAGTCATGGACGCTGACCTTCAAAAGGCTGCCGTTGAAGGGATGGATGCTTTTCTCCTGGTGTTTACGGATGCCATACATCAGGCTATCGGAGGTGAACTGAATGCGGACAACATGCAAGAGTTGAGCGCTGAGCAGATTACCCTGTTGGCGTATGTTACCTTGCGAGACGAGGTGATGGACGGAGGGTTTGTGCAACTCATACACAATGGATACGGACCATTCTACTTCAAGAACCCCTTTGATAGAGCCATGCGAAATTGGGGGCTCCGTGACCTCTATAAGCTCATCAACAAGTGTCATCGTTATTATAACCTATACCACGCGGAGATTGAGGCTGACTGTACGCAAGAAGAGTTTGACGCTCTCTACGAGCGCTATCCCTGTTTCGATGATTTCGATGACGCATTCGTGGAGTATGAAGAAGAATTTACGTCGGCTGTCGCACACTATGTCGACGAGCATATTGACCATTTTGCACGCATAGAGAAATGAACAAGGAACAACAGGAAGTCAGGAAGAAAAGTCCTGTGCAAATAAGGAACAAAAAAGCCTCGTTTGAGTACTATTTTGTCGACACTTATACGGCTGGCATCGTGCTGACAGGTACGGAAATTAAGTCTATACGCAATGGAAAGGCTTCGTTGGTGGACAGTTTCTGCTTCATCAATGATGGAGAAATGTGGGTAAAAGGTATGAACATTAGCCCGTATTTCTATGGGTCCTACGCTAATCATCAGGCCAAGAGAGACCGCAAATTGCTGCTCAACAAACGGGAGATCAGACGATTGGTAGAGGATACGAAAGCAGTGGGTTTTACTATTGTGCCAACGCTCTTGTTTATCGACGGGAACGGGCGAGCGAAACTTGATATCGCATTAGCGCGAGGCAAGAAAGAATATGACAAACGGCAGTCGCTGAAGGAAAAGGAAGACCGCCGTGAGATGGACCGTGCCATCAAGCATTTCTAAACAATTGGCATGAAGAGCATTCAAGATATCATAAAAGAAAGAATACTGATCCTGGACGGTGCCATGGGCACGATGATACAAGGATATCATTTGACAGAACAGGACTTTCGGGGCAAGCGCTATGCGGATATGCCGGGGCAGATGAAGGGGAATAATGATGTGCTGAACTTGACACGCCCCGATGTGATACGTGATATTCACAGGAGGTATTTGGAAGCTGGAGCCGACTTGATAGAGACTAACACGTTCTCGTCACAGCGTATCTCACAGGCTGATTATCATCTGCAGGCCGACAGCGCAGAGATGGCACGTGTTGGAGCCCGTCTCGCCCGAATGGAAGCTGACCGGTATTCGACGGAGGAAAAACCGCGTTTCGTGGCAGGATCTGTGGGACCGACCAACAAGACATGTTCGATGAGTCCCGATGTGAGCAACCCTGCAGTGCGTGACATGACTTATGATGACTTGTATGGCGCTTATTACGAACAGATTTTACCTCTCGTAGACGAGGGCGTCGACACTATATTGATAGAGACTATCTTTGACACATTGAACGCAAAGTGTGCCATTGATGCTTCCAATCAAGTGATGCGGGATATACATCGTAAGGTGCCTATCATGCTTAGCGTTACCGTGAGTGACTTGGCCGGCCGTACGCTGAGCGGACAGACGTTGGACGCTTTCCTAGCTAGTATCAGCGAATATGACATCTTTTCCGTTGGACTCAATTGTTCATTCGGGGCCAAGCAGATGAAACCTTTCTTGGCTGAGCTGGCCGATAAAGCTCCTTATTACGTGTCGGCATATCCCAACGCGGGCCTTCCCAATTCGATGGGGCTGTATGATGAGACGGCTGAGAGCATGTCGCCACAGATTGAGGAACTGATGGCAGAGGGATTGGTCAACATTGTAGGGGGATGCTGTGGAACGGATGATGAGTTCATTCGGAGATACGACCAACTCGCGAAAGGAAAGGTTCCGCGCATGCCGCAGCCTCGCCCCACAACCATGTGGCTTTCAGGTCTGGAGTTGCTGGATGTTACCCCTGAGGTCCGTTTCGTTAATGTAGGCGAACGATGTAATGTAGCTGGCTCTAGAAAATTTTTGAGATTAATCAAGGAAAAAAAATATGACGAGGCTTTGACCATAGCCCGAAAACAAGTGGAAAACGGAGCCTTGGTCATTGATGTGAATATGGATGATGGTTTGCTTGACGCAAAGGCGGAGATGGTGAACTTTCTCAATCTCGTTGCTTCGGAACCGGAAATCGCCAAGGTCCCCGTGATGATTGACTCCTCCAACTGGGATGTAGTGGTCGCCGGATTAAAATGTGTGCAGGGAAAATGCATCGTCAATTCAATTTCCCTTAAGGAGGGGCAAGATGTCTTCATAAGACACGCTCGTGATGTCAAGCGATTCGGTGCAGCTGTAGTGGTCATGTGTTTTGACGAGCAAGGTCAGGCCACATCGTACGAGCGACGCATCGAGATTGCTGAACGGGCCTATCGCCTCTTGGTCTCCGAGGTCGGAATGAATCCTTTGGACATCATCTTTGATCCTAATGTGTTGGCCATTGCCACGGGTATGGAGGAGCACGATAATTATGCAGTGGATTTCATTCGTGCCGCAGGATGGATGAAGAAACATCTTCCAGGTGCGCATGTCAGTGGAGGTGTGAGCAACTTGAGCTTTTCTTTCCGTGGTAACAACTTCGTACGGGAGGCTATGCATGCAGTTTTCCTTTATCATGCAATTCAGCAGGGAATGGATTTCGGTATTGTTAATCCGGGTACAAAGGTCGCCTATCATGATATTCCTGCAGGTCAGTTGGCCATAATTGAGGATGTAGTCCTCAACCGCCGTAAAGGAGCAGCGGAAGACTTAATCGAATTGGCGCAACGTATCAAAGAAGAACAGGATGCCCGCAAGGATGTGGCAAACGGACTTGTAGGCACAAACAAAGTGCCGGTAGCACCAATCCAAGAAGCATGGAGAAAAGGGACAGTAGAGGAAAGATTGAAGTACGCCTTGCGAAAGGGCGTGTCAGACTACCTGGACCTCGACCTGCATGAGGCTTTGCAGAAGTTCTCTCATGCGGTTAACATTATCGAAATCCCACTCATGGATGGCATGAATGAGGTGGGTACGCTCTTTGGCGAGGGAAAGATGTTCTTGCCGCAGGTGGTGAAAACAGCCCGTACCATGAAGCAAGCGGTATCGATCTTGCAGCCTTACATAGAGGCAGAAAAGAAAGAAGGGACGAGCAAGGCTGGAAAAATAGTGCTGGCTACCGTGAAAGGGGATGTGCATGACATCGGCAAGAATATTGTCGGCGTTATCATGGCTTGCAACAATTACGAGGTGATAGACATGGGAGTGATGGTTCCTGCCGAACAGATCGTCAAAAAAGTAATAGAGGAAAGTGCTGATATCGTGGGTCTTAGTGGTCTTATAACTCCTTCTTTGGATGAGATGGTGCATGTCGCTATAGAATTGGGTAAGGCTGGACTTCATGTGCCCATTATGATAGGAGGAGCGACCACGTCAGAACTTCATGTGGCCTTGAAAATCGCTCCCGTGTATGACGGCATTGTGGCTTGGATGAAAGATGCGTCCCAAAATGTGCTGGCGGCAGCACGTATGCTGAATAAGCAAGAGGTGCATAAATACCGAGATGAACTCAATGAAAGATATGCAAAATTGCGTTATGATTATCATCAAGAGCAACAACGTATAGTCTCGCTGGAGGAGGCGCGTAAAAATAAGTTGAATTTATTCGGTGGCAACAACGGATAGTGTATATTTTTATAGGATGACGATTACAGTGAAGGAATAAAAAGTGAAAGCTGTATAATTTTAGCAAGCGTGATTTCGTCATTCAGGTGAAATGTATTAACTTTGCATGCAGATTTAAAATAGGTATAAGATGTTGAATAAGAAGAGGAGATGGCATGCCATCAGCGGACAACCCCTGACTGAACTTGACGAGAAGGTCATGTATTGGGAAAGTAAAGGTAAACTGGTGCCCACTCGCGACATGATAAGAACCCCCGAGCAGATTGAAGGTATCCGTATAGCAGGTAAGATGAACACAGGATGTCTCGATGCTGTAGAAGCCGCCATTCATCCTGGAATGTCCACGCAAGAGATAGATGACATTTGCATGAAATATTGCGAGGACAATCATTGTCATCCTTCGTGTCTCAACTATGAAGGATTTCCGAGAAGCGTTTGTACAAGCATTAACGAGGTTGTCTGTCACGGCATACCCAAGGAGGAAGATGTGCTGAAAGAGGGCGATATAGTAAATGTCGACATGACTCTTGATTACAATGGATATTATGGCGATGCCTCTCGCATGTTCATTATTGGAGGAAAGACAACACCGGAAAAAGAACAGCTAGTCCGCGTGACAAAGGAATGTCTTGAAATAGGTGCCGAGGCTGCTAAGCCTTATTGCTTTGTGGGCGATATTGGCCATGCCATCCAGAAACATGCTGAGAAATATGGTTATGGTGTGGTGCGCGACCTTTGTGGCCATGGAGTGGGCTTAGCCATGCATGAAGAACCGGAGATTTTGCATTATGGCCATAAGGGAACGGGTATGTTACTAGTTCCAGGAATGGTGTTTACCATAGAGCCCATGGTTAATATGGGTACCTGGAAGGTCTACATTGATGCTGATGACCCTTATGGTTGGGAAGTGATCAGTGGCGACGAAAAGCCCAGCGCACAATGGGAGCACACCTTCCTTATGACGGAGACGGGTGTGGAAGTGCTTTCAGAATGATTAAATGGTTAGTCGTATGAATGACATTTACATATTGGGAATAGAAAGTAGTTGCGACGACACCTCTGCTGCCGTGTTGCGAAATGGGGTTTTGCTGAGCAATGTGACTGCTTCCCAAGAGGTTCATCGTGCTTATGGCGGTGTCGTTCCTGAGTTGGCAAGTCGCGCCCATCAGCAAAACGTGGTGCCAGTTGTGGACCAGGCTATTAAGCGTGCTGGCATTGGCAAAGATCAATTGTCGGCCGTAGCATTCACACGTGGCCCAGGGCTGATGGGGTCATTGCTTGTCGGCGTGAGCTTCGCAAAGGGCTTTGCGCGGAGCATGGGCATCCCTTTGGTCGATGTCAATCATCTGCAGGGACATGTCATGGCGCATTTCATCAAGGAGAGCGATGACGATAATCATATGCCGCCCTTCCCCTTCATTTGTCTTCTTGTCTCGGGAGGTAACTCGCAGATAGTCAAGGTGAACGCCTACAATGATATGGAAGTGTTGGGACAAACCATAGACGATGCCGCAGGCGAGGCTATTGACAAATGCTCAAAGGTGATGGGGCTAGGTTATCCTGGCGGCCCAATCATCGACCGTTTGGGTAAAGATGGAAACCCTAAAGCATACAAATTTTCAGAACCAAACATACCTGGGCTCAATTATAGTTTTTCGGGGCTGAAGACTTCTTTCCTTTATAATTTACGCAAGTGGGTGGCAGATGATGCCGACTTTGTGGAGCATCATAAGGAGGATTTGGCTGCAAGCTTAGAATATACCATTGTCGACATTCTGATGAAAAAATTGCGATTGGCTGTTAAGCAGACAGGTATCAAGCATGTAGCTGTGGCAGGAGGCGTTTCTGCCAATTCTGTTTTGCGCCAGGCATTTAAGGAACATGCTGACCGTTTTGGGTGGACCATTTATATCCCAAAGTTCAGCTATACCACCGACAACGCAGCTATGATAGGTATTGTGGGCTATTGCAAATACAAGGATAAGGACTTCTGTCCCATTGATGCGCCCGCTTTTTCAAAGGTAACATTCAAATAATTATCATGAACATCAGGTCAACAAGAATCACCCCGTGTTTACCTGATAATTTCCCTAAACAATGGAGTTAGAAACAAAAGTGCTGAGTCGTGAAATCCAATCGGCTCTTTATGATAATGGTAATACATTAGGAACGGCAGAGAGTTGCACTGGAGGACGTATAGCCGAAGCTATTATTTCTGTCCCTGGTGCGTCAAATTATTTCAAGGGAGGCATTGTGTCATACACCAATGAGGTCAAGGAAAATTTGCTCCATGTTTCGCATGAGGTGCTTGAGGCTGAAACGGCTGTTTGCGAAGAGGTGGCTCGTGAGATGGTGATTGGCGCCTGTGAAGCCCTTCATGTGGACTATGCCATTTCTGCAACGGGAGTAGCTGGTCCTGGTGGTGGTACTTCCAAAATTCCAGTAGGCACCATTTGGTTGGGCTATGGTTCAAAGGATGATGTCCGCACATTCTGTTTGAGTGAAGATTTCGGACGCGATATCAATCTGGCCGTTGCTACGAACAAGGCTCTTAGACTATTCCTGGATTATTATCGCGAGAAGGAATCTGTAGAAAATCAAAACGAATGATTCTCTTTCCGTATGGAATAGGAAATCCTTTACCTAATGGAATGAGACGGAAATGATATTTCAGCAAGGGTCAGATGTCTCTACAAGTGAGATATTTGGCTCTTTTTGAATAGCGTTGATTTTTGTTGGAGGAGAATATGAAATAACTCGTTGCAAAGCTTCTTGAAGGCGGTGCAACGAGTTAGTTTGTTTTCATTGGTTCTATATTGATGCCCCATGATATATTTAGAGAAGGGCAACTGCGCAATTTTTTGCTGTTAGAATTCTTCTTCGTCAGAAATGTCTTCAGCCTCGTTGATGAGGTCTTCGGGATCGGTCTCGTATGTTGTGCGGTAACTCTCTTCTGTCAATTTGTCGTCATCATAGGTGTCGTCATCGTCATCGTCATGCTTGAACACTTCTTCTTCTGGTAGATCTACGTCTTCGTTTGCGAGGTCGTCATTTCTGTTGGACAGAGCGTCCATTTCGTCCAATTTGGATTTGAGGACATCTGCCTGTGGCTTCTCTTTAGCAAAGATGGCCTCCGTCCAAAGGCCCTTCGAGATTTCCAATACCTCGTATCCGTCATTCACCTTTTTCTCATAAAGGCCACCGGGCTTGTGCATACGGTCTTTTGGTAGTGTGGTGGAGGAGATATCGAAACCACTTTGTATGACATCTTGAATGCTCTGCGGCAGGGAATCCCATCCGCCTCCGAAGTTTCTGTCGAGTACTTCAATGAGCTTGGCGGCAGAGATGTGACGTATGTTCTCGTAAGTAAGGTCAGTCACTCGTGAGATGGGCCTCTTCTTGATGGCGATTTTTTGCTTAGTGTTTTCATCTTGACGGATGACTCCTACCTTCATGCCGCGCGCCTCATATTTCTTGATAATTTCAGGTTTGTCAATCTTGACCTCCTCTATCTCGAATGCGCTTCTGATGATGTCTAAATACTTGCGGGCATTATCTTTCAGGTCTAAGTCTTTGTCTGCTGCCGCCCACATGCGGAAGACATCGTTCTCCTGAATATCCC
>CAVIOP010000133.1:0-8347 GCA_963644485.1 bacterium | reverse complement strand
CTTTTGGGCTTTCAGCCCGCATCGGCTCACGCAGGGCGCACACAACGAGACCGACTTAAAACCCAGGGTGGTGCCCTGGGCTATGGAATTGCTGGGCTTTCAGCCCGCCTTCTCGGGTACCACTATGCGAAATCGTTCATTCGGAATGAATGATTTTTGTGAAATCCTTCATTCCGAATGAATGCTTCAGCAGTCTTTCATCCTTTCTGAAAGGAAAATATAATGCACATATGACACAAGTGACGCTAGGAGAAAAGCCGTCTGTTTTAGCGGCTATTGTGTTTTTTCTTTTATTTTAACGCCATCAGCGTCCCGATATCGGCAGAAAAACACTACCTTTGCAAAATATACATCAACTTATCATTCAGAAGAAAATGGCAGAAGACAACTTCAAGAAGATTGTAAGTCACTGTAAGGAATACGGCTTCGTGTTCCCGAGCTCAGACATTTATCCCGATGGCCTGGCCGCAGTCTACGACTACGGGCCCAACGGTGTGGAACTGAAAAACAACATCAAGAAATACTGGTGGGACTCCATGGTGCTGCTCCACAACAACATCGTCGGCGTAGACGCCGCCATCTTCATGAACCCCACCGTGTGGAAGGCCAGCGGCCACGTGGACGCCTTCAACGACCCACTCATCGACAACCGCGACTCGAAGAAGCGCTATCGCGCCGATGTGCTCATCGAGGACCAGATTGCCAAATATGAGGAGAAAATAGACAAGGAAGTGAAGAAGGCGGCCAAGCGTTTCGGCGACTCGTTCGACGAGGCCAAGTTCCGCGAGACCAACCCGCGCGTGCTCGAGCACCAGCAGAAGCGCGATGAGCTCCACGCCCGCTACACCGCAGCCATGCAGGGCCCCGACCTCGAGGCGCTGAAGCAGATCATCCTCGACGAGGAGATTGTCGACCCCATCAGCGGCACCAAGAACTGGACCGATGTCAGGCAGTTCAACCTGATGTTCTCCACCGAGTTCGGCTCCAACGCCAACGCCACCAACAAGGTGTATCTCCGCCCGGAGACCGCACAGGGCATCTTTGTCAATTTCCTCAACGTGCAGAAGACCACACGCCAGAAGCTGCCGTTCGGTATCGCACAGATCGGCAAGGCCTTCCGCAACGAGATTGTGGCACGCCAGTTTGTGTTCCGCATGCGCGAGTTTGAACAGATGGAGATGCAGTTCTTCTGCCAGCCCGGCACGGAGATGAAGTGGTTCGAATACTGGAAGAAGGCACGCCTGGCATGGCACAAGGCCCTGGGCATGGGCGACGACAACTACCGTTACCACGACCACGAGAAGCTGGCCTTCTACGCCAACGCCGCCACCGACATCGAGTTCAAGATGCCGTTCGGCTTCAAGGAGGTGGAGGGCATCCACAGCCGCACCAACTACGACCTCTCGCAGCACGAGGAGTACTCGGGAACAAAGATGCGCTACTTCGACCCCGACACCAACGAGAGCTACGTGCCCTACGACGTGGAGACCTCCATCGGCGTCGACCGCATGTTCCTCAGCGTGATGTGCCACGCCTACAAGGAGGAGAAGCTCGACAACGGCACCTCACGCGTGGTGCTCAGCCTGCCGGAGCCCCTGGCTCCCATCAAGTGTGCCGTGCTGCCGCTCGTCAACAAGGACGGACTGCCCGAAAAAGCACAGGAGATCGTGGACAGCCTGAAGTTCCACTTCACCACACACATCGAGGCCAAAGACTCCATCGGCAAGCGCTACCGCCGGCAGGACGCCATCGGCACGCCTTTCTGCGTCACCGTCGACGGACAGACCCTTGAGGACAACACCGTCACGCTGCGCTTCCGCGACTCCATGGAGCAGGAGCGCGTGTCTGTCGACAAGCTCCGCGAGATCATCGAGGACCGCGTGAGCATCACCTCCGTGCTGAAGAAGCTCAACGAGGCCATCAAGCAGTTCTAACACACCACGCAACAAATCCTTATTAACAAGGCAGAATGAATATAAACAAGACAAGCTTGGACAGGGCAAGCGGGAAGTGGGCTAAGGCAATCGTCGCCCTGCCGCTCTTCCTCTTCGCCTTCCTGCTGCTGCCCGTCTCTTGCTCCGAGGAGTCCGACGAGGTGGAGGAGTATCCCAACTGGGAAAAGACCAACACCGACTACTGGAACAAGCTCTATGCCGAGGCCACAGAGCGCATCGCCGCCGGCGACACCAGCTGGAAGATCCTGAAGAAGTGGAGCCTGCCCGACACGACACACACGGCCAACACGCAGTATGTCGTCGTACACGTGCTCAACGAGGGGACGGGGTCGGGCTCACCGCTCTACACCGACTCGGTACGGGTGCACTACACAGGGCGACTGCTGCCCTCCACGTCCTACAAGGACGGCTACCAGTTTGACTCATCTTTCACCGACGGCTCATCGGCCGAGACATCCGCACCGGCGCAGTTCCTCGTCAGCCAGCTCACCGACGGCTTCTCCACCGCCGTGCAGCACATGCACATCGGCGACAAGTGGGAGGTCTACGTGCCCTCCGACCTGGGCTACGGCGACTCTGGCAGCGGATCTACCATCCCCGGCCACTCAGTATTGATCTTCGAGATCCAACTGGTGTCCTACTACCGTGCCGGCACCGACGTGCCCGATTTCCAGGCCAAGCCCCGGCTTTTCGACTGACGCTACAAGCACCTGTCACTAGATATCAAGCGGCGCACCCCCTCATCCGGGTACGCCGCATTTTTCACCTTATAGGATTGCCACAAGTCCTAAACTTTTTGGCTGAGATGCAACTTTCTGTCCACTGATTATCGTACACTGACACGTTCCTGACCTATAATAGAAAAAGACCATGCAGACACAAGGCTTCACACCTGTATCTGCATAGTCTTTTTATGGTTATTGCCAAGACTGCACCAAGCCCTTGGACTGGCGCATCCCATCAAGCTTGCGCCTCCTTCGTATTCAGCCCCTTTAGCCAACCGCCCTTTCGGATGCGCCAAAGGAAGATGCAGCCACGGAACGTCAGCTCCGCGGCCATGGCGACCCACACACCTCGAAGGCCATAGCTCTGAGACAAGACGTAGGCCAGCGTGAGACGCACACACCACATGGAGAAGAGACTCATGGCCGCCGGGCGCAGCGTGTCGCCTGCAGCCACACACACCGCATAACTGACGATGGCAGCTGCAAAGAACGGCTCGGCAAACGCCTCGATGCGCAACACATCTGCACCCAACTGGCGGATGTCGGCAACGGGCGACAGGAAACCGATCATCTCTGGCGCAAAGATATACATCACCACGCCCATGAAGGCCATCACCAACATGCCCACACCGATGGCGAGATAGGCAAAACTCTTGCAGAGATCGCGACGGCCGGCACCATAGGTCTGCCCGACCAGCGTGGATGCGGCATCGCCCACACCATAACCCGGCATATAGCAGAGACTCTCCGCGGTGATGGCAAACGAGTTGGCGGCTATGGCCACATTGCCCAGCGGCGCCACAATGAGCGTGCTGACCACTTGGGCTGACCCCATGAGGATGTTTTGGACTGCCACAGGCAAACTGATTTTCAATGCGTTGCGCACATACTGCCACACCCACACAAACGGCGTGCAGTCGAGGCGCAGAGCAAGCATCTTGTTCTTGCAGGTGGCCTGCCATGCCATGGGCATCACGGTAACCACATAGGCCGACATCGTGCCGAGAGCCGCTCCCAACACTCCCATCTTGAGGAGGTAGATGAAGAGATAGTTGAACGCCACATCGAGACAGCACATCATGATGCTCAGCACACTGGGCACGCGCATCTCGCCCGTACTCTTGAGCATGGCGCTCATGAGGTGATAGAGGAACACAGCGGGCAGGGTGAGACTGAAAACGAGAAAATAGGCCGACGACTGAGGGGCTATGTCGTCCTTGCCACCCAGCCAGTAGGGCAACGGCGTGTGGACGATGGCACCCGCAAGGGCCATCAGCACGCTGACCACACCACCGCAAACGAGGGCATGGCGAAACACCTGGCGGGCACGCACAAAGTCGTTTGCACCAATGAAATGGGCCACCTGCACCGAAAATCCCAGGGATACCGCGCTCAGGATGCTGCCCATGAGCCATGTGGTGGTCTCCACAAGACCGATTGACGCCGACGCAGCGGCACCGAGATGACCCACCATGGCGGCATCGATAAAGAACATCATCACCGTGGTAATCTGCGCAAGCATGGAAGGGACGCTCAGGTCCACGATGAGCTCAAGTTTCTCACGGCCCGACAGGTGGGCTCCATTGCGTATCTTGGCGAGGAGACGGTCGCTTTTCTTGTTGCTGGACATGACTGCAAAGGTACTGACAAAACGACAATTAGCAAAGGCTGCACACGTTTTTTCATTTGCAAGCCAACACTCCTTGACACAGTTGAATTGACTTCCCCTCACTTGCCGTACGCCCCAGCGACAAGGCCGGCACAAGAAAAACAAGGACGGCCTCCTCATGGGAAACCGCCCTTGCGTTATATAACCAAATCTCTAATGCTCTATGCTTTCCTTATGTCCAGCATTCTCTCTCCTTTTCCTTCTACAATCTTTTACCCTGGACCAATACCTGAACGTTACAATCTTTTACCTTCTTGCCAATGCCTTCCCTACAATCCTTTACCTACCTTGACTGATAACTCCCCCTACAATCTTCTACCTTATGAAAACTCCCCCTCTACAATCTTCTACCTTATGAAAACTAAACCTACGTATGACTTTCTCCTTTCATCCTGTTCTCTCTCTCAAATTCTCTCTTTATCTCTTGTGACACTCACGTGTCGTCTTTTATCCTTTTGACGCTGCAAAGTTAGTGTGATTTCAAAAACGGAGCAATACTTTCTCCCCACTTTTCTGCGAATATTACGTCATTTTTGATATAAATCAAGCAACTGTGTGCGCACACATGATATGCCATTGATGTCAGAAACATTGGTATCCGGCAAATATCCTTCAGAACGACACTTCGTAAAGCCCCGACATAAGTAAAACGAGCGTCACTTTCAGCAAGAAGGTGGCGCTTGCTTCATTTTATTGCATTTGTTTTCCGTTGTTTGCATCATAAATCACACTCTAAAGTATGACTGGTAAACTGTCTTAAACATTTATGCTTGTTTGTGGTTTATTTGTTGATTAGGAATAACTTTGGTTACTTCCATTGTCTTATTTTCTCGTCCCAAGTTTCAAAAATGCAATAGAGGACGGGAAGAAGCAGCAATATTGCTATGGTTCCGGCAACCATTCCACCGACAACACAAGTTCCGATTGCTACATTACCCCTTGCTCCTGCACCATGAGCCAGCATCAGCGGCAACATTCCGATAATCATGACGCTTGCCGTCATAATGATAGGTCGCAGACGCACGGTGGCGGCAGAGAGTGTGGCGCTAATGATTGATTCACCGGACTTGCGACGCTCCGTTGCATACTCAGTCAAGAGTATGCCCGTTTTCGCCAACATGCCAATGAGCATGACAAGCCCTATTTGCATATAGATGCTGTTGTCTATGCCAAACGCTTGGGCCAGAAGGAAACTTCCACACAGGCCGAGCGGAACAACAAGGATAATGGCAAACGGCAGCAGTAGACTTTCGTAGAGACAGCAAAGTATGATGTAGATGAACACAATGCTTAGGGCCAATATCACGACTGTAGCGTTGCCTTGCGACGATTCTTCACGCGACAGGCCGCCAAACTCATAGCCATAGCCCTTGGGTAGTGTTTGTGCAGCCACTTCGCTTATCGCTTGTATGGCTTGGCCGGAACTGTAGCCTGTAGCGGCTGTTCCGTTTATACGAATTGAAGGAAATAGATTGAAGTGGGTCAGATATTCGGCACCGTTCACCTTCTTCAGTACAACATATTCACTCAGTGGTGACATGGTTCCGTCAGTGCTTTTCACAAACATATTCCTCAGCGCACTCTCGTTGAGTCTACTGGCGGCTTCTGCCTGCACCATCACACGATAGAGTTTGGTGTACTTGTTGATGTTTGAGGCATAGTCGCCGCCTATGTAGGCCGACATTGTTGCGAGCACATCTCCGGGCGACACGTTCTTCATCATGCACCGCGCGGCATCCACCTCCACCGAATATTGCGGATAATCCATATTGAATGTGTAGTGTGCCTTGCCTATTTCCGGCCGCTTGTTCAAGGCATCAGTTAAGTTCTGTGTTACAACGGAAAGCGCTTTGAAATCCTCGCCCGAGCGATTCTGTACATATAACTCAAAGCCGCTTGCCGAACCATAACCGCGTATGGTGGGCAGCGTGGCGCAGTTGACGTCGGCTTCCTTGATAAAGGCAGTGCGGCGGTATATTTCGTTCACCACACTGTCTATGTCGTCGGCACGGCCTGAACGTTGCGCCCAATTTTTCAAGCGAACAGACAGAAATCCTGCTGAAGAAGTTTGGTTCTGCTGTGCGTCGCGTCCGTCAATGCGTGTGTGAATCTTGATCTGTGGGATGTTCTTGACCACAGCCTCCACTTGGTCCATCACCTTGCCCGTCTGTGCAAGACTATATCCCGGACGGCACTGCACGTTCACATCAATAGTTCCCATGTCCTCTTGCGGCACAAGGCTCGTCTTGGTTGTGGCAATCATAATGGCCAACAAGGCAATGGAAAGTGGCAATGACAGCATGACAAGTTTGCGGTGTTTCACGGTCTTTAGTATTGAGCGTATATAGGCTTTCAGCCATATGTTCTGTTTGTCCTCAACGGGTGTTGTCTTCCTCTTCAAAATCAAGGCACTAAGAGCAGGACATAGCGTCAGGGCATTGAACAAGGATATGGCTACGGCAGCAGCCATTGTCATCCCAAACTCTTTATAGAACACACCCGTTGTTCCGCTTGTGAAACTAACCGGAATAAACACCGCCATAAAGACAATGGTAGTGGTGATGAGTGCCGACTTCATGCCTTTCATGGTTTCGGCAGTGGCACGGCGGACACTCTCACAACCTTGGCTGATTTTTGCCTGAACGGCCTCTACCACAACAATGGAGTCGTCAACTACGGTTCCGATGACAAGTACAAGGGCGAACAGCGTAAGCAGATTCAGGCTGAACCCGGCGACATACATAAAGGCAAACGTACCGATGAGCGACACAAGAATGGCTATTGTGGGTATGACCATCGACCGCCAGTCACGCAGAAACACAAATACAACAATCACCACAAGTACGAGGGCTATAACGAGCGTCTCCGTGACATTGCGCATGGAAGCATTCAGAAAGTCCATAACGCTCGTTTGGTCTTCAAGAACCATCCCGTCAGGAAGTGATTGCCGCACATCTTCTTCTACCTTATCTATTTGCTTGATAATCTCGTTGGCATTGGTACCAGCCGTTTGTGTGATGCTTGCCGATGCACCGGGTTTGCCGTTGGTAGTGCTTTTCAAGTTGTAGTCAACCGTTCCCAACTCCACACGTGCCACATCGCCAAGACGCAACACGCCACCATCGGCCGAGGCTTTAATCACAATATTGCGGAACTCGCTTGCATCGCTATAACGCCCGCGATATTTCAGTACATATTGAAAAGTATTGTCCGACTCAGCAGCCAGCGATCCCATAGGAGATTCTATGTTTTGCGCCGCCAAGGCATTGTCTATGTCGGCAGGCACCAGCCCGTAGGCGTGCATCTTGGCAGGATTGAGCCATATACGCAGCGCATAGTCGGCACCGAACACGTTCACCTCGCCGACACCGGCTATGCGCGACAGTTGCGGTTCGATATTTATCTTCATGTAGTTGGTCAATGTCTTTGAATCGTAGCGACCGTCAGGACTGTATAGGGTTATAAACTTCAGATTGGAGTTTTGTGTCTTGCGCACCGTCACTCCGCTCTTTGTCACTTCAGCCGGCAACAGTCCTTGAGCCGAAGCAACACGGTTCTGCACATTCACCACCGCCATATTGGGGTCGGAACCCTGCTTGAAATAAATGGTTATGGTGCAAGTGCCGTTGTTGGCGGCTGTCGAGGTCATGTACTGCATGTTCTCCACGCCATTTATTGATGCCTCCAGTGGCGTTACCACGCTCTTCATTACTGTCTCGGCATTGGCCCCGACGTATGTTGCGTTCACCTTGACGGTTGGCGGAGCGATGTCAGGATATTGCTCCAACGGAAGACTTTTGAGTCCGATGATGCCTATTATTACAATGACAATCGAAAGCATGACCGACAAGATTGGACGGTCTATGAAAGTCTTGATGTTCATATTTTATTCCATTTATATTGTTGTGTCATCCACACATTCTTCCGCAAAAATACAAAGGGAGTCTGTTTATATTCTGTAGTTTTGTGGCACATAAGGAGTAAAACTGATTTTTAAC
>CAVIOP010000132.1:0-8471 GCA_963644485.1 bacterium | reverse complement strand
GGCGTTAAAGGCCCGTGTTTGTCACGCAGAGATGGCAAAGTGACGGTTGCGGAATACGGGAATTATGGATTTTTGTATAGATAGTTTACTAAATCGGCCAAAATCGCTCTAGATTGAGCGTTGCGCAGATATAGTTTTTTTAAGAATAAAGCGGACAAATGTGTGATCATGTTGAGCGAGGAATCAAGTTGTTGAAAACATGAAGGCGTGTTCAGGCTAAATGAGCGTTGGCCCGCAACAGTCTGCTTGCCCTTAGGGGATGTCGGAACTGGTAAATAACAAGCGTGGAACCAACGGACGGGTGCCGAAATATCGGATAATGTTTGCAGTTTCGGAGAAAAGGCGTATCTTTGCAGTGTACAAAAAGATGAACCCGAAAGACTTTCTACAGGGAATAAGTAAAAGTTAGAAGATGAAACATTTGGTTTACAACACGCTGGGCACATGCAGCCGCATGATTGACCTGACGTTGAGCGATGACAATGTGGTCGAGAGTGTGTCGTTTGCAGGGGGCTGCAACGGCAACCTGCAAGGTCTCTCCCAATTGGTGAAGGGCATGCGGGCCGATGAGGTGATAGCCAGGCTCAAAGGCCTCCAGTGCGGCAACAAGGGAACGAGCTGCCCCGACCAGTTGTGCCGCGCCCTGGAGCAGATGCTGAAGAGTTAAGGCCTGCCGTACACAGGCGCTTCGGACCTTGCGGCATACAACGGGAACGCCGGACAGAAGGGTGTGAGCCAGATGGCTCGCGGGTCCCTTCTGTCCGGCGTTTTGCTATAGGGCGTATGGCGGTTGATGACCGCCGCGTGCGTCTTATCGCTTGCTGTACATCTCCTCGTAGTAGTGTTGGTAGTTGCCTGAGGTCACATTGTCAAGCCAGTCCTGATGGTCGAGATACCACTGCACGGTCTTCTCGATGCCTTCCTCAAACTGCAGGCTGGGCTCCCATCCCAGTTCCCGTTGCAGCTTGCGGCTGTCGATAGCGTAGCGCAGGTCATGCCCCTTGCGGTCGGTGACATGGGTGATGAGGTTCATGTCCTCGCCCTCGGTGCGTCCCAGCAGACGGTCGGTGGTGCGGATGAGGAGCTTCACGATGTCGATGTTTTTCCATTCGTTGAAGCCACCGATGTTGTAGGTGTCGGCAACTTTGCCTTTGTGGAAGATAAGGTCGATGGCCCGTGCGTGGTCCACGACGTAGAGCCAGTCGCGCACGTTGAGTCCCTCGCCGTAGACAGGAAGCGGCTTGCGGTGGCGTATGTTGTTGATGAAGAGTGGGATGAGCTTCTCCGGGAACTGGTAGGGGCCGTAGTTGTTGGAGCAGTTGGTCACGATGGTGGGCATGCCGTAGGTGTCGTGGAAGGCGCGCACGAAATGGTCGCTCGAAGCCTTGGATGCTGAGTAGGGGCTGTGGGGTTGGTACTTGCGGTCCTCGGTGAAGAACTCCCTTCCGTAGGCATGGTGGTGTTCGGATGAGGCCTTGGTGGTGAAGGGACTCTCGATGCCCTCGGGGTCGGTGAGCTGCAGGGCTCCGTAGACCTCGTCTGTGGAGATGTGGTAGAAGCGCTTGCCCTCGTATCCCTCGGGCAGAGCCTCCCAGTTGAGCTTGGCAGCCTGGAGGAGCGACAGCGTGCCCATGACGTTGGTCTGTGCAAAGGTGAACGGGTCGCGGATCGACCGGTCCACGTGGCTCTCGGCTGCAAGGTGTATGATGCCGTCAATGTGCTCATTCTTCATGAGTTCGTTCATGGCGTCGAAATCGCAGATGTCGGCCTTGACAAAGGTGTAGTTGGGCTTCTGCTCGATGTCTTTCAGATTGGCGAGATTGCCGGCGTAGGTCAACTTGTCGACGTTGATGATATGATATTCGGGATACTTGTTGACGAAGAGGCGCACCACGTGCGATCCGATAAATCCTGCTCCGCCAGTAATCATGATGTTGCGCTTATGTTCCATAGCTTGGATGGTTATGTGTTGGAAATTTCCGATATCGGGGGGGTGTTGCCCGCTTGAGCAGGCTTATTATGATGCAAAATTATAAAATATCACGCGATAATAAGGCCAAACGTTATGATTTTTTCTGTTGATGTGCGAAAAATGATAACGCATGGTCAAGTCTTTTTTCCTGTGGCCGGTCTTGATTCTTATTTGCAGAGACTGGCTATTTCCTGCTCCGTCAGTCCGGTGGCGGTCATGATGAGGTCGTGGCTGGCACCTATGGTGAGTAGTCGCTTGGCAGTCTCTATCTTTTCTGCATTTGCGCCCTTGGTCATTCCCTTGGCCATTCCCTCAGCCATTCCCTTGGCTCTTCCCTCAGCCATTCCCTTGGCTCTTCCTTCGGCTCTCCCCTCGGCCAGTCCATCTTGCTTAGCTCCTTCTAGCACAGAGAGCGTATCGCGGTACTTTCTGAGTCCTTCGTCATATTTCAAGCGTTCGTCCTTATTGAGTGCGGACACACTGGCAATCTCTTCCAGGTGTTTGAACACGGCGCTCTTTGCCTTCCATGGCAGTCTAGTCAAAGTATCCATATTCTTAAAATGCGGCATGGTCTTTTGGCTTTTGGTGTGATGCGACTTGTCTTCTGCAAAGATAAATGATTTTCTTTGAATAGTAATATAATATAGGTGAAAATGTTGCTTTTCCCTTGAAAACGACATGTCGCATCCATGATATTGCCTCGGTGCCAGTGGGATGGGAAGAGATGCCGCGAGATGTCGCAAATAGGGCGGCGATGATGCGCAAATAGTAGGATATTTGCAGAAAATATACCTAATAGTCACTAAAATGCGCGTTTATGAAAGAAAATGCAACGAAAAGTGCTTGTAAATGATAAAATAGTCGTAACTTTAATCCTCGAAATCAAAAACACAATGACATTATGGTCGAACTCATCAATCACGGAGTCTATCTCCTCAACGGTCAAGAGATACGCGACGACTATGCGGGCGTAACGCCCGACGAGGCTCGCGAACAAACCATCGCCTATGGCATCCTGCGTGCGCACGACATCAGTGGCGGCAAGGGACGCGACATGCACATCCGCTTCGATGCGATGATGTCGCACGACATCACCTACGTGGGCATTATCCAGACAGCGCGCGCCAGCGGCCTGAAGGAGTTTCCGCTGCCTTATGCCATGACCAACTGCCACAACTCGCTCTGCGCGGTGGGCGGCACCATCAATGAGGACGACCATGTCTTCGGTCTTTCGGCAGCCAAACGCTACGGCGGCATCTACGTGCCTGCCAACCAAGCCGTCATCCACCAGTTTGCCCGCGAGGAGATGGTGAAGTGCGGCAACATGATTCTCGGGTCCGACTCCCACACGCGTTACGGCTCCTATGGAAACATGGGCGTGGGCGAAGGCGGAGGCGAGCTGGTCAAGCAGCTCCTGCGCAACACGTGGGACATCAAGGCCCCCGAGGTGGTGCTGGTGTGGCTTGAGGGTAAGCCGCGGCACGGCATCGGCCCGCACGACGTGGCCATATCGCTCACCAAGGCCGTCTTCGAGAACGGCTTTGTGAAGAACAAGGTGCTCGAGTTTGCCGGTCCGGGTGTCGCCAACCTCTCTGTCGATTTCCGTTCGGGCATCGACGTGATGACCACCGAGACCACCTGTCTCAGTTCCATCTGGGTCACCGACGACCGCGTGCGCCAGTTCTATGAGCTGCATCACCGTCCGTCCGACTACCGTGAGCTCCGTCCCGGCGCCGTGGCCTACTACGACAGCATGGTGCGCATCGACCTCTCGTCGCAGGAATCGATGATTGCCCTGCCTTACCATCCCTCCAACGCCGTCACCATCCACGAGTTGCAAGCCGACCCCGAGGGCGTGCTGCGCCGTGTGGAGGACGACACGCGCCGCCGCTTTGGCGACAAGGTGCAGCCCGACCTGCTGAGCAAGATACGCGACGGGAAGGTCTATGCCGACCAGGGCATCATCGCCGGCTGTGCTGGCGGCACCTATGAGAACCTCTGTGAGGCGGCCTCCATCCTCAGCCAGGGCTCCGTGGGCAATGACTTCTTCACCTGTTCGGCCTATCCGCAGTCCACGCCCGTCTTCGTGGCTGCCAACCGTGCGGGAGTCACCACCGACCTCATGGATGCAGGCGTGGTGGTGAAGCCAGCCTTCTGCGGCCCGTGCTTCGGTGCGGGCGACGTGCCGTCCAACAATGGGCTGAGCATCCGCCACACCACCCGCAACTTCCCCAACCGCGAGGGCTCGAAGCCCGGCCAGGGCCAGATCTCCATGGTGGCGCTCATGGATGCGCGTTCCGTGGCGGCATCGGCCGCACGCGGCGGAGTCATCACGGCGGCCACCGATGTCGACTATGATGTCCATTACCGCCCCTACGACTACGACGACCGCATCTACGCCCGCCGCATCTACCGCGGCTTCGGCCACCCCGACCCCACGCAACCCTTGCGCTACGGTCCCAACATCAAGGACTGGCCCGAGATGGCACCCATGTCAGCCAACATGCTCCTGCAGCTGACGGCCGTCATCCGCGATCCCGTGACCACCACCGATGAGCTCATCCCCTCCGGCGAGACGTCGAGCTACCGCTCCAACCCCCTTGGCCTTGCCGAGTTTGCCCTGTCGCGGCGCGTGCCCGAGTATGTGGGCCGCTCGAAGGCAGTGCAGCATGAGGAGGCCCTGCGTCGCCAGGGCGATGTGCCTGCCGACGTGGCCGAGACGCTCCGGCTCGTGGGAGCCTCGGCTGCCGACACGTCGTTCGGCTCTTGCGTCTTCGCCAACAAGCCCGGCGACGGCTCGGCGCGCGAGCAGGCGGCCAGTTGCCAGAAGGTGCTGGGCGGCGATGCCAACATCTGCTATGAATACGCGACCAAACGCTACCGTTCCAACTGCATCAACTGGGGCATTGTGCCTTTCACCATCAGCCCCGACACGCCCTTCGATCTTGAGGTGGGCGACCGCATCTATGTGCCGGGCATCCGTGAAGCCGTCCTCGGCGGCCGCGAGGAGATCATGGCGCAGGCCGTGCATGCCGACGGCCGTGTGGAGCCACTCCGCCTGCTCTTCCAGAACCTCACGCCCGATGAGCGCGACATCCTGGCCGACGGATGCCTCATCAACCATTACCGCAAGCTGGCGGAGAAGTGACCGGAGGCCCCAACAGACCCTCCGGCGCCCGGGCGACCGCAAGCCCCAACCATGAACACAACAAAAAATGCATAAACACCCATGACAGAGAAAATCAAGATGACCACGCCGCTCGTAGAGATGGACGGCGATGAGATGACACGTGTGCTGTGGAAGATGATCAAGGAGGAGCTCCTCCTGCCTTTCGTCGACCTCAAGACCGAATACTATGACCTGGGGCTGCCCCACCGCGACGCCACCGCCGACCAGGTGACGCTCGATGCCGCCGAGGCCAACAAGCGCCTGGGCGTGGCCGTGAAGTGCGCCACCATCACCCCCAACCTCAAGCGCATGGACGAGTATCATCTCCACCAGATGTGGAAGAGTCCCAACGGCACCATCCGTTCGGTGCTCGACGGCACCGTCTTCCGCGCCCCCATCACGCTGCCCAGCGTCAAGCCTGCCGTGCGCGGCTGGGAGAAGCCCATCACCATTGCGCGCCACGCCTACGGCGATGTCTACAAGAGTGTGGAGCTCCGGGCTCCCGAGGCCGGCACGGCGAAGCTCGTCTTCGAAGGCGAGAGCGGCGAGCGCCGCGAGGTGGAGATCCACCGTTTCGACGGCCCCGGTGTCATCCAGGGCATGCACAACACCGACAAGAGCATCCGCTCCTTTGCGCGCAGCTGCTTCCAGTATGCCATCGACACGCACCAGGACCTTTGGTTTGCCACCAAGGACACCATCTCCAAGACCTACGATGCACAGTTCCGCATCATCTTCGAGGAGGAATACGAGCAGCATTACAAGTCCTTGTTCGAACAGGCGGGCATCACCTATTTCTATACGCTGATCGACGACGCCGTGGCGCGTGTCATCCGCTCCAAGGGCGGATTCATCTGGGCCTGCAAGAACTATGACGGCGACGTGATGAGCGACATGGTGTCGACGGCCTTCGGGTCGCTGGCCATGATGACCTCCGTGCTCGTCTCGCCCGACGGCAACTATGAGTACGAGGCGGCCCACGGAACGGTCACCCGCCACTACTACCGCTATCTCGAAGGCGAGGAGACCAGCACCAACCCCATTGCGACCATCTTCGCCTGGTCGGGTGCCTTGCGCAAGCGCGGCGAGAAGGACGGCCTGCCCGACCTCATGCACTTCGCCGACGCGCTCGAGGGCGCATGCTTCGACACCATGAACAGCGGTGTGGTCACCAAGGACCTTGCCGGCCTCATGGAGGGTGTCACCGTCAGCCAGGTCAACTCGCTCACCTTCATCCAGACCATCCGCCAGTATCTCGAGCAACGGCTCGCCTGAGGTGCCGTCGTACCTGCGACAATATAGAAGCCGCCTGCGCCATTGTCCCCATTCGCTGAGGATGCCAATGGCGTGGGCGGTTTTGTTTTTGTCTCATAGTTGCTCCACCCTTGTCACTTCCTGTCCGGCAGTCGCAAAAAAGGCCCCACTTCGCTTTGTGGAACATCCCAAATACGCTACCTTTGCAGAACTTAAACCTTCAATAACCAACAATGAAAAAACTGTTTTTCACCCTCCTGCTGGGTGCCCTGTCGCTGACGGCCGGTGCACAGACATCCCGTGACCTCGGCAATGGGACCTTCCACAACCCCGTCATCTGGGCCGACGTGCCCGATGTGTGTGTCATCCGCGTGGACGACACGTTCTATATGGTCAGCACCACCATGCACATGTCGCCCGGATGCACCATCATGAAGTCAAAAGACCTCGTCAACTGGTCCATTGCGGGCTATGCACACGACCAGCTGGAGGAGACCGACGCATTCGCGCTGAAGAACGGGCAGAACGACTATGCCCGCGGGTCGTGGGCGGCCAACATCCGATACGACAAGTACGAGAAGCGCTTCTACCTCATCGTGACCTGCAACACGACGCAGAAGTCGTACATCTTCACCACGCAGGACATTGAGCACGGACCCTGGCACCGCAGCGAGGTCAGCATGTGCTACGACCCCGGTTTCCTCTTCGAGGACACGGGCACCGAGTGCCGGAAGTATGTCATCCATCCCGATGCCAGCCTCGAGCGCAGCGAGGCTTATATCTGCGAGGTCATACCCGACGGCCAGGGCGGCGTGAAGCTCGGCGAGCGCCGCAAGATCCTCGACTACACGCAGGCCGACAACCCCAGACAGGGGCTCCGCGCCGAGGGTTACCACGGCTACAAGATCGGCGACTACTATTACATCTTCATGATCCAGGGCGGACACGGCGAGGCCTGGCGCCAACAGATCTGCTGGCGCAGCAAGTCGCTCTTCGGCGGACAGTGGGAGGTGCGCAAGGTGTTCAACGGACACATGAAGAATGCCGACGGCACCTACTTCCAGAAGAACAACGGTGTGGCGCAGGGCAATATCGTCGACACGCCCGACGGCCGCTGGTATGCCCTCTTCTTCCAGGACCAGGGAGCCCTGGGACGCATGCCCGTGCTGATCGACATGAAGTGGGGACAGGACGGATGGCCCGTCATCGGACGCGACGGCAAGAGCGTCGATGCCGTGATGCCCATCCCCGTGAAGACCGCAGCCGCGAAGAAGGGAGCCGCCAAGCCCTCCATCGTGGTCAGCGACGAGTTTGACAACGGCAAGGAGGCCGACCGCTACCTCATCTCCGACACGTACGCCCAGTCGCTGGGCCGCGGCGGCGAGTATGACCTCACCGCGTCGATCCTGAAGAAGGAGTGGCAGTGGAACCACAATCCCGACAACCGCTACTGGTCGTTGACCGACCGCAAGGGATGGCTCCGCCTGAAGGGCGGTCTGATGGCCCACAACATACGCGACGCGCGCAACACGCTGACGCAGCGCACCTTCGGTCCGCAATGCCAGGCCGAGACGATGCTCGATGTGAGCGGCATGAAGGATGGCGACTGTGCCGGCCTGACGCTCTTCCAGAACCAGTATGGTTATGTGGGTGTCGAGATGACCGACGGCGTGAAATATATCGTCATGCGCCGGGCCATGAAGAAGGACGACCCGCAGGGACAGGTCATCGAGAAACTGCCGCTCCGTGGCAACAAGGTCTATCTGCGCACACGTGCCGACTTCACCGACCGCATCGACAAGGGCTACTTCTACTATAGTCTCGACAACAAGACGTGGCACAAGATCGGCGACGAGCTCCACATGAAATTCGACTGGCCCGACTTCTGCGGGCAGCGCATGGGCCTCTTCTATTTCCCCACACGCACGCTCGGCGGCCATGCCGACTTCAACTATTTCCATGTGGCAGGTCCCAACCTGTAGGCAATTTAAGTCTTACACTGCGTGAGCCGATGCAGGCTTAACAATGTCTGCGTGAGCCGCGGGCTGAACAATGTCTGCGTGAGCCGCGGGCTGA
>CAVIOP010000131.1:0-8539 GCA_963644485.1 bacterium | reverse complement strand
CAAACAAAACAGCACCTTTTTCTGCAACTGACCTAAAAAGAGGCATGTGTGTGTACACACCGCGCTCCTTAGAAGCACCGCCAGATTGCCATTTTATTAAAAAAACGAAATTTATGTCTATAATATAAGGTACAAGCAAAAGTTTTGCGTAATTTTGCCAACCGTTAAAAACAAACCAGTAAGTATGCAAGATAATTTAGTGATCGTCGAGAGCCCAGCAAAGGCCAAGACCATCGAGAAATTTCTGGGTAAAGATTACAAGGTGATGTCGTCCTACGGACACATTCGCGACTTAAAGAAGAAAGAGCTCAGCATAGACGAGAAAACACTTCAGCCAACCTACGAGATTCCTGAGGAGAAAACCAAGCTCGTCGCCGAACTGAAGAAGAGCGCCAAGGCCGCAAAGACCGTCTGGCTGGCTTCCGATGAGGACCGCGAGGGAGAGGCCATCAGCTGGCACCTGTGCGAGGTGCTGGGGCTCGATGAGCAGAAGACCTCGCGCATCGTCTTCCATGAAATCACGAAGCCGGCCATCACGGAGGCCATCCAGCATCCGCGCCACCTGGACATGAACCTGGTGAACGCCCAGCAAGCACGCCGCGTGCTCGACCGTCTCGTGGGCTTCAAAGTATCACCCGTGCTCTGGCGCAAGGTGAAGCCCGCACTCTCCGCCGGCCGCGTGCAGAGCGTAGCCGTGAGACTCATCGTTGACCGCGAGCGCGAGATACAGGCCTTCAAGAGTGAGCCTTACTACCGCGTGAACGCCATATTCACGCTGACCAACGCCGACGGCACAAAGAGCGAACTCAAGGCCGAGCTCGACCAGCGTTTCACCACACACGAGGATGCGCTCATCTTCCTCAAGAAATGCAGGACAGCCACCTTCACCGTCGACAACATCACCAAGAAACCCCTGAAACGCTCACCCGCGCCCCCCTTCACCACATCCACCCTGCAGCAGGAAGCCGCACGCAAGCTCGGCTTCACCGTGTCGCAGACCATGATGGTGGCACAGCGCCTCTACGAGAGCGGCCGCATCACCTACATGCGTACCGACAGCGTCAACCTCTCCAGCCTGGCCATCAACGCCGGCAAGGAGGAGATCGTGAGGCTCTATGGCGAGGAATACAGCAAGCCACGCAACTACCACACCCACTCCAAGGGCGCACAGGAGGCCCACGAGGCCATCCGCCCCACGACAATGAGCGACGCCACCATCACGGGCACAGCCCAGGAGCGCCGGCTCTACGAACTTATATGGAAACGCACTGTCGCCTCACAGATGGCCGATGCACAGGTGGAGAAGACCACCGTGACCATCAACATCAGCGGCGACGAGGCTCAGTTTGTGACCAACGGCGAGGTGGTGCGCTTCGACGGCTTCATGAAGGTCTACCACGAGTCGACCGACGACGAGGCCCTGAAGCCCGAAGACGGCAACCTGCTGCCCGCACTGAGCGCCGGCCAACTGCTGGAACGCAAGGAAATCACCTCCACCGAACGCTTCTCGCAAGGCCCCGTCAGATACACGGAAGCCAGCCTCGTGCACAAGCTCGAGGAGCTCGGCATCGGCCGTCCGTCGACCTATGCGCCCACCATCTCAACCATCCAGCAGCGCGAATACGTGCAGAAGGGTGACAAGAAGGGCGAAGAGCGGACATACGTCATCGACACCCTCAAGGGCAACGCGACCACTGCCAAGACCAAGTGCGAGATGGCCGGCTCGGAGAAGGGAAAGCTCCTGCCCACCGACATCGGTTTCGTGGTCAACGACTTCCTGCTCCAGAACTTCCCGGACATCATGGACTACAACTTTACCGCCAAGGTGGAGGAGGAGTTCGACCGCATCGCCGAGGGCAAAAAAGAGTGGACCAAGATGATGATCGACTTCGACAAGAAGTTCGAGCCCAACGTGGAGCAGGTCATGAACTCACGCTCCGAGCACAAGGCCGGCGAGCGCCAGCTGGGTAACGACCCAAAGACGGGCAAGCCTGTGTTCGTGAAGATAGGCCGCTTCGGACCCGTGGCGCAGATCGGCACCGCCGAAGACAAGGAGAAGCCAAGTTTCGCACAGCTGCCCAAGGACAAGAGCATCGAGACCATCACCCTTGAGGAGGCCCTCGAACTCTTCAAGCTGCCACGCCAGGTGGGCGACTACGAAGGGTCACCCGTGGTCATCGGAGCCGGCCGCTTCGGACCCTACATCCTCCACAACAAGAAATACGTGTCACTGCCGCGCACGGAAGACCCGCTCACCGTCACCATCGAGACGGCAATCAGCCTGATAGAACAGAAACGGCAGGCCGACAGGGAGAAACACATCAAGCAGTTTGACGAAGACCCCAACCTGGAGCTTATGAAAGGCCGCTTCGGACCCTACATCGCCTACGACGGCAAGAACTACCACATCGACAAGAAACTGCAGGAGCAGGCGCTCGCCGGCGAGCTGAGCTACGCCGAGTGCATGGAAATCGTGAAGAACGCACCGGAGCCCAAAGCCAGGAGGACCAGAAAATGACACCGACACGCATCATCCTCATGGGCTACATGGGGTCGGGCAAGACCACCGTGGGACGCGCGCTGGCCAAAGACCTGGGCATGCCGTTCTACGACCTCGACTGGTACATCGAGAGCCGGATGCGGAAGACAATAAAACAAATCTTCGACGAGCGAGGCGAAGAGGGCTTCCGTATCATCGAGCGCAACATGCTCCACGAAGTGGCAGAGTTCGAAAACGTCGTCATCAGTTGCGGAGGGGGCACGCCATGCTTCTTCGACAACATCAGCTATCTCAACCAGCAAGGTGAGACGGTCTATCTGAAGTGCACACCCGAGGTGCTCCACAAGCACTTGAGTATGGGCAAGACCGTGCGTCCCCTGCTTCTGAACAAGACTCCCGAAGAAGTGAAGGTCTACATACAAGAGCAACTGCAACAGCGCGAGCCGTACTACAGCCAGGCCAAGCACACGGTCGACGTGACCTTGATGGACAACTACGAGAAAATAAAAACATCAGTCGCCAAACTAAAAGAAACATTGGGCATCACATAAATGAAAAAATGGACTATTGAGGACTCGAAGGAACTCTACAACATCAACGGATGGGGAACATCCTATTTCGGCATCAACGAAAAGGGACACGCCTACGTCACCCCGTGCAAGGACGACACAGAGATTGACCTGTGCGACGTCATCGACGAACTGGCCCTGCGCGACGTCACGCCGCCCGTGCTCCTCCGTTTTCCCGACATCCTCGACAACCGCATCGAGAAAATGGCGTCGTGCTACGAGAAGGCACGCCAAGAGTACGACTTCCAAGGCGAGGACTACATCATCTATCCGATCAAGGTCAACCAAATGCAGCCCGTCGTCGACGAGATCATCTCACACGGACGCAAGTTCAACCTTGGCCTTGAGGCGGGCTCCAAGCCCGAGCTCCACGCAGTCATCGCCGTGCAATGCAAGAGCGACTCGCTCATCATCTGCAACGGATACAAGGACGAGAGCTACATCGAACTGGCCATGCTGGCACAGAAACTCGGCAAGCGCATCTTCATCGTCGTAGAGAAACTCAACGAAATCGACATCATCGCCAAGACAGCCAAGCGACTCAAGGTGCAGCCCAACATCGGCATCCGCATCAAACTGGCAAGCTCAGGGTCGGGAAAATGGGCAGAGAGCGGAGGAGACGCCTCCAAGTTCGGACTGACACCATCGGAGCTGCTCGAAGCCCTGAACAAGCTCGACAATATGGGGCTCCACGACTGCGTGCGCCTCATCCACTTCCACATCGGATCGCAGATTACAAAAATCAGACGCATACAGAATGCGCTCACCGAGGCTGGACAATACTATGCCAACCTCCGGAAGATGGGCTACAACATCGAGTTCGTGGACTGCGGAGGCGGACTGGGTGTCGACTACGACGGCACACGGTCGAGCAACTCGGAGAGCTCCGTCAACTATTCCATCCAGGAATACATCAACGACTGCGTCTACGCCTTCGTCGACATAGCCAACCGCAACGGCATCCCACACCCGAACATCATCACCGAGAGCGGACGGTCGCTTTCGGCCCACCACTCCGTTCTGGTGCTCGATGTGCTGGGGGCCGCCTCGCTGCCCGAGATGTCCGAGGAGTTTGAGGCCAAGTCGAACGACAACAAACTGGTGAAAGACCTCTACGACATCTGGTGCAACATCAACCCCAAGTCGATGCTTGAGGACTGGCACGACGCCGACCAGATACGGGAGGACTGCCTTGACATGTTCGCACACGGCATGGTGGACCTCAAGACACGCGCCGAGGTGGAAGCCATGTACTGGAGTGTATGCCACGAAATAGACTCCATGGCCAAGAGCATGAAACACGTGCCCGACGAGCTGAAAGGGCTCGACAAGCTCCTGGCCGACAAATATTTCTGCAATTTCTCACTCTTCCAGAGCCTGCCCGACTGCTGGGGTATCGACCAGCTCTTCCCCATCATGCCCATTGAGCGCCTCAACGAGCGCCCGACGCGCAACTGCACCATACAGGACATCACCTGCGACAGCGACGGAAAGATAGCCAACTTTGCCGTCAACGGGTCGCAGTCCAACGTGCTGCCCGTACACGCCCTGCGCAAGGGAGAGCCCTATCACATAGGCGTCTTCCTCGTGGGAGCCTACCAGGAGATCCTCGGCGACATGCACAACCTCTTCGGAGACACCACCGCAGCACATATCAGCGTGAAGAACGGCGTCTACAACATCGACCAGATCATCGACGGCGAAACGGTAGAAGAGGTTCTCGAGTACGTGCAGTACAATCCCAAGAAACTCGTCAGGCAACTTGAGCAGTGGGTTACCAAGAGTGTGAAGCAGGGCAAGCTGTCACTCGAGGAAGGCAAGGAGTTCCTCAGCAACTACCGTTCGGGACTCTACGGATACACCTATTTAGAATAAAAAGACAAATAATCACATGAAGCCAATAACCATCATCAAAGTGGGCGGAGCCATCGTCGAGGACGAGGCGCGCCTCGATGACCTGCTCGACCGCTTTGCAAGCGTCGACGGCCCGAAAATCCTTGTGCACGGAGGTGGCCGGCGAGCCACCAAGGTGGCTGCGGCACTGGGCATCGAGAGCAAGATGGTCGACGGACGGCGCATCACCGATGCCGACATGCTAGAGGTGGTGACCATGGTCTACGGCGGCCTGGTCAACAAAGGGCTCGTGGCCCGCCTTCAGGCACGTGGTGTCAATGCACTGGGCCTGACAGGCACCGACGCCGACGTGATACGCAGTCACCGGAGACCTCTGAAAAACGGCATCGACTACGGATTCGTGGGCGATGTAGACCATGTACGGGGCGACCTGCTGCAATCCTTGCTGGAAAAGGGCATCGTACCCGTCATTGCCCCGCTGACCCACGACGGACAAGGCCACATGCTCAACACCAATGCCGACACGATGGCTTCAGAGACAGCCAAGGCCCTGGCTCCCTATGCCGAAGTGACGCTGGTCTACTGTTTTGAGAAACCTGGCGTGCTCAGCGACCCCGACAACGACGCAAGCGTCATTCCGGTCATCACACATGCCGACTTCGAGCGTCTCACAGCCGACGGCACCATCTCCGGAGGCATGAAGCCCAAGGTGGAGAACGCCCTGGCGGCAGTCGACGCAGGCGTACGCCGCGTCATCATCACCCAAGCCTCAGCCATCGGCCAAGAGGGAGGAACCGTCATCCTATAAAAACCATGCCGAGAATCAGTTTCCAGAACGATGTCCTACCGCTGAAGAACCAGCTCTACCGTCTGGCGCTACGCATCACCCTGCGCAACGCCGAGGCCGAGGACATCGTGCAGGAGACACTCATCAAGGCCTGGAACGTGCGCGACAAGTGGGACACCATCGACAACATAGAAGCCTTCTGCTTCACCATCTGCCGCAACCTTGCGCTCGACAGCATCAAACGTCACGACAATCGTAACGAAACATTGGAGAACGTGCGCACCGACACGCCCGACACACACGGCACTCCCCTCGAACGCACCACGACCAACGACCGTCTGGCCATCGTCAGACACCTTGTTGACAGTCTGCCCGAAAAGCAGCGCACCTGCATCCAGCTGCGCGACTTCGAAGGAAAGACCTACAAGGAGATAGCGGCCATCATCGGCGTACCCGAAGAGCAGGTCAAGGTCAACATCTTCCGCGGGCGCCAAGCCATCAAAACCCAGTTCCAGAAGCTCGACAACTACGGGCTGGAACACCCCACCGCATAACCATTCCACCGCTAAGCATCCATCTGTCAATACTTTCAAGCGTCAGTATATGAACACAGATAGCCAACCCTTGAACACCGAACATCTTTCCATCGCCAAGAAGACCCTTGTGGGGGTGCAGTTCCTCTTCGTCGCCTTCGGCGCCACCGTGCTCGTGCCTCTACTCATCGGCATTGACCCGGCAACGGCACTCTTCACTGCGGGCCTCGGCACCTTCATATTCCACTTTACCACCAAGGGCAAGGTGCCCATCTTCCTCGGCAGTTCGTTTGCCTTCATCGCACCTATCATTGCCGCCACGCAACTATGGGGATTGCCAGGGGCTCTGGCCGGACTGACCTCCGTGCCACTGGTCTACTTCGCCATGAGCGCACTGGTAAAATGGCAGGGCAAAAGGTTACTCGACCGCATTTTCCCGCCCGTCGTAATAGGGCCAGTCATTATCCTCATCGGTCTGTCACTCTCGGGCAGTGCCGTAAACATGGCAAAGGAGTGCTGGCCGCTTGCATTCACGGCCCTTGCCACAGCCATCGCTGTGCTCACGTTCTGTCGTGGGATGATGAGGTTGGTGCCCATACTGAGCGGCGTCGTAGTGGGGTACATCGTGGCACTGTTCATGGGGAAAGTTGATTTCTCTGGAGTGGCGGCGGCATCATGGCTGGCATGCCCTGTGCATCTCGACACCATAACCCACTTCCAACTGAGGCCGTTCCTTTACATGCTTCCCGTGGCCATCGCTCCTGTACTCGAGCACATAGGCAATGTCTTTGTGGTGGGCACTGTAGCCGGCAAAGACTTCGTGAAAGACCCTGGACTGCACCGTACGATCCTGGGCGACGGACTGGCTTGTCTGGCATCAGCCTTCCTTGGCGGCCCCCCAGAGACCACCTATTCAGAGGTGACCGGAGCCATGTCTATCACCAAGATTACCAGCCCTGCCGTCATACGCATTTCGGCAGCCACGGCCCTGTGCTTCTCGGTTGTGGGCAAAATCAGCGCTCTGCTGCAGTCCATCCCGCAGGCGGTGCTCGGCGGCATCATGCTGCTGCTCTTTGGTACCATTGCCAGCGTGGGCGTGCAGAACCTAATGCAGCACAAGGTTGACATGAGCGACACGCGAAACATCATCATCGTATCCGTAATGCTTACTATGGGACTGGGCGGTGCTGTACTGTCTGCTGGTACGTTCGCCATCTCGGGAATAGGACTGTCGGCAGTTATCGGCGTGGTGCTCAACCTTTTGCTTCCGCACAAAGGCAGCACGTCTTCATCCTCCGAGCAGCAGGCGTAACAACAGGCGTGCGCAGGCAGACCGGCCAGGACCGTCAAAAAACACGCGCTTTCTTTTGAACAGACAAAAAGAATAAAAGGGACTGTACGGCTCTCATCGAGCTACAGTCCCTTTCAACGTTAGTATGTTATGAAAAATTTGAGAGAATTGAAACTTCACAGTTTCGTTTTGTTTTACTAAACATGATTTTATAGAGAAAGCATAGAAATTATCTTCACTTGATCACAGGATTGTCCACCGTGGCTGTAGGCTCTGCCAGACTGCGCTTCATGGTGTCGAGCACCACACTGTCGCCCATGGCCACCGAAGTGCCGTGGTTGATTTCCGGCTTGCTATAGCCATCGTAGTTACTGATGGGGTCACCTCCGTGACGTTCAAACGGCACCTGCATGGCATTGCCAAGCGTAAGCACTATGGTCACCACGGCCGCAGCCTTGAACAGGGGCTTGAGGCGCTGTGCCATCGTGATGACCTTGGCCTTCACGGGCTCGTCCTCTTTGACCATGGACAGAATCTTTTCGTCGAATTCCTTACTCAGTACATCGCCAGCGGGCTCCTTTGCCTCGTAGAGGAAAAGCGGCTGATAGCGCTTCAGCTCTGCGGGTATGTTGTCCTGGCTGAAGAAGGCACGCAAGATACCTTCCTCTTCAAGGGAGGTCTCGCACTTCCAATAGCGCTCCAACAACTGGTTGATGTACTTGTAATCCATGTCCGTTAATTACCGTTTTCATGTTTACGACGAGTCTCATAGCAGAAAGTTACAGGCTATCTTGATTTTAACATTTATTCAATGCTTCAATTCCAAGCACCAAGCAGTAACTATTTACCGACCTCTCACACCACCGTACATGCTGTTCCGCATAGGCGGTTCCTATTTTGGGCACCATTCAGAGTAAACCCCAGCAAGTGTCGGATAGCCTGCCATCCTGATTAGGCTGTCAAGAAAGCGGACAATCTATATGCTGAAAATGGGCGCGAAAGTCA
>CAVIOP010000130.1:0-8674 GCA_963644485.1 bacterium | reverse complement strand
GCCATAAGGCATCTATCGCACCGTGATAAGGCATCTATCGCGTGAATGCCGGGCGCGGATGTCTGTCCGACAGGTCTCTTGAGCCTTTTTCGCGCTCTATTTCGATCGAAACCGATGACGTGTTTTTTGGATAAAGATATTTACAACAACGTGATGCGCAAACCTCGGCCGACAAGCATGAAAACGTTCAGTCGTGGTACCTGGACCATGCGTTGACAACGGACATCTTGCTGCTTGTGTGCCGCCGCAAGGACTGCCGCCGCAAGCCACTGATGTCTCCAATGTGTTTCAAATGGTCACATACGCGCAAAACGAGCTCCAATCCTTTGGTCGCTTGCCAGGGGAATGATACATTTGCAACGTGTAACTGCGCGGCGACAGGACGCAGTGAGACTACCGTAGACACATGAGAACGATCAAAAAACATAGAAACATGAAACAAATCCTTAAGCAAACCGCAATGGCTGCACTGCTCCTCTTGGGAGGACTGCCTGCCGTCGCGGATCAACAGGAACAGGTGACCCTGCCCAAGCCGCTGCCCACGCTCAAGGTGGACGGACGCTGGCTCACCGACCAGCACGGCAACCACGTGGTGCTCCACGGTGTGATGGACACGCCCAACGCCTACTTCAACGGCGGACGGTGGGGATCGAGCTACAGCACCGTCACACCCTGCATCACCTACTTCAAAAAACTCTTCACCGGTCTGGAGAAGGCACGCTGCAATGTGTTCCGCCTCCACATGGACCCTGCCTGGACCAACGACCCTTCATCCGACTACGTCTACTCGGGATCCGAGGGACAGGCTGACGACGCTACGGGCGAGGCCAACATCAAGAAATTTAACCCCACACGCCTGACCACCTACCTCAAGAGTCTCTACTACCCGCTGGCCAAGGCGGCCATGGACCATAGGATGTACGTTGTCGTGCGCCCGCCAGGAGTGTGCCCCAGCAAGATACAGGTGGGTGACTACTACAACCAGTATCTCATGACCGTGTGGGACCTCTTCACACAGAACGACTCCATACGCAAGCATGCCGGACAGATCAGCATCGAGCTGGCCAATGAGCCCGTCAGCGTGCTCAACGCCGAAGGCAACGACGACCCGAAGGCCCTGCACGACTTCTTCCAGCCTATCGTCGACAAGATACGCGCCAACGGCTTCACCGGCATCATCTGGGTGCCCGGCACCGGATGGCAGTCGAACTACACGAGCTATGCCACCTATCCCATCGAGGGCTACAACATCGGCTACGCCGTGCACGACTACTGCGGCTGGTATGGCTGCAGCGACGACACGCCCAGCCCCGAGAACAACATCAAGCAGTTTGGACAGCAGGTGCCCGTGGTCAACACCAACCCCGTCATCATCACCGAGGTGGACTGGAGTCCGGAGAAGCCCGGCGCCGGCCACTACAACGAGCACGGCACATGGGTGGCTGCCAACTACGGCACATGGGCTACGGGCTCTACCTCCAAGTGGGGACAGGCCTACAAGGCCATGCTCGACTACTACGGCAACATCTCCATGACGCTCTCGGGCACGGCATGCCTGATAGACATCGACACGCTCATCGCCAAGAACAAGGTGGTGCCGGCCTTCGACGGCCTCGAAGAGGCTTGCGGCAAGGCCTGCATGGACTGGTATGCCGAATACTACAACCAGGACTGGCCGCACGCTGACTTCACGGGCGGCTCGGTCAGCGACCTCGGCAACGGCAAATACAAGAACCCCGTGGTCTTCGCCGACTTCCCCGACCCTGATGTCATACGCGTTAACGACACCTATTATATGATTTCCACCACCATGCACCACTTCCCAGGTGCCACCATACTCAAGTCGAAAGACCTCGTCAACTGGGAATACTGTGCCAACCCGCTCACCCAGCTGTCGTCGAAGGACGACTACTCGCTGTTGAACGGCAAGAATGCCTACGCCCGTGGCATGTGGGCCTGCTCCATGAAGTATCATGACGGCAAGTTCTACATCCTCATCAACGGCAGCGATGCCGGCGGGTTCCTGTTGACGGCCACCGACCCCGAGGGCAAGTGGGAAATGAAGCAGTTGTCGCGCGTCTACTATGACCCTGGCATGCTCTTCGACAACGGCAAGGTCTACGTGGCCTGCGGCATCGGAAACATACAGATGTGCGAGCTCGACGAGGACTTCAACTACATCAAGGAGCAGAACGTGCTCAAGGATAAGTCGGGGCTCGAGGGCAGCCACCTCTACAAGATCGGCGACTACTATTACATCTATGCCACCTATGGCGGATGGCCCTCAGGACAGGCTGTCTTCCGCTCGAAGAACATCTTCGGCCCCTATGAGGAGAAGATGCTGGTGGAGAAGACCATCAACGGCAAGGCCAACACCGTGCACCAGGGTGCCCTCTTCGACACACAGGAGGGAGAGTGGTGGACCATCCTGCAGGAGGACCTCGGTTGTCTGGGACGCATGCCCAACCTGCAACCCGTGACGTGGACAGACGAATGGCCCGTCGTGGGCAACAACGGTGTGCCTTACTCCACCTACACCAAGCCCGCCACCGGCTCATGCAGTCCGGCACAGGCGCTGCCCACCAACGACAACTTCCGCAGTTATCCGCTCGGCATGCAGTGGGAATGGAACCACAACCCCGACAACGCAGCATGGTCGCTCTTTGAGCGTCCGGGATGGTTGCGCCTGAAACCGTCGGGCACCGCTGAGCGCCTCCCCGAGGTGCGCAACATGCTCACGCAGCGCATCTTCGCCTTCACCGACAAGTCGTCGAAGGGTACCATTCGCCTTGATGTCAGTCATCTGGCCGAGGGCGACTATGCCGGCATCTGCGTCTTCCAGGATCCCTACGCCATGTTGGCCGTGGAGCGCAAGGAAGGCAAGCTCCAGCTCCACTGGAGACAAGACACGCTGAGCAATGTCGACGATTTCACACCGGCCGAGAAGATTGTGGAACTGCCCGACAGTGGCATCATCTACCTCCGCGGCATGGTCACCTACAACACCAGCAAGTCGCAGTTCTTCTACTCGCTCGACAACAAGCGCTTCACCGCCGTTGGCCCGCAGACTCCGCTGCGCTACAACCTCAGCGTCTTCGTCGGCGCTCGCTTCGGGCTCTTCTGCGCCTCCACCACGCCCGACTCGGAGGGCTACGCCGACTTCGACTGGTTTACCACCGAGAACAGCTTTGACGAGGCCAACTATTACCCTGCCGACTTCCAGGGCTACAGCGAGGACATGCTCACCGTAGACAGTCTCACCCTCGACGCTTCGGCCAAGGAGATCCTCGTGGGCAACAGCACGCAGCTGACGCTCAACGCAACCTACCGCGACGGTCATACCGACAACGTGGCTGCACAGGCACACTACACTGTCAGCGGAGACTGCGTGGAGATCAGCAGCGGACGCATCACGGGCCTCAGTGAGGGCACGGCTGAGGTGACGGCCACCTACACCGACCCGATGGGCCATGAGATCAGCGAGACTTTCGAGGTGCGCTCCACCTTCTTCCCCTTCGCTGCCTCGTGCATCAAGACCTCGTTCTACGGACAGGGCGTCTACACCGAGGCCACACGCAACTTCCGCCCCGGACAGTGGGGACAGATGGGATGGGAATACAGCAACGGCGCCGATTTCTCCGGCTACAAGTACCTCGTGGTGAAGCTCAAGAAGACCAGCTCGGGGTCGCACCTCAACATCTTCACGACGCACAGCATCTGGAGTGCATGCCACTCGACATCCGAATTTGGCACGAAAAAGCAGATCGTGGTCAACCTGCAGACAGCGAAATATACTTCCGACGACCAGAAGGGACAGGCTCTCGACGCAAAGAACGTGTGCATCGTCAGCTTCTGGGGTACAGGCGGACAGGACATACAGGTTGAGGACGTGTATCTCACCAACAATGAAGACTACAGTCCCATCACGGGCATTGCCGACAACCTGATGCCCACCGCCACCGACAAGCCGCAGCCCTGGTATGACCTTATGGGCCGCCGCATGCCCGACGGTGTGAAGCTAGCCCCAGGCATCTACATCAACAACGGAAAGAAAATAGTCATCAAATAGGCCAGTCAAGTTTCTATAACACTTCCCCTGGTTTAGGTGAGTTCTAAAATCATCATCAGTTTTAGAACATATAAACGGGTTGGATTCCTCGCATGGAATTCAACCCGTTTTGTTACCATTGCTTTGTACCTGCTTGAGGTCATTTGTGCCGTATATGCCAGCATTCATGATCGAAGGTTCGTTTGCCTTAGGGATATGGGCTTTCAGCCCGCGGCTCACGCAGACATGGTTCGGCCAGCATCGGCTCACGCAGTGTAACCCCGAAACTTAAATCACTTAATATTTCTAAAATTTGTGCGGAGCACTGCTTCCCTTTTCGGAAAAAGCTGTATCTTTGAAATATGAAACATGTGAACAAGCGATTTAAAAAGATATGTGCATGGGCTATTCTTCTTTTGGGAATGGCTTTGCCCGTCATGGCGCAAAAGAAAAGTGCGAATGCAGTACGACCAGTGGCCCGCGAGGATGCCGCCGGACAAAAGATGTTCAAGTCAATGCTGCCGGCTACAGCTAAAGTGATGGTCGTCGACAGTGTGGTCGTCTCGAAAGCTAACTTGCTGAAGGCCATTCCAGTCAGTCGGGAGGCGGGGACCTTGTCGGTTAGAGAAGGAAAGAAGGGTAGGGGAGACATGCCTTTCACGCAATATGAGAATGGGTTGGGTGACCGAAGGATTTTTGCGGATGGTGACACGGCTGCCGTAAAACTTTACTCTCAGACCTTGCTGGGCAACGGGTGGGACAGTGCCCAGTCGCTTCCGGGGATTGACTTCAACGAGTACCAGGATGTCTGCTTCCCCTTTTTGGCCAGTGATGGCGTGACGCTTTATTTTGCTGCCAAAGGCCCGCATAGTATGGGCGGGTATGACTTGTTTATGACCACTTACGACAATGACAAAGCACAGTGGTATGAGCCTCAGAACTATGGACTGCCCTTCAACTCAACAGCCAACGATTATCTGTTGGTTGTGGATGACCTCGATACGTTGGGATGGCTGGTGACCGACCGTCATCAGCCGGCCGACAGTGTGTGCATCTATACGTTCGTACCCACCTATCCTCGCAAGGACTTTCAAGAGGACGGCCTCGATGATGCCCACCTGACGCGCTTTGCGGACATCGCGTCTATCCGCGAAACATGGAAGTTCGGTGACAGAAGGTCGGCTTTGGCTCGCCTTGCAGCCTTGAAGGCGGCAGACAAGGACAAGGCGACGTCGGACGGTATGCGTTTTGTGGTGAATGACAGGAAGGTGATTACGTCAGTCTCGCAATTCAAAAAGGCTGAGAGCAAGCGACTGTATGCCCAACTGCAGGAACTGGATAAACTGATGGAGGAAACGACCCGGAAGCTGGCAGACTTGAGAAACAAGTATGCACACACGCCCACCTCAAGAAAAACAGTGGGGCCCGACATCTTGAAAAAGGAAAAGGAACTGGCGCAACAGGAGACTGACCGAAAGGGACTGGTCAAGAGAATCAGACACTTGGAAAACCAATAACAACTAAAAATCTACAACTATGAAAGAATATTTTGCTGAATCGGAACTCGTTATCAATGGTGATGGCAGCATTTTCCATCTGCACCTGCTGCCAGAACAACTGGCGGACAAAGTGATACTGGTTGGTGACCCCGGCCGGGTCGGCCTGGTGGCCAGCCATTTCGACAGTAGAGAGTGCGAGGTCTCCAACCGTGAGTTCAAAACCATTACCGGAACGTATAAAGGCAAGCGCATCACGGTGCTTTCAACGGGCATCGGATGTGATAACATTGACATCGTGATGAATGAATTGGATGCACTGGCCAACATCGATTTCAAGACACGAACGGAGAAAGATACGCACCGCACTTTGACGCTGGTGAGAATCGGTACCTGCGGTGGCCTGCAGCCTGAGACGCCTGTTGGCACCTATGTTGCTTCGGTGAAGAGTGTCGGTTTCGATGGGCTGCTTAATTTCTATGCCGGGCGTGATGATGTGTCTGACTTGCCTTTGGAGGATGCTTTCAAGAAAGCCGTCGGGTGGAGCCTCAAGATGGGCAATCCTTATGTGGTTACGGCTAGTGAGAAGCTTATTGAGAGGGTGGCGGCCGACGATATGGTGAAGGGAATCACTGTGGCTTGCGGCGGCTTTTTCGGACCACAGGGACGGCAACTGCGGTTGCCCTTGGCTGACCCGCAGCTCAACGAAAAAATCGAGGGCTTCGAGTATAATGGCTTGAAGGTGACCAATTTTGAGATGGAGTCATCGGCATTGGCTGGACTGGCCGCGCTTATGGGACATGAGGCCATGACATGCTGCATGGTAATAGCCAACAGACGGGCCAAAAGGATGGAAACAGACTATAAGGGTGATATCGAAGGACTTATCACAACGGTCCTCGACCGCATCTGATGATGAAAAACTTGGGGATGATAATCAACAACGAAACAATATGCGCCATTGCCACTCGTGTGGGTGGCGCTTTGTCTGTCATTAGGGTGAGTGGTGCGCAGGCTATTGATTGCGTGGACCGTATCTTTCTGTCGGCTTCAGGAAAAAAACTGCGGGATTGTGGCGCAAACACCTTGCATTACGGTTCGGTACATGAACAGGATGCACATGTCTGTGATGAAGAGGACGACCGTTCCCGATCGGAGTCGAGTGGGAGAGAGACCATAGATGATGTGGTGGTGTCTTTATGGCGTGCACCTCATTCTTATACGGGTGAGGATGTGGTGGAAATCAGTTGCCATGGCAGTGAATATATCACACGCATCATTTTGCAAAACCTGATAGGTGCCGGTTGTCGGCAAGCTGGACCGGGAGAATTCACCATGCGCGCTTATCTCAATGGAAAGATGGACCTCTCGCAGGCTGAGGCGGTGGCTGACCTCATAGCCTCCACCAACAAGGCTACGCACGACATGGCGATGAGCCAGCTCAAGGGACATTTCAGTCACGAACTTTCTCTGTTGCGGGAGAAACTGCTAAAGATGAACTCCCTTCTGGAGTTGGAACTGGACTTCAGCGACCACGAAGATTTGGAGTTTGCCGACCGCAGCGAACTTCGCGATCTGGCAGAAGAGATCAAGGGAAAGGTTATTGCGCTTGTTCGCTCATTTGAAGCTGGTAACGCCTTGAAGGTGGGTGTGCCTGTGGTCATCGTTGGCAAGACGAATGTCGGCAAGAGCACGCTGCTCAACCGCCTGCTCCATGAAGACAAAGCCATCGTAAGTGATGTGCATGGCACCACGCGCGATGTCATCGAAGACACAACAGAGATTTCCGGCATCACTTTCCGCTTCATCGACACTGCGGGCATTCGCAAGACGGATGATAAGGTGGAAAAGATCGGTATAGAGCGTACTTTCCAAAAGATGGACGAGGCTAAGATAGTCGTTTGGCTGGTCGACGAATGTCCGTCGGAGGAAGAAATATTGGAGATGAGGGAAAAGAACAGGGAAAAGCAATTGCTCCTCGTGTTTAACAAGGCAGATACCCATTCCTACAACGCTGACATCTTGTCCTCTGGCGAAGGGGGGACTTTGTCAAACCCCACTGCACTCTTCATTAGCGCCAAAACGGGTGCCAACCTATCTGAACTGGAGGAAGCGCTGGTGAAAGCAGCCGACATTCCCGAGATTACAGAGAACGACGTTGTCGTAACCTCCGTCCGCCACTACGAGGCCCTGGTCCGGGCCAATGAAGCCTTAACCCGTGTTCTCGATTCCTTGGCCATGGACTTGAGCGGTGACATCATTGCTGAAGACCTCAAGACCGTCCTCGACGAATTGGGAGAAATCACGGGCGGGCAAATCAGTAGCCAAGAGACGCTTAATAACATCTTTCAGCACTTTTGCATCGGCAAATAATCGGCTCTAAACAACCGTTAGCAACTACAACCAACTATAATGAAAGCTCCTGATTATCAGGGGCTTTTTCTTTTTAACACTTCCAAGTCACTTTTTGGTATTGCCAGTTATTCGCAGTAATTTTGGCTTGAAATTCTACCGCGGCGCTATTCCAACACGATTTCAGACAAGTGTCAATCGTAATTTTAGACACGGCCTTGGACTTCGGTGGAAAAGCCCAAATCGTTATCCAAGACACAACCTTGGACGTGCGTGGACTCCGATGCACTGTGGTAGACGACAATGAACATAATAGTAGAACTAAAAGGTGACAAGAAATGGAAATCGAAAGAATCTGCCAATGGTGCGGCAAGTCTTTTATTGCCCACACAATGGTGTCTCGCTATTGCAGTCGTTCATGCAATGGCAAGGCCTACAAAGACAAACAGAAGAAGGAACGACTGAAAGAGTATGTGGATGCCGAGTCCAACAAGCCTCTGGCTCAAGTTGGGGTAATTGGCGACAAGGGGTATCTTACGCCAAACGAATGTGCCGTGCTTCTTGGTGTGTGCCGTTCCACCATATATAATATGTTGGCTTCGGGACAACTCAAATGCTTGCAGGCAAGAAAGCGCAAGACTCTTATCCGTCGCTCCGACATCGAGAAGATGTTTGACGAGGCTCCTGCTTACGTCAAGCGCAAGAGTACACGGCATGAGGCAGTGCTCTACTACACCACGCAGGAAATCATGGACAAGTATCAAATCCAGAAGAAGAC
>CAVIOP010000129.1:0-8796 GCA_963644485.1 bacterium | reverse complement strand
TATAGATTTAAGGTCTAAACCCGTCACCGAATTGCACTTCTAAGTTGAACTTGCAGTGTCATAAAAAGGCACGCAATTGTTAATAGCTTATTTGCGGCAGACATATTTCATTACTGTCCCGTCATCGAATTTTCTGAGCACGAGGCCGGAACAATTATCCGCGATTTGCATGCCGGCAGCGTTTGTCATGCCTGCAAGCCTTGCGCCAGTCTTCTTTTCTGTTACTTTCCCGACCTCGGTAGTCTGGCCTTTTGCAGGCGTGTCGAGTGTATAGCGGCGAAGAAAATTCCAGATGACATTGCTTTCGTTGAAGTCGGCAGTATTCTTATACTCATGCCCATAGCCGTCCAGTGAATAGAAGTCGAACTCATATCCGCCTTCCAGGGGCAAATAGTGGCGGCGGGTGTACACTCCGGACTTTTCCTCCACTACGGGGACCGGATTGGCTCCGATGGCTTTGACCCAGTTGTCTACAAGCGGCTGCAGGTTGCCATATGCCACGAAGCCGTCGTTCTTGCCGTGCAGGTGCATGATGGGTACCTTGCGCTTACAAGAGTATGTCGGTTTATATTCGTTGAGACGATAGCCGCTGGCCGAAGCGAAAGCGGCAAAGATGTCGCTAGCTTCGTTAATGCAATGGTAAGTCATCATGCCTCCCAGCGAGAACCCGCACAGGTAGACCCGCTTGCGGTCGATGTCATAATGCTTACTCATATAGTCGATGATTTTCTTGAAGAACTCAATGTCGTCATCAGTTTGGCCGCCGGCATCCCATCCGGTATTGCTTCCGCCTCCCAGTTCGGGGCGGACCAGTCCGTCGGGACATGCCACAATAAACCGGGCGGTATCAGCCAGTACTTCAAAGTGGGAGCATTCCACCATAGCCATGCCGTTGCCCCATCTGCCGTGCAGGGCTATCAGAAGAGGCCGGTTCTTTTCCAGGTTCTGAGGCACATACACGGGACAGTTGCGCATCGTCCCGTTTATCTCTAGGCTAATGGGAAATCCACCGTATTGTGCAAATCCCTTGGCTACAGACATGAGAAGTGCCGCGAGCAGCAGGCAAAAAAACTTTTTCATCGCTTGTTCTTGTTTTGTCATTGTTTCCGATCTCGTTCATTCGAGGAACGAGTAGAGAGCCACCCGGGTGCCTTGGGACGTTTCTGATAGACAAGGCTGTATGCGGGTGTGCTCTCTTCCCATTTCCTATTTAACTACAATCTTCTTTCCGTTCTTTATAAACACGCCATGGGATGGAGCTGATACCTGCCGTCCGTTCAGGTCGTAGATGCGGTCAACCTCAGTGCCGTCAGCATTCACGATGCGAATTCCATCGGTCACATTCACACCTTGGGTAAACACCGGCTGAAGAGTAACCATATCGTCGGGCATGGTGAAGGTGAGGCGGGTGTTGCCTTTGGCAAGTGTTTCCAGACTGATGGTGTTGGCCATCGTGAAGTTCACGCCGTTGACAATCTTCAGTGTTTCCAGGCCATATCCTTCGTCGGCCGTGATGGACAGTACGACCGTCTTGCCCTCAGCAGCCTCATTTACATTTGCGACAACACTGCCATGGTCAGCCTCGCGGATATAGATGGGATATGTCTCCGTCTCCCAGTCTCTCGGCGTATAAGCCACCTGGTCTATCAGTATGTTGACGCCCTTGGCGTTGGTCAGGATGATGTCGTTGTCGCCTTCCTTCATGGATACAGCGAAGGTGACCTTGCGCCATTCGTTGTCGGCGGTCTTCTGCACATTCACGTTCATGGTCTTTCCGTTCACGCTGACAGCCAACTGTCCGTCTTTGTCAGCACTCATGTATCTCACCGAGATGCGGTAGATACCCGCCTCGTCGAGCTGCAGGTGATGGCGTAGCGATGCAGTGGTGCTGGTGCCCATCTCCACGAAGCCATTGCCGGAGTGTCCCTTGACGGAAGGATGCGAGTAGTAGGGGCCGGTGGTGCTGCTCTTCACATTCTTATAGTCCATGTCTTCAGCCTCCACGATGACCGGACCATAGTAGGCTGCAGGCTGCACAGGCTTGGGAAGGGCTGTGTCGGGCAGCGAGTCGGTGGCTGTGCGCTCGTTGGTGCCCTGACAGTTGACACGCAAGTCTACGCCACCGAGATGGTTCACCTCCAAGGTGTAGGTCTGCTGTGCGGCATCGTAGTTAGCGGTGACGGATCCCTCTGCCAGTTCGCGCGTGGTAAATGTGTAACTCGGCTCTTGCGCCACACCAGTGACCACGATTTTCTGCGTGGCCAGCGTTGTTGTGTCGGTGCGGTAGTTGTTCATGTAGAAGTCGATATGGTCGCCATACTCACGCACAGTACCGCTGTTGAGCATGCTGTAGGTCAATTGCAGTGTGCTGCAGGTGTTGTACTCCAAAGGAATGGAAGCTGTGGCCGTCTTGTTGCTGCTCAGGTATGTGTAGGGCATATAGGTGACCAGTTGGTTGCGATAGCGGTTCACGTAGAGCGTGCCCGTAGATACCTTGGGATATTTTCTGTTGAACTCAGAAGTCTTGTTGCCAAGCGTGCTCCAGCGCGTGGCTCGCTGCGACTTTTTCACCTGCGTAGGTATGGTCTGTGCCAGACTGTCATAGAGCTGCGGCACGACGGGTATGGCTCCGTAACGTCCGGATAACTTGAAATAGCACTTGTTGTCCATGAAATAGCCATTGCCTACGTTGGTGGGGTCTGTCTGCTTGTAGAGGCCGTCGTAGAGTCCGCCCCATGAGGCATACTTGTCCTCATCGCTGCCCGATGTCAGGTCGTTGACAATGACGATCTTGGTCTTCCCGACCACTTCCTCTCTGGAGGGAATGTAGATGGTGCCGTCAATCACCTTGCGGAACATGTCAATCCATGCAGCATTGAACCCCGGGAAGGTAGTCCAGTTGCGGTGCTGATAACCATCGACGGTGGTGCGTGACGTCTCTTGGAAGTCTTCTGTCCAAATGAGTTCCGGTCCATCCCATACTGCACCGCCGTTGACGGCCGTCTGCTCCATGACCGTGCCGATGCCGGCGGCTACAGGATACTTTGCATTGTCGTTGCCGACGATGCTCGACATGGCACCGTTCCATCCGCAGTTGTCATATCTCACTCCGTAGTTGGTGGACAGACCGGCCACAAACGGCCCGAAGCACACGCTCTCCGAGTTGTAGAAGCACCACGGCTGTGTGTATTTGTAGAGCCATAGCATGGCCTCCGGATATTTCTCGCATGCCTTCATCAGGTCGCTGTTGCGTTTCAGCATGCCCACCGGCGAGAGGCCGTGGCTCCACATGTTGCCGCAGAAAGAAACGGTAAGGAACCCACCGTAGTTGTGCGACATCTCAACCAGTTTGGCAAACAGGGCAATCTGGTCAGTCTGCTTGGCAGAGTAGAGTGCGTCTTCATCGAAGCCCCAGAACTGCTCGGCAAAGTTCCAGCCCAGGAAGTTGGGGTAGCGCTTGAACATGAACTCGAACGACTCCAAATCGTCGCACTGCAAGTGGGTGTGGCCGCCCGAGGCTGGTTGGCAGGTAAACCACAGTCCGTTCTTCTGGCATACCGAGCCCCATGACCGATAGGTGCGCATGGCATTCTGCGGCATCAGATAAACGGCGCGGTCCTTGTCATACTGGCAAGAAAGCGAAAGGTTCATACACACGTATGGGCGGATGTCTTCAGGTATCAGGTCGATGATTTTCTGAGGATCAGCGGCATTCCAAACATCGACATGGATCATCCACAGCGGATGCCGGTTGTCGATGGGGCGGCGCTGCTGGGCAGTCAGGGTGCTCACGAAAACCGAGCACTGCATAGCCAGCAACAGGCAAATGGCAAATAGGCGTTTCATATTGTTTGGGTTTATATTGTGTTTCATTTGTTGAATGTCCACCAGTCGAAAGTAAACAGTTTGCCGCCCTTGTTGCCTGTGAACACAAAGAACAAGTCGTGTTTGCCCGTGATGGCCTTCAACACCGGTGTCGAGAGAGTCTTCCATTCTTCCCATCCTCCGGTATGAGGGACGGTCAGCGAAGCTATCAACTCGCCGTCTTTCCTGTCGGCATGCACCTCGATGGTGCCCCCTTGCAAGGCACTGGCCACACAGGCCGTGAACTGCCGGGGCGAGCCGTTGCCAAAGTCTGCTTCCCTGACCTTGAGGTAGTCGGCAGTGTGGATTTCGGAGATATAGACTCCAGTCTTGTCATTCCACTCCGCCTTCAGGCCCTTGCTGTCGGCGATGGTCTCCGCCTCGGTGCGCTGGTAGGGGTTGAGTGTGCCCACGGGCGAAACGCCCTGCTGTGTGTGGTGGATGACGGGGAAGGTTCCGTCGGTGTTGTATTGGAACTCCTCGATGGCCACACTGCGCCCAAATCCGCCGCCTAGTTTGCCGGTGTGATAGACAAAGTAGGACTTTCCCTTGAAGTCTACGACGCCACAATGGTTGGTGAACGACCCCGTGTTTTCCAATGGCATGATTTCGCCTTTGTATGTCCAGGGCCCCAGCGGCTTCTTGCTCGTGGAGTAGGCGATATGCTCAGGTACGCCGCCGGCAGCATAGAGCAGGTAGTAGAGGCCGTTGCGTTTCATCAGCCACGGCCCTTCGGTGTAGCAGTCCTTGTATTTTGCGGTCGAGTCGCGTTGTTCCATGTCGGGTGCCCCGAAGCCCTCCTCAGTGAGGCGGATGCGTCCCACCTCTCGTTTTTCGTCGACGGCGTCCTTCTTGCTGACATTTCCTTTGAGGCTCACCATGTCTTCATTGAGCAAGGCGTAATAGAGATGCGGGTTGCCCCAGTAGAGGTAAGCCTGCCCGTCGTCGTCAATCCAGACCGTCGGGTCGATGTTGTCCCATTTGCCGTTGTCGAAGAGCGGCTTGCCGAGGGCGTCCTTGAAAGGGCCCGTGGGCGAGTCGGCCACGGCTACGCCGATGGCCATGCCTCCGGTCAACTTGGAGTGGGCGCAGACGTACCAGTAGTACTTGCCGTTGCGCTTGATGGTCTGTGCGGCCCAAGCCCGGCTGTCGGCCCAAGAGAAAGTTGACAGGTCGAGCGGTGACCCGTGGTCGGTCCAGTTTACCATGTCGGTGGAGGAATACACCCTCCATTCGTTCATCCAGAAGAAGTCGGCCCCGTCTTCATCATGTCCCGTGTAGATGTAGAAGTGGTCTCCGTCCACCATTGGTGCAGGATCTCCTGTCAACTGGGTCTGCACGATGGGGTTCTGTGCCAGGGAAGCGGCAGGCAGGGTCATCATCAACGCCCCTGTGAGGAACGCCTTGGGGTGTGACAAGGATTTGAAAGTCTTCATCATAGTCATTGTTTGGTTAGTCAGGGATAGCCAGTCTTGCGTCCGGCCCATCCTCGTCCGGTGTATGAGCGCAAAGTTAGTTAAAAGAGTCCATATGGGCTTTTCCCGATGTATCAAATGTGTTTCCATGGATTTCGGAATGGTGGACATTTGCAAAAAAACGTTAGTGCCCGGTAAGTTCCCGTTTCCTTATATCGGTTTTTCGGCTTTTTGATGTACCTTTGTATAAGATAGGTAGCAATCGGCAGTTTGGGCAGGGATACCCGTAGCTCTCGTTTGCGCTGTCTTTGCGAATGATACAAGGAAACAAAACAACGAACAAAAGGATATGAAAAAGAAGACAATGGTGCAGTCGCTGGCTTTTGCCGCCGTCGTGGTGTTGCTGGCGAGTGCCATGCCCGCCACCGACCCTGTCACGCAGGAAGACGGTGCCACGGTGGTCAACACCACTACACTGGCAAAGGATGTACGCGGATTTAAGGGCGAGACGCCGGTGAAGATCTACATCAAGAAAGGCAAGGTGGTGAAGGTCGTGGCACTCAAGAACCGAGAGACACCTCAGTATTTCAGCAAAGCCAAGGCCGTGCTGGCCAAGTTTGAAGGTCTGCGCACCGGCAAGGCCGCCAAGATGAAGGTGGATGCCGTGAGCGGTGCCACCTACAGCAGCAAGGCGCTGGTGCAAAATGTGCAGGCCGGTCTGAAGTATTACAACACACACCGCTAAAGGTCGAACACTGCCACCAGGGGCAGATGGTCGCTGAAACCGTCCAGGTATTTTGGTCCTTGATAGGTGCGTCGGGGCTTCATGCCGCCATATTTGCTGTCTTCCTCGAGCAGGAAGGGCGCGTCGTTGATGTGGCAGTCGAGCAGTCGCGACGACAGCCATGGACAGCAGAAGATGTGGTCGAGGCTGTCCCAGCGTCCGTGCCAGCGATAGGAGCCTTTGGCCCCGTGTCGGCCTGTGGCACCCTCGGATACCTCGGTGAGCCCGTGGGCGAGCAGCGTCTGCAGGGCGGGGTCGCCCGAATAGTCGTTGAAGTCGCCGGCCACGAGGATGCGTGCCTGCGGACTGAGCCGTCGAACGGAGTCGACGGCATCTGCCAGTCGGTCGGCCACCACCTGACGGTAAGGGCGTGTGGCCCGTTCGCCACTCGCTCGGCTGGGCGCATGCACCACAAAGACGTGAAGTGTGTCGCCCGTGGTCACCTCACCTGAGACATAAAGAATGTCTCGGGTGGGGTGAAATCGTTTGGGTGGGGCGATGCGGATGGCGTGGTGGCGGATGAGGCGGAAGGAGAAGGGCGACCACAGCAGAGCCACGTCGATGCCGCGCTCGTCGGGACTCTGCGTCATCACATACTCATAACCAGCCTGCCGCAGAAGCGACCGGCGGGTCAAGTCCGTGAGCACACTGTCGTTCTCCACCTCCGTCAGCGCCACCATGTCGGGCATGACCGATGTGCTGTCGAGCGCTCCGCACGACACGATTACCTGTCCGATGCGGTTGAGTTTGCGCCAATAGCGGTTGGGTGTCCAGCGGCGCGCCGAGGTAGGCAGAAATTCCGTGTCGTTCTTCAGACTGTCGTGTCGCGTGTCGAAGAGGTTCTCGCAGTTGAGCTCCACAAACGTGAAGACTGACAAGAGCAGCAGTGACAGTCCCGTCATGGCGTGTGGTTTATTGGTCCTGCAGGAACAAGGGGTCCTCGGGCGTTACCATGGTGGGTTTCTGGTCAAACTGCTTGAGTGTCTCCTCCGAGGCGTAGCGGCGGTCCACCACGAGGCGGAACATGTATTCGTTGAACCACTCGTTGGTCATGATGAGGCAACCGTTTTGCCCGTAGGCGGCACCCCAGCTGTTCTCAACCTTCCACTTCAGCGGGTTGCCCTGGCTGTCAAGGTCCACGGCGGTGAGCGTCATGGCGTGTGTGGATCCGCTGTCGAAGGTCTCGATGCGCTCGGCCTTGTTCATGCCGAAGGTGGTACCGAAGAGTGAGGCGTAGTCGTAGTTGCCGAGGTCGAGCACGCCGCGCGTGCGGTCAAACTGCTTGCCCACGTCGTAGCTCGAGTACATCTTGTGCCCGTCCTTGAGTGAGGCGATGGCCAGTTGGGCAATCTCCTCCATGGGCAGGTTGAGGTATTTCCAGTTGTGGCCGTCATAGGTGTGGCGGTCGTATTCCACCTCGTAGGTCTTGTGGTAAGGACGTCGCGGGTCGTTCATCACCATGATGAAGGAGCCGTTGAGCTCGTGACCGACGGTGGCGTCGTAGAACTCCTTGGGCGTGAACGTCTTGGCCGGTCCGGCCGCCTTGCCTGCCTTGTCCTGGAAGGCATAGCTGAATGTCTTGACGGGCTCGCCAAGTGTGAGCGAGAGCATGTGGTAGATGTCGGCCAGCATTTCGGTCTTGCGAGCCTTGATGGCCGCTGCCTTCTTGCCGCCCTTGACCATGCTGCGCAGCTCCAGTCCGAACTCGCGCAGCTTCGACGACACCACCTTCTGCATGGCCGACGTGTTGTCGGCCGAGTAGGTCTCAGGCATGGCGCTCATGGGCACCAGTCCGTACTTCTCCGCCAGGTCGGCCACGCCACAGAACGTGCCGCCGTCGTTGATGGGGTGGTGGAAGAAGAACTGCACGCGCTGGTCGTCCATGGGCTTGTCGGCGCAGTCGATGACCCCCTGGAGCATCAAGTTGGCCTTCTCCAGCTGGTCGTAGAAGAAGAGGTAGGCCTGCGAGTATTCCACGCGCAGGGTGTCGTTGTGTGTCTTGGCGTAGTTGGCACGGAGCACGTTGAGGCCCGAGAAGAGCCAGCATCGTCCGCTGCTCTGCTGGTTGTGGATGCTCTGCGAGGGTGTCTCCACGCTGAAGTGGTTGTCCACCTGTCCCAGGGTCTTGTAGCTCTTGGCCAGGTCATCGATCTTGTTGGTTGCGATGGCGTTGGCGATGGCCTTGTTGGCCGGGTCTTTGCTCTGCGCCGCTTCTATCTTTTGCAGCATCTGTGCGGAAATGCCGCCGTCGGCCTTCTGCGCCATGGTGGCGCTTGCCATGACGAGAAATGCTGCCAGTAAGAATGTCTTTTTGTTCATGATTTATAAGATAGGTTGATGGTTATCATTGTGATGTGCTTATGCAAAGATAATGCAAATCGAACGCAAAATATCAAGCTTGCTTGAATATTTTGCTGAGATGCAGGTTATCTTATACAAAGATAATAAAATCTCGCGTCTTTTGCCCATAAGCGCCAAATTTTGTTGGTTGGCGATGGCGCCTGTAGCCTGTTATTGTTTTCTTTGGTAGCTTTTCATGTTTCTTTGTTGCATTCGTCATACACCGCCAGCCCTTTCACCGTCAGCAGATATCTCTGTCGGGGGTGACGCGGGGAGTTGGGATATTTCATCTTAACGATTCCCTCTTTAAGTTTCGGATTTACACTGCGTGAGCCGATGCGGGCTGAAGGCCCAGCAATTACCTAGCCCAGGGCAAGCGAAGCGGCGCCCTGG
>CAVIOP010000128.1:0-8849 GCA_963644485.1 bacterium | reverse complement strand
GCACGTATCTTCTTCCATGGACCAGCAGGTGGTGCTCACAGACGGCGACAGCGTGGGCGTCAAGGAGATCAGAGGGTATTTCATGCTCAAGAAGAACAATCAGCAGAACAGTTCGTCCACCACTTTGCAGTTGGCGGCCTTCGACCGGATTCATCTCCTGCGATGCCACCGGAAGGTGGTGAAACCGGCCGGACAACCTGCGGCGGAACAGAACGCCGACTCGTCGAAACGGCAGCCGGTACGTGTCCGCGACAGTTTAACTACGGCGTCGGGCAGTCCTACCGCACCTTCCGGTCGTCCCGGTGCACGGCAGGCCAACCCTCATGACAACGAAGCGCCCGTTCCGCCACGCACTTTATTGCCGCGTGACAATAAAAAACTGATGAAAGAAAGCAACGTGAAACCATTCAAAACGAAATAACATGTTATCAGTAAACGAACTTGAGGATGCTCTTATCGACCTCGCTTTTGCCGAGGATATAGGAGACGGAGACCACACAACCCTTTGTTGCATACCCGAAGACGCCATGGGGAAAAGCCACCTGCTCATCAAGGAGGACGGCATACTGGCTGGCGTAGACATGGCCCGCAAGGTGTTCGGACGCTTCGACCCCACGATGCAGATGGACGTTTTCATGGAGGATGGCACGCGCGTGAAGAAGGGCGACATCGCCTTTGTGGTGTCGGGCAAGGTGCGCTCGCTGTTGCAGACCGAACGTCTGATGCTCAATATCATGCAACGCATGAGTGGCATTGCCACCATGACAGACAAGTATGTGAAACTGATCGAGGGTACCGGAGCGCACGTTCTCGACACGCGCAAGACCACACCGGGAATGCGCATGCTGGAGAAGCAGGCTGTGAAGATCGGAGGCGGAATGAATCACCGCATCGGACTGTTTGACATGATCCTGCTCAAGGACAACCATGTCGATTTTGCCGGGGGCATCGGCAATGCCATTGACCGCTGTCACAGCTACCTGAAGGACAAGGGACTGGACTTGAAGATCGAGATCGAGGTGCGCAATTTCGACGAGCTTCAGCAAGTGCTTGACAAGGGCGGCGTGAACCGTATCATGCTCGACAACTTCTCGGTGGCCGACACCAAGAAAGCCGTTGATATCATCAACCACCGTTTCGAGGTGGAGTCATCGGGCGGCATCACCTTCGACACCATCCGCAGCTATGCTGAACAGGGCGTCGATTTCATCAGTGTGGGAGCCTTGACGCACAGTGTCAAGGGTCTGGATATGAGTTTCAAAGCTTGTTAATATTGCGTCATGAAGAAAATATTTGCTTTACTCGCGTTCGTCCTCGCTGCAAGCCATGCATCGGCCTGCACCAACTTTATCGTGGGAAAGAACGCTTCTGCCGACGGTTCCGTCATCTGCACGTACAATGCCGACGACTACGGCATGTTCATCGGCTTGGCCCATTACGCTGCCGGAAAACACCCGAAAGGGACCATGCGCGACGTGGTCGACTGGGACACGCATCGCTACATCGGACAAATCCCGGAGGCTTCCGAGACTTACAATGTCATCGGAAACATCAATGAGTATCAGGTCACCATCGGTGAGACTACTTATGGCGGGCGTGAGGAAATGGTCGATCCCAGCGGCGGAATTGATTATGGATCACTGATTTACATCGCCTTGCAGCGTTCGAAGACAGCGCGTGAGGCCATACAGGTCATGACAACGCTTGCTGAGACCTACGGCTACTGCTCCGAGGGCGAGACGTTCACTATCTGCGACCCCAACGAGGCTTGGATCATGGAGATGATGGGCAAGGGCCCCGGTTCGAAGAGCGTCGTGTGGGTGGCACAGCGCATCCCCGACAATGCCATCTGCGGACATGCCAACCAGAGCCGCATAGGCAAGTTCAACATGAAGGACAAGCAAAACGTTCTGTATTCGAAGGACGTCGTGAAGTTTGCGCGGCAGAAGGGCTGGTTCAGTGGCAAGGATGCCGACTTCTCATGGAAGATGGCTTACGCTGCTCCCGATTTCTCCGGACGCCGCATCTGCGACGCCCGTGTATGGGCTTTCTTCAACCGTTTCGTCAAGGGCATGGACCGTTACTTGCCTTGGGCGTTGGGCAAGGACAAGGATGCAGAGGACATGCCCCTGTGGGTCATCCCCGACAAGAAGCTTTCTGTGCAGGATGTGGAAGCTGCCATGCGTGACCATTTCGAAGGCACGCCCATGGCGCTCGATTCCACCGATATGGGTGGTGGCATCTGGCAGATGCCGTACCGTCCCACACCGTTGTATTATGAGGTGAACGGCAAGAAGTATTTCAACGAGCGTCCTACGTCAACCCAACAGACCGGGTTCTCCTATGTCGCGCAGATGCGCTCATGGCTGCCCCGACAGGTGGGCGGTGTCCTTTGGTTTGGCAATGACGACGGCAACATGGTGGCCTATACGCCGATTTATTGTGGCAACACCGTGCAGCCTGAGTGCTACAACACGCCGGGAGCCGATGCGGTGACGTTCTCGATGAAGAACGCCTACTGGGTTTGCAACTGGGTGAGCAACATGGTCTATCCGCGCTACTCGCTGATGTTCCCCAGTCTGCAGGCTGTGCGCGACTCGCTGGAACAGAGTTACTTTGCGAAGCAGGCTGAGGTTGAGGCTCATGCTGTGGAGCTCTGCAAGACCGATGCCAACGAGGCGGTGAAGTATCTCAACGCCTATAGCAACGAGAAGGCGCAACAGATGTTGGAACGCTGGCAGCAGTTGGCCGTTTACCTCATCGTGAAATACAACGACATGGCGGTTAAGCCCGAGGCCGACGGCAAGTTCCTGCGCACCAAGGAGGGCATCGGAGCTGCTGTGAAACGTCCTGGTTTCCCCGAGGCTTTCAGGAAAAAGCTTGTGAAGGAGACCGGCGACAAGTTTGAGATTCCTCAAGAATAAACCGGTTATAAATAAGATGCGGCAACAAGGCCAAATGTCATTTTGGCCTCGTTGCCGCATCTTTTTGTTGTTATTCACAGCGCAACAGCATGGCCGTCGCGCCCTTCATGCTTTGTCATAAAGCCGTCGGACACAGTGCTCTGCCCTGCCGTGATACAAGATGAGGTCTTGGGGTTCTATTCTTCAATGATGCCTGTTTCCTTCCACTGTCGAACAACCGCTTCCGAGTCAGCCAAAGCTTTGCTCATGGGCAGCGGTGTGTCTTCGTCGATTTGGTAGTTGTCTACAAGTATCTGTGCCAAGTCCTCAACGGTAAAATCCTTGCCTTGAATCTCATTCCAGAGCGTGGCAGAACTTTCATTCATGCTGATGACATTGCTGAAGTCCATGTTCTCTTTGCCTTCAGCTACAATGATATTTTCTCCGCAGACCTTGCGGATGTTGAAACCGGGTTTTGCTTTCATGTTGGTATGGGTTGTGGTTAAAGTGGCTTTGTCATGTCAGATGACTCCAAAAAGAGGAATCCATATCCGTCGGTAGAAGGCCAGCAGCCATCGGCGGATGGGGTAGAGGCGAGTCCAGATGAGTGAGTAGGTCTTCCATTTCCTTCCGTCTGTCCTGTCAAGGGTGGTCCGTCCTTTGCGATAGAAACCGATAACGGCCCCTTTGATGTCTTTCAGCTGGCAGTGCTCGGTATTCAGGTTCCCGTCACCTCTCAATGTTACGTTGTTGCCATTGATGTTGATGATGCGGTGCAGGACATACACCTGAGGCTTGATTTCTGCGAGGACAGGGTCACCCTTCTGCGGCGAAACGGCTATTTTCAGCAATGCTTTGTCGCGGTTGTTCTCCAGAAAGGGTCGCATGGAAAAGCCTTTCAGCATGATGGTCACCGTGTGTCCTTCCTCCATCATCCTCACAACTTCTGGTATAAGGATGGCATTGGGGACTTGCTTTTCCACAATACTGACGCGGCTGCAAGCCGAATTCATTTTATCTTTATGGTCTTGTTGCATAGGATGGCAGCTTCAGGATTGGGCAGGCAATGGAGCTCATAGATGCCGGTTGTTTCTATGACTTGGGTTATGGTGTCGCAAATATAGTCATAACTCCTCTTGTCCCATTTCATGGATGAGCACGCAGGCAGGAGCGCAGCAAAAGCCTGCACCACGCCCAATTTGTCGATATGATTGGTCTTGGATCTGACAATGCTCGTGACAGCGCCAAGAGGTGCTTTCGTGGAACGGTAGCATGGTGTCTTCCCGCTCCATGGACTGCCATAGATGTAGGGCTTGCCCCCGATGATGCGGATGATGGGATTGTCGTCGTTCATGAGGTCACAATTGGGAAGGTTGCGAAGCCACATGCTCACTTGAGTAGACTTTCCCGTACCACTTTTGGCCACGAACGCATATCCGTAGCCGTCTTGCCTGACCAATGACGCGTGCACCAGCAAGCACTGCTGCTGGCATCCTGCAAAGGCGAAAGCCATCATCAGCGCATTGTTCAACCCGAAACACCTCATGTTGTAGTTGCCATTCAGTGCGCAACGGCAATCCGTGAAGTCCTCATTCGTAATGAGCAGGCAACAGTCGTATCCCTCCACGTTTCTGATGATATATTGGTATCCGCCGTTCGCCAGTCTGTCAACGGCGGTTATGCCGTTGCCGGTATCGAAGTCCCTGATGTGCTCTCTTTGTGCCTTGCTGCAAGGCTTGAGCGAGTCGTCCACAACAAGCGTGAAGAGCAAGGGACTTTTTTCTTCTTCGACGAGAAACGGCATGAAGGACGGTGCCAATCGCAGCGAGTTGCCGGTATCTCCTTGAAAGACGATGTTGACGCCAAGGTCGGCAATGCAGAAGTGGTAGACTTTCTCCATTTGCGCTCTTACTTGCTGATTTCTATCTTTCCCGAGATGGGTTGGAAACGGAAGTCTTGCTCTTTCAGATAGTTGATGTTGTATTTTCCTCCCTCAAGATATTTCTTTCGTAAAGCCAGGTATTTCTTTTCGGCCTCTTTCCTGGTTGTGGCAAATGCGGTGACGCATGTGGCGTTCTTAAAGCCTATCTTGTCCAAGTAGTCACGCATTTGGTAGGAATAGTTCTCCCTGCTGTAGAGAAACTTCGTCTTCGAGTCGATGTAAGCAGAGTCGACCTGTTGTATGTCTGTAAAGTAGACGGTGGAGTCGTTGAATGATGCGGCAAAGCCATAGACAAAGATGGTCTTTGGTCGCAGCGCAGCCCATGCACCAGTTGCCACGAACAAGGCAACCAGGGTCAAAATGATCTTTTTCGATTTCATTATCCTTAATCTCTGTGATTACGTGTTGTTTTGTGTTTACTGGCATTTTCCGCGGGAAGGCGGCCTCAGCCCAAGAATGCCTTGAGCCTTTTGCTGTGGGCGTCGTGCCTCAGTCTCCTGATGGCTTTTTCTTTGAGTTGTCTGACCCGCTCTCGCGTAAGGCCATACTTTTCGCCTATCTCTTCCAACGTCATCTCCGGCTGCCCGATGCCGTAAAAAGCCTTTAAGATGTTTCTCTCTCTTTCGTCCAGCGCCTCCAGCGACCGCCCGATTTCTTCTTGTAGAGACTCTTGCACCAGCAGGTTGTCGGTGTTGGGCGTATCGGTGTTGGGTAAGATCTCCAGAAGATTGCTGCCGTCCTCATTGGCCATCGGCGCGTCCATGGATATCTGCTTGCACCCAGCGTTCATCACCTCCTTGAGCTTGTTTTCGGGGAGGTCCATCTCGTCCATCAGTTCACAGAGGTTGGGCATCCGTTCGTTTTCCTGCTCAAACTTGTTGACGAAGCGCTTTATCTTGTTGGCAGAGCCCACTTGATTGACCGGCAGTCTGATCAGACGGCTTTGGTCTGCGAGGGCCTGCTGGATACTCTGTCTGATCCACCATACGGCGTAGGAGATGAACTTAAATCCCCGTGTCTCATCAAATTTTTCTGCAGCCCTTATCAGTCCCATGTTTCCCTCGTTGATGAGGTCGAGCAGTGACAGCCCTTGGTTCTGATATTGTTTGGCAACTGAAACCACAAATCGCAGGTTGGCTTTCGTCAAGCGCTCCAATGCTTCCTTGTCCCCGTTCTTTATGCGTCGGGCGAGATCTTCCTCTTCTTCCGTCGAAATGAGTCTTTCGTGTCCGATTTCCTGTAGGTAAATCTCCAAAGACGCACTGTCTCTGGTTGTGATTGAGTTTGTGATTTTCAGTTGTCTCATTGATAGGTGTGCAGTTAGTTTTATGCAAAGTTACAAAAAAGAAAGGTTTTACAGTTCTATTTTTCCTGTAAAATCACTGTGCAATCAAAAAAAAGGCGGAGCGCACTGTTCTGCACTCCGCCATCGTATGATTGTGATTGGAGCCATTCTCCATCCGTTGATTTACTCGCCCACTCTGACTGCCTTGTAGTCAGTCTTTCCTGAGGGCCACATGCCTGTGATGAAGAGCACGGGGTTCTTGCTGGTGGAGGCGTCCTTGACAGCCTTCTGCAGGTCGGAAATCTCCTTCATTTGCTGGTCGTTGACAGTGAGGATGATAAATCCGTCGCTGATGCCGGCATCCTTGAAAGCTCCGCTCTTCACGTCTTTCACCTGCAGTCCGTAGCTGATGTTGAGTTGCTTCTTCATGTCGTTGTCTACGGGGAAGACCTTGGAACCCAGCACATCGAGGTCTGCGGTCTTCAGCACTTTGGTGTTGCCTTGAGCGTTTTTCACGGTGACGGTCTTGCTCTGCTTCTTCTTGTTGTGGAGCCATGTCAGCGTGATCTTGTCTCCAGGACGCTTGCTGTTGATGATCTCCTGAAGCTCAGACATCTTTCCGATGTTCTTGCCGTTGATGGCGATGATGACGTCACCCTTCTCGATGCCGGCGGTGGCAGCGGCACTGCCGTCTTCCACCTTGTCCACATACACGCCCTCATTGGTGCCGAGGTCCACATCCTTGCCTTCATCTTTCTGTTGGTTGATGTAGTTGAGCACATCGCCGCCGGTTATGCCAAGCATGGCGCGCTGTACGGTACCGTATTGTTTCAAATCGTCAACGACCTTGTTCATGATGGTTGTCGGTATGGCGAAACCATAGCCGGTATAGGAACCTGTGGGGGAGTAGAGCATAGCGTTGATACCCACCAGTTCGCCCTGTGCGTTGACCAGTGCGCCGCCTGAGTTGCCGGGGTTGATGGCCGCGTCGGTCTGTATGAAGCTTGAGATGCTCGGGCCGTCGCCTTGTCCGCCCAAGCCGCGGGCCTTAGCCGAGACGATACCTGCCGTCACGGTGTTGTTGAGTCCGAAGGGGTTGCCGACGGCAATGACCCATTCTCCCACTTTCAGCTTGTCGGAATCGCCGATGGGCAGTGTGGGGAGGTTCTTTCCGTCCACCTTGATGAGGGCGAGGTCGGTTGTCGGGTCCGTGCCAATGATCGTGGCATTGAACTCCCGGTTATCATTGAGCGTTACCGTCAGCTTGTCGGCCCCGTTCACTACGTGGTTGTTGGTGACGATATAGCCGTCAGCGCTGATGATGACACCCGATCCGGTAGCTTCTTTCTTCGGGGTTTGTATTTTGCGTTTCTGCTTGCCGCCGTTTCCTTGTGGATTACCGAAGAAGCCGAAGGGGTCGGAGAAGAAATCCGAGAACGGGTCACTCTCTACTTCTACGGTTTGCACCTTGGAGTTTTGCACATATTTGATGTGCACCACAGCAGGCAGAGCCTTTTGTGACGCATAGGTGAGGTCAACGGGTTGGCCTGCAACGGCTGACTGATCAGTAGCGGCATGAACCTTTATGAACGATGCCGCAGAGAAGGCCATGGCTATAGCGCAAAAGCCCACTACTAAGTAATTGAAATGCTTTTTCATACGTTATTTTTTGTTCTTGTTTGTTTTCTTGGTTTGTCATCTTGTTGGCGACAAAAGGCACAGACTGTCAAAGCGTCAGTCTTCACACCTGTTTTAAACGGTTGCAAATATAGGCGCAAAAAATGTAAATGTGCCATATTGTCCGTTTACTTTATCCCATTTTAACATTTGATTTTTAACACTTAACGCTTCTTTAGCAGAAAGCATTTCAAATTTACATTCATTTATAGTTGCGTTACGCGCTTGGCTTCTCCCCAATCGTGCGCATCATGCCGTGCTGAATGCCAAAAGCTTGTTGTAGCTCTCAAAATATTGTTGTGCTTTGCACGCATCTCAATATATTTTGCTACTTTTGCAGTTTGTAAGGCAGTGCCCCGGCTTCATCGCTGGCATCCGTGTGAGATGCGAGAGGAAAGTCCGGGCAGCGCAAGGCGCTCCACTTCTGAAAATGGAAGCTGTCGGTGACGGCAGGTGTAGGCAGAAGAAAATAACCGCCTGTCCCAATGGGGCGGGTAAGGGTGAGAAGGTGGTGTAAGAGACCACCAGTCTGCGGGTGATCGCAGGGCTGTGCTGGCTGGAGGCTGCAAGTTCATGTAAACCATCGTCAATCAGGGTTGCCTGCCCGACAGGCCGTGAGCCTGACGATGGAGGGTAGAACGCTTGAGCGGCAGGGTGACTTGCCGACTGGATAAATGATGAGCTCCCGGTCCGTCAGGGCCGGGAAACAGAACCCGGCTTATTAGGGCACTGCCTTACTTTTTTCTTCCTGTCGTTTTTCTTGTGATCTTTCTTGTTCCCATCTTCTCTGAGGCATTCATGAACATTCAGAGAATTAAGTTTCTCTTGGTTGTTTGCCCCATAAAATTAGGGAAAGGAGGCAGCTATGGAATACCACATGAACCGTGCGGGCTGAACAATGTCTGCGTGAGCCGCGGGCTGAACAGCGTCTGCGTGAGCCGCGGGTTGGACAATGTCTGCGTGAGCCAAAGCGGGCTGAAAGCCCAGTAATTACCTAGCCCAGGGCAAGCGAAGCGGCGCCCTGGGTTTGGCATGCGAGCGA
>CAVIOP010000127.1:0-8873 GCA_963644485.1 bacterium | reverse complement strand
ATTTTGCTAAATATCAGCATTTTTGCCGTTATTCCTCTACAGCAGCCTGCGCGGCAGCGAGACGTGCGATAGGCACTCGGAATGGAGAGCAGCTAGCGTAATTCATGCCAATCTTGGCGCAGAATTTCACAGAGCTTGGCTCACCACCATGCTCACCGCAGATACCGCAACGCAACTGCGGACGAACCGAGCGTCCCTTCTCTACGGCCATCTCTATCAGCTGGCCTACACCGTTCTGGTCAAGGACCTGGAAAGGATCTACCTTCAGTATCTTCTTCTCCAAATATACGGGCAAGAAGCTGGCGATATCGTCACGAGAGTAGCCAAAGGTCATCTGGGTGAGGTCATTGGTACCGAAGGAGAAATACTCTGCCTCGGTCGCAATCTTGTCGGCAGTGAGGGCTGCACGTGGAATTTCAATCATTGTTCCGATTTCGAATTCAATCTCGACACCGTACTCCTCGAATACTTCCTTGGCAGTCTTCTGAATAATCTCTTTCTGTTGTTTCAACTCGTAGAGAATACCGATGAGCGGCACCATAATCTCGGGCTTAGGATCCTTGCCCTCTTTCTTCAACTCGCAAGCGGCAGAGAGGATGGCACGAGTCTGCATGGCCGTAATCTCCGGGAAGGTGATGCCCAGACGGCAACCACGGTGACCGAGCATGGGGTTATTCTCAGCCAATGAAGCTACACGGCGCTGGATGGTAGCCACATCGACACCCATCTCCTTGGCCATGGTCTCCTGACCAGCCAGATCGTGGGGAACGAACTCGTGGAGTGGGGGGTCGAGCAAGCGGATATTAACGGGGCAACCGTCCATAGCCTCGAGGATACCCTTGAAGTCGGCCTTCTGATATGGCAACAGCTTGGCAAGAGCCTTTTCGCGACCTTCCACGGTATCAGCAAGAATCATCTCGCGCATAGCGATGATCTTCTTGTCTTCAAAGAACATGTGTTCTGTACGTGTAAGACCGATACCCTTAGCACCGAAAGCGCGAGCTACCTGTGCATCGTGAGGAGTGTCAGCATTGGTGCGTACCTGTAGTTTGGTGTACTTGTCGCAGAGATCCATCAACTCTTTGAAGTCACCGCTGAGCTCGGCTGCCTTAGTAGGCACTTCACCAGCGTAAACCTGACCGGTAGAACCGTTCAGAGAGATGTAGTCACCTTCCTTATATACTACGCCGTCGATTTCTACGGTCTTTGTTTTGTAGTCAACATTGATGGAACCAGCACCGGAAACGCAGCACTTGCCCATGCCGCGGGCAACAACGGCTGCATGAGAAGTCATACCGCCACGGGCTGTGAGGATACCTTCGGCAGAGGCCATGCCAGCCAAGTCTTCAGGACTGGTCTCAATACGAACCATTACAACCTTATGGCCATCAGCATGCCAAGCCTGGGCATCGTCAGCATGGAAAACGATCTGCCCGCAGGCTGCACCGGGTGAAGCAGGCAGGCCCTGCGTAATAACCTTGGCAGAAAGCAAAGCTTTCTTGTCGAAAACAGGGTGAAGCAGTTCATCGAGTTTTTGGGGTTCGCAACGCAAGATGGCGGTCTTCTCATCAATCATGCCCTCGTGGAGCAAGTCCATGGCAATTTTCACCATAGCAGTACCTGTACGCTTGCCGTTGCGGGTCTGGAGGAACCATAGTTTGCCTTCCTGAACGGTGAACTCCATATCCTGCATATCGTGGTAGTGGTGTTCCAATTTGTCTTGAAGTTCGTCGAGCTGCTTGTAGATTTCGGGCATTGCTTCCTCCATAGAGGGATATTTGGCTACACGCTCTTCTTCGCTGATACCTGCACGTTCAGCCCAACGCTGCGAACCAATCTTGGTAATCTGTTGTGGAGTACGGATACCGGCAACTACATCTTCACCCTGTGCGTTGACGAGATACTCACCATTAAAGAGGTTCTCACCATTACCGGCATCACGGCTGAAGCACACACCAGTAGCTGATGTGTCACCCATATTGCCGAATACCATGGCCATGACGCTCACAGCCGTACCCCACTCGTCGGGTATACTCTCCATTTTACGGTAAAGAATGGCGCGCTCATTCATCCAGCTGCGGAACACGGCACAGATAGCTCCCCAAAGCTGTTCTATCGGGTCAGTGGGGAAATCTTTGCCTGTGCGCTCCTTGATAGCGTTTTTGAAGAGAGTAACGAGCTTCTTAAGTTCATCTACAGAAAGGTCCTTGTCGAGTTTAACGCCACGCTCAGCCTTCACGCTCTCGATAATCTCCTCGAACGGGTCTATGTCTTCCTTGTTGACAGGTTTCATCTCGAGCACTACGTCGCCATACATCTGGACGAAACGTCGGTATGAATCATAAACAAAATGAGGATTGCCAGTCTTGGCAACAAGTCCTTCAGCCACCTCGTCGTTAAGGCCGAGGTTAAGAATAGTGTCCATCATGCCAGGCATGGAAGCGCGTGCGCCGGAACGAACACTTACGAGAAGAGGATTTTTTACGTCGCCGAACTTTGAATTCATCAACGACTCCGTGTGAGCCACGGCTGCCATTACCTCTTCTTGCAGAATTTCCTTGATTTTTTCCTGTCCAACTTTATAGTATTCATTACAGCAGCTTGTCGTAATGGTGAATCCCGGAGGGACAGGTACTCCGATTAGATTCATCTCGGCAAGGTTTGCACCCTTGCCGCCAAGTTCTTCACGCATTTTTGCGTTACCCTCCGCCTTGCCATTGCCGAAGAGATAGACTCTTTTTTCACTCATAGTTGATTAGGTATAACTTATTTTAAAATTAATGTCTGTAAATCAAAAGTGTTTAGTTTTTGTTTTTGCAAAGATAGCGTTTTTTATCAGTTATGCAAAACATTCGGGAAAAAAAATGCTATGTTGACATGACAATTGTGTTTGTTGGCGCAAACAACAAAAAATCTTTAAACTTTTTATATCAATATTCGAACAGAAATCGTTAACTTTGCATAAAAATATCAAATTGATGAGTAGAAATCGCAAGCCTTTACCTGTTGTGGAGAGTGTAACCATCGAATCGGTGGCTGCTGAGGGGAAATGCCTTTTCCATCACGGCGAACAAGTGGTATTCGTTCCGTTTTGTGTTCCGGGCGATGTCGCAGATATACAAATCGTGAAGAAAAAGCACCGCTATTGCGAGGGCCGGGTGGTGCGTCTGATAACACCTAGTCCTGTTAGAGCTACCCCGAAGTGTGAGCATTTCGGCATATGCGGCGGTTGCAAATGGCAGAACCTGCCTTATGAGGAACAACTTAAGGCCAAGCAACAACAAGTGCATGACCAGCTGACGCGTATCGGAAAGGTGGAACTGCCAACGTTCCATCCCATTCTTGGGTCGGTCAAAGTTTGGGAATACCGCAATAAGCTGGAGTTTGGATGTTGCGATAAACGATGGTTTACCCAAGAGGAGTTACAAGACGAGTCGCTCGATCTTAGGGGCCAAGACAACTCGGCCATTGGCTTTCATATTACAGGAGCTTTCGACAAGATTTATCCCATTTGCAAGTGTTGGCTGATGGACGACCTCCACAATCTGATACGCAATGAGACAGAGCGTTACGCCAAGGAGATAGGTATGACTTTTTATGATGTCCGTGCACAGCATGGACTGTTGCGTAATTTAATGTTCAGAACCTCCAATACGGGCGAATGGATGCTCCTCATTCAGTTTCACTATGATGACCCCGGAGACGCCGACAAGGCGCATGAGCTGCTTCAGCATCTGGCCGATACTTTCCCCCAAATCACATCGCTCATCTATGTGGACAACCAAAAGGGCAACGACACCATTGGCGACTTGGAGCTGACCACCTTCAAGGGCACCGATTTTATTTATGAGACGATGGAGGGGTTGCGCTTCAAGGTTGGTCCCAAGAGCTTCTATCAGACCAACACAGAGCAGGCTTTTCACTTGTACAGTGTGGCGCGAGATTTTGCACAGCTCACGGGAAAGGAGCTAGTGTATGACCTGTATACAGGAACAGGGACCATCGCCAACTTTGTGGCACGGAAGGCCCGTCATGTCATAGGCATCGAATATGTGCCGGAAGCCATTGAAGATGCCAAGGTGAACAGCCGCATCAATAATATTGAGAATACCGAGTTCTATGCAGGTGACATGAAAGATATACTGACTGAAGATTTTATCAAGGCGCATGGCCGCCCCGATGTCATCATCACCGACCCACCACGTGCGGGCATGCACGCCGATGTGGTCAACGTCATCTTGAAGGCGGCACCCAAGCGTATCGTCTACGTTAGCTGCAACCCCGCCACACAAGCGCGAGACCTTGCACTGATGGATGCCCACTATCGTGTAGCAGCTGTGCAACCTGTGGACATGTTCCCTCATACGCCACATGTGGAGAACGTGGTGTTGCTCGAATCAAGAAACATAAATATGGGATAGCTTATGGAATCTTTATAAAATACGAATGGGCCATACACGAACGATATGCCAAGGATTGGCAGACTAAGTGCTTATGGCCGACGAGGGGGGGTAAAACAATCGTTACGGCCCTTGGCTCCCCCTTTACCAATTAGTTTCAACCTTAAAGAAAATTGCCCTTATGAAATTTCTAATTGTAGCCCTCGATTATGTGTTTGCTTTGTCAATGCTCCTCTTGTTTCTCATTCTGACTCCTTTTGGAGAGCACTGGCCACTTTACACAATTCGCCTTCTCTTCGTTTCGGCGATCCTCGGTATGAGCTTGGCCCAGATTTTGTTTCCTGTAAATATTGGGCGCACCTCCAATGATATTGGGCTGCTTTTTAGGAATGCCTTAGGAGTCTCGTGCACCTACATCATTGGCACCTACATTACCATGCGAATCATAGACCATCCGGGAGTTGATACCGGGCGGTGGCTTGCGCTCATTGGTGTGGTCTTTTTCTTTCTGTTCTTGATATTCCGCTACATAGAGAAGCAGACGTTGATTCGCATGTGGTCACGTGGCTACAAAGCGGTGCGCATCATTGCCATCGGCAATGGTAACCATTTCTTCCATGTCGTCAAGAGCATCAAGCAAAACCTGGGGCAAGGCTTTCGCATCGTTGGGTGCTACACAGACGGCGAATGTCCTGAAGGCATCAACTTGTTAGGAACCACGGCCGACAGTTTCGGCCTTGTCAACGATGGCAGGGATTTCTCGAAGACCTCTGATGCGCTGCTTTGTGGATTTCCCATGGACGAAAATGCAGTACTCAGGCAGTATGCCAACTACTGCAACAACCATGTTCTCCGTTTTTATTATGTGCCAAGCGACGACCACTTCAGACTGCATCTCTATCCTTTGATGATAGGCAACGAGGAAGTCTTCACGGCCTTCCGCTTGCCCTTGTCGCTTACTAACAACAGGATTGCGAAGCGAACGTTTGATGTTGTATTCTCCCTCTGCGTGCTCATCCCGTTGGCCTTTATCACTCCCATCATTGCTCTGATTATCAAGATACAGAGCCCGGGCCCCATCTTTTTCAAGCAAGCCCGTACAGGTATGGACGGCCGGACATTTATGTGCTACAAGTTCCGCTCCATGCATGTCAATAAGGACGCAGACAAGGTGCAGGCTACCAAGGACGACCCACGCAAGTTCCCCTTTGGCAACTTCATGCGTAAGTGCAACATTGACGAGCTGCCGCAGTTCTGGAACGTGCTGAAGAATGACATGAGCATTGTGGGGCCACGTCCACACATGCTCAAACACACGGAGATGTATAGTGCGCTGCTCAACAGATACATGGTTCGCCACTTTGTGAAGCCGGGCATAACTGGCTGGGCGCAGGTGACAGGCTTCCGCGGAGAGACCAAGGAACTGTGGCAGATGGAAGGCCGTGTGAAGGGCGACATTTGGTATATTGAGCACTGGACATTCTGGCTTGACATTCGCATTGTCTTGATGACCATCAAGTCTGTTTTTGTCCACGACCGGCACGCTTACTGATTCATCCGCTAATGCAAGGCCTGCATGGGCCATGCTTCAGCATCGTATTTCTTTTCGACCCTGCGTTCCACGCTGTCGGGCAGGGTGGAGAAGAAATCGAAACCGGTGATGCGTTCCACCTCGTCGACACTATTCACATAGTCGCCCCAAGGATGGCGTTTGTCGTTGTTGCGGTAGATGAAACCGATGGCCTGCGGCGACTTGCCCATACGAAGGATAACCTTGAAGAATGCCTCGGGGACCACCACCTTGTTTTTCCCGATGGTCTTGTGTTTTCCCTTGTAAAGGATGGGACCACACACGATGTAGATGTCACCGTACTGCTCAGCCCACTGGCGGCATTGCGTCTCCAGATTGTTCCAGTCCCCGATGTTCAGCACATGGTCTTGTGGGCAGATGTTGGTTATCAGAAACGACTGCTCCATGGCCAGGGCGTCCCATTTGTTGTCGCCCGCCGGACACATGTGGCCGCGGTCATAGCCCGACCGCATGTAGTCGTAGGTGTCGACCCTGGGTTCGGGCACGTCCGTGTCCTCATGAAACGCGTGCTCCTTGCGCTTGGCGTTCCCGTCGGTATGTGCTGCCGTGAGGTGCCACGCCACCCAGTTGGGCAGTTTCGTTGTGGGGTTGTAGGAGGCTGTGTAGCCCCTCCGCCGGAGGATAATCTCGTTGCTGTTTTTCCGTAAGGCCGGCAACTCATAGCTTTCTGCACCGTCGGCTTCCGTGTCGTCGGCTTCCGCGTCATCGCTCCCGTCTGTCGTCTCGTCTTGCTGCGCCGCTTGGTGGTCAGCCAATGTGCTCACCTGCTCTTTTGTCTCGGCATAGGCCCGCAACGCCTTTTTCGAAACGGGCGTGCACGAGGTAGCCATGATCCCAAGGAGTATCGATACCCATAGGTGTTTTCTTCCATTCATACGTTTTTGCTTCTTCGTTTTGATTTCTTCAGTTTTCTTTGTTTGGATTGTTTTCAGCGATAAAGTTACAAAACATTTTGCAATATCACATCCCTGCGCAGGGATATTTTTGGTTCGTCTGATTTTTCGAGTGATGCAAGGAGTAACAAAAATCTTCCAGTGTTGTGGATTGACAAAAAAACAAAATAAACCCCTGTTGTTTTCTGAGCCTATCGGCTTGTTCGCTTGCGGGCGACGGCTCTTACGTGTGCAAGCTCACGACGGCCCGTGGCCCGCAAGCGAACCGTGGCGCACACGCCACTCAGAAAACCAACAGGCCATAAACTGAATTAAACCGCTCACGCGGCAGAACGCAATCCTATGAAACCACTTACCAAAAGGGTGGCTCCTCGCTGTTGATACGGAGATACGTGAGACGCAAGGAGGACCAGCGTGAGCGGTTTAACATGGTTTATATGGGTTTACATTCTCCCGCCCAATTTTCTTCACACTCTCTGTCGATAGTGCCTACTTAGCCATTCTCCTTGCTTTCACTCCATATTCCGGATGAGCCTTTAATAAGGGGTTTGTCATGTCCCCCCCCCTGTAATAACTGTCAGAACTGTAATTGTCAGACTTTTGGCCTCTCAGCCCATGCGTTTTTTTCTCTCTCCGAGGCCTTAGGTCTTCACTTGCCGTCCTGCAGGCTTGCGGCATTTGCGTCCCTTATCTCCCCAGCCACTTGGAGCAGCTCCTCTGCGCCTGCGAGGCAGAAGGGCTCGAAGGTGGAGAGAAACTTACGCGAATAATTACTTCTCAAAGAACAAGTTATAATTTGATACGAAGGCCAATGCTTCATTCATGGAGCTTACGTCCAATTTTGCAAATAGACGTTCTTTATGAGTTTTTATGGTGTTTATGGATTTGCAGAGGTCATCTGCAATTTGTTTTGAGCTTAATCCTTCAGCGGCTCTCAAGAGAATCGCCTTTTCCAAGAGGGTTAATCCCACAAATTGATTGTAAGGTTGAAATTTTCTTTTGCTCAAATCGTATGAATACTTGAAATCAACACCGATAACGGCTGCCTTTCCACATGTGTTATTGGGTGATATAGTCATTTGGAAGAGTCCTATCCACAATGTGCCGTCAGAATGTAATTTCAGAGGAGTAAATTTCTGGGTAATAACTCGTTTTTGCTTTCTAAACCAAATATGATAGCTCATGACAAATGTGTGTTGTCGCTTCTCTTCATCTTTTAATTTGCTAACTAAGTCTTTGTAGGCTTTTTCAATCTCTGTCATGAGATTATAGTCCTTTTGATCCATTAATGACCAAAAAGGATTATAGCTCTTTCGCTGCATGTCACTTTGAAATGCCATATCGACAAATAAAAGATTTTTTGATCTATAAATCAGCTTTTGCTCAGAAAAGTCAACTATTACAAAACTGATGTCAGATAGCCTCGATATGCCCTCCAACAGACTTTTCATGTTATTTTCACTCATAAAATGATAAATGTTTGTTATATGCCGTCAAATTTAGGCATTTTCTATCAAAAAGAATAATATTAATTGCAATATATTTAAAAATCACCCTAATAGACTACACTTTGATTTTGCTGAGCTGTCTTTTTTTGTCTAATTTTGCACCCAACAATCCGAGGTGCCTGGATTATGACTGACCTATCAGTATCATTCACACACGTGAATGAAAAAGGAGCAGATGTCGAAAAGCTTATAGAGTAGATAAACAAACTTAAAAAAGCAAATCGATGAAAAAGATTCTTTTTGCAAGTATGATTGGCCTCCTTGCATTTTCTGCAAAAGTCAACGCCACTCAAGTTGCAACTACAGAAGTAGCGACCTATTCTAACTACGCCGTTTATGCATCTTCTACACCTAAGGTTGTGAAGAGAGGTGATCGCGTTATCATTATTTACCGTGATGGAACGACCATCATCGTAGACAAAGATGGTTCAACGACCGTGGTGCCGAATAAATAACAAACTGGGCTTAGTCAAAGCATTAG
>CAVIOP010000126.1:0-8887 GCA_963644485.1 bacterium | reverse complement strand
AATTGCTGGGCCTTCAGCCCGCATCGGCTCACGCAGTGTAAATCCGAAACTTAAATAAATTATTAATTCACTCTCGGAAACGTGGCCCTCTATGTATTCCCCATACAGTAATGACACTCCTCAATGCTGTTTGTTCATTTCACGAGTGCCTGGAGCCCGCCGAAATGGGAGAGTGTGACCAGTCGCGGATGACAGTATTCCGTTGTCTGTTCGTGTCGCCAGATGCTGCTGAAGGGGATGTGTACTGCCCAACCGCCCAGCTGCAGCACAGGCTCGATGTCAGAGCGAAACGAGTTGCCCACCATCAGCAGGTGGTCGAGGGTCGTTCCGAATCGGCTGCAGAGCTTGGTATATTCGGCCTTTGTCTTGTCGCTTACCACGACGATATCATCGAAGAGAGGCGAGAGGCTTGAGCGCTGGAACTTGTTCTCCTGGTCGAGCAGTTCACCTTTGGTAAAAACAACCATGGCAAAGCGGTTTGCCTGGTGCAGGGATTCAAGCGTCGGCCGCACCTCGGGCAGAGGCGTGGCTGGTAGTTGGAGCAGAGACTTTCCCAGTTCCACGATGCGCAACACATCAGCCGCGCAGATTTGTCCTCGGCTTACCTTCACCGCGTTTTCCACGAGCGACAGCGTGAAAGCCTTGCTTCCATAGCCCAGCAGGGGCATGTTGTCAGTCTCTGTCTGGAAGAGCATCTCGGCCACGGTAGGCTCATCGGCATAGGGAGCCAACAACTGTGCGTAGGCTTTTTCAACATTCTCGAAATGGCCTTGGCAGTCCCATAGTGTGTCGTCGGCGTCGAAGGCAATAAGTCTGATATCCTTGTCGGCCAATTGTCTGATGTTTAAATTGTTGTCTGTCATATGTGGTGATGCTTGTCCGCCGTAATTTTGGGTTCACTGGTGTATGCGGCCGCCCGGGAGACTTGCGGCGATTTTGATTGATGACAAAAGAAACGTCATAGGACGTATGGTGTTTTCAATAATAATCCGTAATTTCGCAAACGGAAGTTAGGGGATAGCCCCCAGTTTTTAACTTGTTATGCAATTCATGATAAGAAGGTCATCCTATAGAAGAGCGCTTAGGCTTGTGCTTGTTGCGTTCCTGTGCAGCCCTTGTGTGGTTGCGTATCTGTGTGGCTCCGTCCACGCCCAGACAGTCGACGAAACGCCGGTCCGCTACAGTGTAGGTTATTATCGCGACCACGCATTCCTCCGGCAGGACTCCGACTTCACGGTGGTCGACACTCGGATGGAGTGGCCGGAGGCGGTCGATTTCGCAGATATGCGTCCTTTGCAAACAATGATCGACTCCTTGTTGTTTGACCTGCCCATTGACAATGGCGAGAAGGCTTATGCCGATTACAAGAGCCGTCTGGGCCGTTCCGTCACGGGCCAACTGGAATTTCTGCCAGATGACCGCCGTTTCTGCTACGTCACCACTGTCTCCAAAATCAAGGCCTATCAGCCGCGGCAATGGCTCTGTGTGGAGATACGTCAGGTGGTATCGCCCGGGGTCTTGTCGCCCGTCGCCAAGCGCGACCTTTACCGCATTCTCACCTTTGACTTGCAGACGGGACGCGTGATGCAGACTGAGGACTTGTTGCGCGTGGACCGCTTCAACCATCTTGACGAGGACAGCTACAATTTCGTGTTTGAGCAGCTTGACGACGACCGTTTCTATGGCTTGCGCAAGGCTGATGTCAGCGGTGCGTGGATCGACGGAAAGACGCAACAGGTGGGACTGCATATTGCCTGTGTCACCGATGATGAGATGTTCTTTTATGAGCGCACCTTGCCCGTGCAGTCCATGACCAGCCTGTTGACGCGTGAGGCCAAGCGCATGATTGGTCGCAAGGAGACCGATCGGCAACCTTTTTTCACTTCCATGCGTCAGACATGGGAGGGCGACACCATATATAATAAGGTGGATCAGATGCCGACCTACAGGGGTGGACGTGAGGGGCTTTCACGCTATCTGTCGTCCATTGAACTCTTTGATCGTTCGCAAGACACCACCGCGCATGGCGAGGCCATTGTGTCCTTCGTCGTCGACAAGGAAGGTTACGTCTGCGATGTGCATGTCGTGTCGCCCGTCAGTCCCGTCGCTGACCGCCATGCCGTGTCGATTATCAAAGGCATGCCACGGTGGGAACCCGGGAGGATCCGGGGGCGTGCGGTGCCTGTGAGACTCTATCAGAAACTGGAGTATTGAAAGATTAGTGTCTCGTTGGGACGGAAACATCATGGAAAGACGAGCTCATCTTCTTCCAGTAAACCACCTTGCTTGGAAGGAAGAGCTGAGGATCTTTACAGATCAATTTCCAGCCCGACAGGACAGTGGTCACTACCCATCACCTCGGTCAGAATGGTGGCGCTGGCGACACGGTCTTTCAGTCTCTCGGAGACCAGAAAGTAGTCGATGCGCCAGCCTGCGTTCTTTTCGCGTGACCGGAAACGGTAGCTCCACCAGCTGTATGTCACCTCGTCGGGATGCAGGTAGCGGAAGGTGTCGGTGAAACCGCTACTGAGCAACTGGTCCATCTTGCCACGTTCCTCGTCAGTGAAGCCCGCATTGTTGCGGTTGGTCTTGGGATTTTTCAAGTCGATTTCTTCATGTGCTACGTTCAGGTCGCCGCAGACAATTACGGGTTTCTTCTTGTCGAGCGACAGCAGATAGTTGCGGAAATCGTCTTCCCAGCGCATGCGGTAGGGCAGTCGCCGTGGCTTCGCCTCGCCCTCCTCGGCATTTTGCGAGTTGGGCGTGTAGATGCTTACGAGGTAGTATGCTGGCATTTCCAGCGTGATGATGCGTCCCTCGTGGTCGTGCTCGTCGATGCCCATTCCGTAGCTCACGTTGAGCGGATGCTGCCTGGTGAAGATGGCTGTGCCACTGTAGCCCTTGCGGTCCGCATAGTTCCAGTAGCTCTCATAGCCATCAAAGTTCAGGTCGAGTTGCCCCGCCTGCAACTTTGTCTCGTTGAGGCAGAAAAAGTCAGCGTCGAGCTCGTGGAAGACCGCCTCAAAGCCCATGCGGTTTTTCTCCGGGTCGGGCTTCATGCAGGCCCTGAGGCCATTGACATTCCAGGAGATGAACTTGGTCATGGTCAGTAGTTGTTGGATACGAGCTGGTAGTAGACGTTGTTGAAGTTGCCCATCTGCGTCTCCCCGTTGACCTGCAGGTTATAGGTAACCATGTAGAGTTCCATGGCTTTCTTTTCGTTGTTGAAGTAGCCTACGGAGTTTTTGTTCATGTTGAGGAAGTTTATCTTCAAGTCATACAGATGGGTGTTGATTTCCGCATTCTTGATGACAATGCTGTAGGGCATGATGTTCATCATGCAGTAGGGGCTGAGGAAATCATCCGTTTTATAGAACGAGATGGCGCAGGTGAGTTCTTGTGCAGAGGCCGCATTCAGTGCGTTGCGCAGTGAGTCGTTGACAGCTCCACTGACAACGCCCTTCGTCAGTGAGCTGACGGGGAAGTCGTGAATGATTATGGCCGTGTCGTTCACCGTCCAGTGCACGTTTGCCAGACTGTCATATTTGGAGGCGTTGGCGGCAGTCCATTTCAGCATTCCGGTGTAGTCGCCTTTCATGGCGTTCATGGCTTTGTTCATCTGTTCCTGCGTAAGTCCGTCTTCCGAGTTGTCGTTGAGACAAGATGTCATTGCCATCAAGGCGACGAAACCCAATAAGAGGGTTGTCCATTTCATCTTTTTCATGTGGTTATCTTTTTTTTCTTTTTATGCAGTTAATGTCTGTTTGTTCTCTTGGTAATGTGTTTGGGTCAGATGCGCTTCGACTCGCCACGTAGCAGGCTCATGAATTCTTCGCGCACCTTCATAGCTTCAAACACGCCGCTATAGGATGAGGTGGTGGTGATGGAATTTTGCTTTTCCACCCCTCTCATCTGCATGCACATATGTTTGGCCTCGACGACCACCATGACACCCTGTGGCTTGAGCGTGTCGTTGATGCATTCCATAATCTGGTGTGTCAGTCTCTCCTGCACTTGCAGGCGGTGGCTGAAGATGTCTACCACGCGTGCAATCTTGCTTAGTCCAGTGATATGGCCGTTGGGGATATAGGCCACGTGAGCTTTCCCGTAGAACGGGAGGATATGATGTTCGCACATGGAGAAGAAATCGATGTCCTTGACGATGACCATCTGGTCATAATCTTCGGCAAAGAGGGCGTCGGTGAGTACCTTGTGCGGATCCTGCGTGTAGCCGCGGGTAAGGATTTGCATCGCTTTGGCCACGCGCATAGGTGTCTTCTGCAGTCCTTCGCGATTGGGGTCTTCGCCCAGCAGAGTAAGTATGTCCTTATAATTGCTGGCGAGCTCTTCGAGCCCGTCTCTGAATTCTGTTTCTGGATTCATGTTGATTGTTTGACGTGTGTGGGAGATGCACAAGGACCTCGTTTCCTTTCTTCAGTAGAAAGGCGTTCCTTTTAGTATTGCGTGGTGATCATTCCCTTGACGATGGTAGCTCCCTTGTAGCCCATGGCCTGTATGTTGTTGAGCATCTTCTGTGCCTCGCTGTAGCTCCGGTAGTTGCCTACCCGGCAAATCCATCGTGGCGAGTAGAAATGCACGTAAACTGGCTGGTCGGGGTATTTCATCTTGATGGCGCTTCCGATTTGCTGTGCGCGGTTTTTGTCGTTGCGCGTGTTTCCGCCAGCGAAAGCCTGTACCCGATAGCCGCTCACTTTGTGGCTTCGCAGCATGACCTTCTTGGACATGTCGACTGTGGGTATGCTCATTTCTGATGTCTCGTCCTGAGGCTTCTCTGCCCTGTGGCTTTCGGTCTTGCGTTCCGTGGCAGTCTCGCTGTCGCGCTCCTTGTCCTTGGCGAGAGCATGTGTCTTGTCTTTGTTTGCCCCCTCTTTGGTGAGCGAGGGCTTGGCGGTTGGTTTCGCCTTGTCTCCTGTGACGTTTGCGGTGCCGACCTTCTGTGCGGGCGTGGCGTTGCTCGTCACGCTTGTTCCGTTGACAAGGTTGTCGATATCCTTGCTCTGCGTCACGGTCACCTTTCCTTCCCCTTGCTTGCTTTTCTGCAAGTTGTCGAGAAACGACTGTGCGTTGGCGTTCAGCGTGGCGCACGATATGAACAGCAGTTGTAGGATGAATTTCCGCATGTTTTTGTTTTTGTGAAAGTGTCAGTTGATCAAAAGGCCAATGAGGCCATCCCTGCCGTTGGCCGGGATGCCCCATTGGTGTTTTTTTGAGCTGGTAAAAGATTACTTTTTCCAGGCGTCGATGATGCCCTTGAAGTCGGCTGCTTTCAGGGAAGCGCCGCCGATGAGGCCACCGTCGATGTTGGGCTTGGAGAAGAGCTCGGGGGCGTTGCTGGCCTTGCAGGAACCGCCATAGAGGATGGTGGTGTCCTCGGCAGCCTCCTTGCCGTATTTCTCGGCAACGATTGCGCGGATGTAGGCCAACATCTCTTCGGCCTGGTCGGATGTGGCGGTCTTGCCTGTGCCGATGGCCCAGATGGGCTCGTAGGCCAGCACGATGTTTTTCCACTCCTCGGCAGAGAGATTGAAGACACTGCCGTCGAGCTCTGCTTTGACGACCTCGTTCTGCTTGTTGGCCTCGCGCTCCTCGAGTGTTTCGCCGCAGCAGAAGATGACCTTCAGACCGTTGGCGAGAGCCAGCTGCACCTTCTCTTTGAGAATCTCGGCAGTCTCGTGGTAGTACTGACGGCGCTCAGAGTGGCCGAGGATGACATATTGTGCACCCGTAGACTTCACCATGGCAGCGCTGACCTCACCTGTGTAGGCACCCTTCTCTTTGTCGGCGCAGTTCTCGGCACCCAGGGCGACAACGTCTTGGTCGAGCACCTGTGCCACGCTGGCGAGGTGGATGAACGGTGTGCAGATGATGACGCCACAGTTGGGCTTGTCTGCAACGAGAGCTTCATTGATTTCCTTGGCCAGGGCGACGCCCTCCTGCAGGTTCTCATTCATTTTCCAGTTTCCTGCAACAATTTTCTTTCTCATTTCTTTTCTTCTTTTTAAATGTTGATATGATGTGTTGTGAACTGTCGTTTGAAACGATCTTGCGTTCTTGTTTCTTGAGCCTTCTTCCGCCCTGGCGGATCTTCCCCCTGACGTATTGTCCCCAAGCCCATGTGCGGTCAGCGATGATGAGCAGGATTAGCGGCAGGAAGAACCAGAGCACCACCTTGGCGAGCGTCTTTGCCGCACTTTCCTTCGGCATGTGCCCTATCTCCAGCTGGTCGAGGGGTCCTTGCAGCTCGTCGGGTGCCGGCAGGTTGTTGTGGCTCCACTTGCGGATGATGGTCCCGTCCTTGATGAGCAGCAGTCCCGGGTTGCTTCGGATGATGGTCTTGAGGGTTGTCTCATCGGTGATGCAAAAAGGATATTCCGCCCCGGTGATGTCCTCCCAGTGCTGTATGGCCTCTTCTGCAGATGCCGTGAGGCAGTAGAAGGGAATGTGCCAGTCCTGCGCATACTCGTATATCTGGTCGATGGCTCCGAAATTGGAGTCGTCTGCCGTCTCCAGATGAGGCGATATGAGGAGGAAGGTGTAACCCTTGTGGCCCAGCACCTGGTCGGTGATGTCGTCGCCGTCGGCCAGTTCGATGGAGAAGTCGTGTATGGGCGGAACGTATCCCTCTTTGACCTTGACGGTCTTGGAGTCAATAAACTGCCAGGTGGAGTCGGGGTAATTGTCGACGGTGAATGTCTTTTGCTTTCCGTCCTTCTCCATGATGAACGTCGTCTCGAACTGAGGCTGCTCGGCTCCCTGGGGGATCTCCATGCCCTTGGGGATGTTGGTTCCGATGCGGTAGGGGCGGAAATCGAACAGGGGCAAGTACCAGAGGCAGTAGAGGCTTGTCAGCAGGATGAACAGGATGGTAAAGTTGATGGCAATCCACTGCGTCGGCTTCGAGACGAAACGGTACATGGCTTGCGGCCTGCGGACCAGAACCAGTGTACAGACCAGCAGCACCACGTTTTTGTGCAGTGTCTGCGTGTTGGTCAAATGCACGGCATCGCCGAAGCATCCGCAGTCGCTTACCGGGTTGGCCACGGCCGTCCACAGGGTGATGAGTGTCATGAAGGTCATCAGCACCAGCAACAGCCGCGACACTAGGTGGCGCCTAATGGCCAGCAGGATGAAGACGCCCAGCGAGAACTCCACCGCCGCCAGCGCAACAGATGCCAGCAAAGTCAGCCAGTCGGGCGTGACGGTGGCCAGCCCCAAGGCCTCGAGATAGTCGTGTATCTTGTATTGCGTGCCCAGCGGGTCGATGGCCTTGACGAATCCCGAGAATACCAGCACCGTGCCGACGGCCAGCCTGCACAGATTGACAATCAGGCGTGTCGTTACGCCTGGTGTTGCCGTCTGGATGTTGTCCCGTGTGCCCTCCTCTTTGGATGTTCTCGGTTGCAGGGTGCTCATGCAGCGTTGTTGTCGTGTGCGTTTTCTTTCAGTCGTATGGCACCGAAAACCGCGTAGTTGATGATGTCCATGTAGTTGGCGTCGATGCCTTCTGAGATGATGGCCTGCCCGTGGATATCCTCCAGTTCCTTCACCCGTTCAATCTTTGTGAGGATGAGGTCTGTGTAGCTGCTGACGCGCATGGTGCGCCATGCCTCACCATAGTCGTGGTTCTTGCATTTCATGAGCTGGAAGGCCTCCTTGGCGTGCCGGTCATAAAAGTCGAGCGCTTGCTGGGCTGTCATGTCCACGCGGTCGGCGAAGCCCTGTTCGAGCTGTATGAGCCCCACGATGCCATAGTTGATCAGCGCCAGAAACTCCGGGCGTATGCCCTCGCCTACCAGCGACTGGCCGGTGATTTCCAGGGTGCGTATGCGCTTGGCCTTGATGAAGAGTTGGTCGGTGAGCGACGAGGGGCGCATGATGCGCCACGAGGCCCCGTAGTCATGAAGTTTCTTGGCGAAGACGTCACGACACTCGTCCATGGTCTCTTGGAACTCTCTGGCAGTGTCTTGTTGGTTTGTCATAACGAATGCAAAGTTACACATTATTTTATGTAAAACGAAGGAATGGGCGAGAAAAGTTGTAGCCTTCACTCCTGTTGTCGCTGCTTGATGACGCGCACGGTGCCGCAGAGTGCATCGTAGCGTATCTGCAGAGAGTCGCGCCGGGCGCGCAGCATGTTTTTGCGGTAGAGATTGGTCTCGCCGCTGATCTGTTGCAGAGTGGCCTGCAGAGCTGAGTCGGTGCGCCCGATGTCTTCCTGCGCCATCTTGACCGATGCCTCCTGCCAGATTTTCAGGGCCCGCTTTCGGCTCTCTATAGCCTTGGGGTGGTCGGCGCGCAGTTGGCGGATGGCGTTGAGCGTGCCCGTGTAGTCGTGGTGCTCATAGAGCGAGTCGATGCGTTGCATCAGGGGCTGCGCCACCTCGTCGGGCGACGGTTGGCAGGCGGCCAGGGCAACGAGGCCCGCCAGAAGTATGAATTTTCTCATGACGTGTGTTTTCGTGTGTGCTGTGGTTTCACGGGGTGTGCAATTTTCGTGGGCCCTTGCTTTAAGGCCAGCGCAAAGGTATGAAAAATTATCGGCATGTCCGATGTTTGTGCGGCAATTAAGATTTTTTATACCCTTAGTGTGCTGAAATATCTGAACAAAAGGTCTCTGGAGAATCGCTTGAAATCCATCAAGCCTACTTTTGCTGTCAAATACGCGATTTTTCGAGGGTTTTACGCATATGGCTGACTATCAGGGCGATATGCGAAAATGTGCCTTTCGGAAAACTTTATAGGTGCTTAGAGTTTTGGAATAGATGCCTAATCATGGTGCGATAGATGCCTAATGACACCTTGATTAGGCATCTATCGCACCATGATAAGGCATCTATCGCCCCGTCGTTAGATACCTTCTTCCAGC
>CAVIOP010000125.1:0-8901 GCA_963644485.1 bacterium | reverse complement strand
GCAGACATTGTTCAGCCAGCATCGGTTCATGTAGTATTCCACAACTGCCTCCTTTACCTAATTTTATGGGGCATAACAACCAAAGCCGGAACTTGAGTAAAGATATTGTCATGAACTTGTTTTTCAGTTAAACAATTAAATCTGCAGCGAAGGCAATAATCACACCCTATGTACGTTATAAATCAGTACGTACATACTTTTAGGACTTCTTATGATAGAATACATCCAAGGCGAGCTCACGGAGCTCACCCCTACGTTGGCCGTTGTCGAAGCTGGCGGGGTGGGCTATGCGCTCAACATATCGCTCAACACCTACACGGGCGTGCAAGGCAAGAAACAGGCAAAGCTCTATGTGCACGAGGTGCTCGTGGCCGGAGGCCGCGACGACTCGTTCACGCTCTATGGCTTTGCATCACGCCAGGAGCGCGAGCTCTACCGCATGCTCATCTCCGTGTCGGGCGTGGGGGCCAACACGGCCCGCATGATGCTCTCGTCGATGACGCCGGCCGAACTGTGCGACGCCATTGCCAACGGCAACGAGAAAGCCATCAAAGGCGTGAAGGGCATCGGCCTGAAGACCGCCCAGCGCGTCATCGTCGACCTGAAAGACAAGATCGTGTCGTCGGGCATCGCCAGCGAGCTCCATGTGTCGGCAGGCAGCAAAGGGCAGCCCACCGTCAACAGCGCCGTGAAAGACGAGGCGGTGACGGCCATGACCATGCTCGGCTTCTCACCCGCACCTGCGGCCAAAGTGGTGACAGCCATCCTCACCGAGCAGCCCGACTTGGCTGTGGAGACGGTAATCAAGGAAGCGCTGAAGCGCATCAAGTAATCGACAGAGATGAACATCAGGAAACACGGCATATCCATCCTCACCGCACTGGCCATCACCATGGCCGGCTATGCCTTCGTGTATCCACGCCAGCAAGTCGACCCGCGCCAGCAATCCAGGCGCACACAACAAGCCAAAGGCCAGCAAGGCAACCAAAAGGGCAACGGGAAAAGCACCGGCAAGCAGGGCTCCGGCAAGAGTGTAGGCAACCTCAACGACCTCATCATCGACGAGGACACCATCCCCGACTCACTGCTGCACCCCCGCTGGAAAATCCAGCGCACCGTGCCCATCACCTACGACGACCTCGACCAGGGCGTGCTCGACCTGGAGCGCCCGGAGGGCGTGCGTTATGAGGTAAGCTACAACGACTCGCTCGACCGATACGTCATCGGAGCCAAGTTTGGCGACTCCTATCTCGCCACACCGTTCATGATGACCACCGCCGAATACCTCAAATGGAGCGAGAAGCACGCACGCGATGCCTATTTCCGTTCGAAAAACGACGAGATCTACAAGGCAAAAGGCAAGGAGAAATTTGACTTTGCCGACATGCACTTCGAACTCGGACCCGCAGAGAAGATCTTCGGACCAGGCGGCGTGCGCATCCGCACACAGGGAACGGCAGAGCTGAAGTTTGGCCTCACCAACAAGAAGATCGACAACCCGTCGCTCCCCGTGCGCAGCCGCAACAAGACGACCATGGACTTCGACGAGAAGATCAACCTCAACGTCAACGGAAAGGTAGGCGACAAGGTCAACATGAACCTCAACTACAACACCGACGCCACCTTCGACTTCGACTCGCAAAACATGAAGTTGAAGTACGACGGCAAGGAGGACGAGATCATCAAGCTTGTCGAAGGCGGCAACATATCCTTCCCCAGCAACTCCTCATTGGTGCAAGGCGCAAGCTCCCTTTTCGGCTTGCGCACCGACCTGCAGTTTGGCAAGCTCAAGCTGCAACTCGTCGCGTCACAGAAGAAGAGCTCCTCCAAGAGCGTCTCTTCGAAGGGCGGCACGCAGCTGACACCCTTCGAGATTGATGCGGCCGACTACGAGGAGAACCGCCACTTCTTCCTCTCGCAGTATTTCCGCAACCACTACGACGCAGCCATGAAGACGTTGCCCAACCTGACAACGGGCGTCACCATCAACCGTGTGGAAATCTGGGTGACCAACAAGACGGGAACCACGACCAACACACGCAACATCGTGGCACTGACTGACCTCGGAGAAACCACCAAGGTGAGCAATCCGATGTGGACCGCAGGGGGCTCACCCGTGCCGGCCAACGGTGCCAATACGGAGTATTCGACCTTTGTCAACCAACTGGCCGACGCACGCGACATCGACCAGACATCGACCGTGCTCGACGGCGCTGGCCTCGTGGGCGGTTCCGACTACGAGAAACTGCAGAGCGCCCGACTGCTCACCTCCTCCGAATACACCGTCAACACGGCCTTGGGCTATGTGTCACTGCGCACATCCCTGCAGACCGACCAGGTGCTGGCCATCGCCTACGAATACACCTACGGCGGGCAGACCTACCAGGTGGGCGAGTTTGCGAGTGATGTCACCGACGTGAACAAGGCACTCTTTGTCAAGTCGCTCAAGAACACCAGCAACAACCCCCAGCAAGGCAACTGGGACCTGATGATGAAGAACGTGTACTACCTGGCTTCAACCGTGGAACGCGAGAAATTCAGGCTCGACGTGAAATACCAAAGTGACACCACGGGCGTTTACCTGTCTTACATTCCCGAACAGCAGGTCAAGAGCCAGACACTCATCAAGTTCCTGGGAGCCGACCGCCTCGACAACAACAACAAGGCTCACTCCAACGGTTACTTCGACTTTGTGGAGGGCTACACCGTGAGCAACGGCCGCGTGTTCTTTCCCGAGGCCGAGCCGTTCGGCAGCTACCTCTACGAGCACCTCGTCAGCGCGGGCGTTCCGGCAAGCAAGGCCGCCAGCTACGCCTTCACCGAACTCTACGACTCCACGAAGACCGTGGCCAAGCAGATTGCCGAAAAAGACAAGTATCTCCTGCAGGGACAGTATAAGGGCACCTCGGCCAATGTCATATCGCTCGGAGCCTACAACGTGCCGCAGGGGTCAGTGGTCGTGACAGCAGGCGGCGTCACCCTCACGGAAGGGTCCGACTACACCGTCGACTACAGTGCGGGCGAGGTGACGATTCTCAACCAGAGCATCATCGATGCCGGTACGTCGGTAAACGTTTCGCTCGAGAGCCAAAGCGACTACTCGCAGGAGCGCAAGACCATGTTTGGCATGAACTGGGAGTACGACTTCTCCAAGAACTTCCAGATGTCCGGAACCTTACAGCACCTGTCAGAGCAAGCGCTCACCACCAAGGTGTCGATGGGGTCGGAGCCTCTCAACAACACCATTTGGGGCCTCAACCTCAACTGGAAGCACGAGTCGCAATGGCTCACCAACATGCTCGACAAGCTGCCCTTCCTGCATCTCACACAACCCTCGCAAATCTCATTCACCGGCGAATTTGCCCAGCTCATCGCAGGCAAGGCACACGGCGTGCAGGACAATGCATCGTACATAGACGACTTTGAGAACACCACCGACAAGATCAGCGTGCTCGACCCCTACAGTTGGGTGCTGTCGAGCGTGCCCTCCATGTTCTCCGAGCATCAGGACAAGACCACACTGCGCAGCGGCTTCAACCGTTCACAGATGGCATGGTACACCATCGACCCGCTCTTCACGCGCCGCAGCAGCAGTCTCACGCCTGCCCACATCAAGAGTGACCTTGACCAGCTGAGCAACCCCTACATACGCGAGTGGTACGTCACGGAGCTGTTCCCCAACCGCGACGTCAGCTCCTACAGTGGCGCCACTGCCACCTTGTCCGTGCTCAACCTGGCCTACTATCCCAACGAGCGCGGCCCCTACAACTTCAATCCCGACCTCAACGCCGACGGAACACTCAACAATCCCGACCAGCACTGGGGCGGCATGATGCGCAAGCTGGAGACGACCGACTTCGAGAATGCCAACATCGAGTATGTGGAATTCTGGATGCTCGACCCCTTCATCAACAGCCGTGACCGTGCCGATGTGGCCGACTACGGGGGCGACCTCTACTTCAATCTCGGCGAGGTGTCGGAAGATGTGCTTCAAGACGGCAAGAAGTTCTATGAGAGCGGCATGCCCGTCGACGGGTCACAGAGCTTCACGTACACCCAGTGGGGCAAGATCCCGACACAGTCCACGGTGACCTACGCCTTTGCCACCACCAGCGGTTCACGACAGTTGCAGGACGTAGGCCTCAACGGCCTCAACGACCAGGAAGAACAACAGTTCCAAAGCTACCAGGATTTCCTCACACAAATCCAGGGCAAGGTCAATGCAGCCGTGTGGGACTCCATCTGGGCCGACCCAGCCAACGACGACTACCATTACTTCCGCGGCGACGACCTCGACCGCATGGAGGCCGACATCCTCAGACGTTACAAGTACATCAACAACCCACAAGGCAACTCGCCCGACTCGGACAACAACTCGGGACGTTACGACACCTCCTACAAGAGCACACCCGACGTGGAGGACATCAACCAGGACTACACGCTCAACGAGTATGAGAAATACTACCAGTACCACGTGTCGCTGCGCCCTGAAGACATGGAGGTGGGCCGCAACTTCATCGTCGACAAGAGAGAGGTGGCGCCCAAGCTCCGCAACGGACAGACGGGCCACTGGACATGGTACGAGTTCCGCATCCCCCTGGAGGACTACGAAAAGCGGGTGGGAAACATCAATGACTTCTCGTCCATCCGCTTCATGCGCACCTTCCTCACAGGCTTCAAGCACCCTGTCGTCCTGCGCTTCGGAACCTTCGATCTCGTGCGGGGCACATGGCGCGTCTACGAGCAGAACCTCGACAACTCAGCCCAGACGGGAACGATGACCACCGCTTCGGTCGACATCGAAGAGAACAGCGACAAGTCACCGGTCAACTACGTCCTTCCCCCGGGCATCAAGCGCGGGCAGGACCCCACCCAGCCACAGCTTGTGGAGTCGAACGAGGCCGCACTTCAGATCAATGTCGACAACATCTCATCGGGCGAGTCGAAGTGCGTCTACAAGAATTCCACGCTCGACCTCCGGCAGTACAAACGCCTGCAGATGTTCGTCCATGCCAACGCCAACGAGCAGAACGTCACCAACCTCCAGGACGACCAACTGGCCGTCTTCATACGTCTGGGCTCCGACTACAAGAGCAACTACTACGAATACCAGATTCCACTAAAACTGACGCCTGCCGGCCATTATGACCGCTACACGCTCTCACAGGTGCAGCAAGTATGGCCGGAAGACAACATGCTCGACGTGCCCCTGTCGGTCTTCACGGCCGTCAAGAAGGCGCGCAATGCCGCCAAGGCCAACGGGCTGGCTTCCTACAACCGTGCCTACGAGGCTTACGACGAAAGCCATCCGCAGAACAAGGTCACCATCATGGGAAACCCCACACTCGGAGAGGTGAAGACGCTCATCATCGGTGTCAGAAACCTGTCGGCGGACCAGAAGAGCGGCGAGGTCTGGATCAACGAGCTCCGACTGAAGGAATACAACAACTCGGGAGGCTGGGCTGCAAACGGAAACCTCAATGTGCAACTCTCAGACATGGGCACCGTGAACCTGCAGGGACGCTATGTCTCGCAAGGCTTCGGTGGACTGGAGCAGGGTGTCAGCGAGCGCTCGCAGGACGACCAGAGCAACGTGTCGTTCACCACAAGCCTGGAGCTGGGCAAGTTCTTCCCCGACAAAGCCAAGGTGTCGGCACCCCTCTACTACAGCGTGACCAAGGAGGTGACACGGCCCAAGTATAATCCGCTCGACACGGACATGGAGCTCGACGACGCCCTCGAAAGCATGGACAAGAACGAACGCGACTCCGTGGAGAACATAGCCGTCACAAAGACCATCAACCGCAATTTCTCGCTGTCCAATGTCCGCGTGGGCATACAGACCAAGCGTCATCCCATGCCCTACGACCCGGCCAACTTCTCCTTCTCCTACAGCCACTCTCACGCCCACACACAGGGCGAGACGACAGTCTATGAGAATGAGGACAACTGGCGTGGCGGATTCAACTACAACTGGAGCCCCGTCTACAAGGCGTGGGAACCTTTCAAGAAGCTGAAGAGCAAGAGCAAATGGCTCGACATCCTCAAGCGCTTCGGACTCAACTGGCTGCCGCAGAACGTGGCCTTCAACACCGAGATGACCCGCAGCTATTATGAGCTGCAAGAGCGCGACATGGAGTCGCTCGAAGGCTCACAGCTGCCGCTGACCTTCTCCGAGCAGTTCCTGTGGAACCGCGATTTCCAGCTGAGATGGGACTTGACGAAGAACCTGCACATGAACTTCCAAAGCGCAACGCACGCCGAGATCGAGGAACCCTACACTCCGGTGAACAAGGACCTCTACCCCACCCGATACGAGGCATGGAAAGATTCGGTGTGGACCTCCATCAAGCACATGGGCACACCGCTCGACTATCAGCAGACCTTCACCATGTCCTACCAGCTGCCGCTCAACTTGCTGCCGGTCTTCGACTGGCTCAACGCCGACGCCTCCTACAACGCCACCTACCACTGGGTGCGCGGCTCCGAACTGGAGGACGGCACCAATCTGGGCAACACCATCCAGAACAACCGACAGCTCAACATCAACGGGACATTCAACTTCATCAAGCTCTACAACCACGTGCCCTTCCTCAAGGCTGCCAACGAGCGGTTTGACAAGGAACCCAGCCGTGCGGAACAGAACAAGAAGAAGCAAGACAAGAGCAAGGAAAAGGCAGAGAAAAAGAAGCTGAAAGACGAGGAAGACCAGGTGCGCAAACAGGCCGAGGCCGACGGCAAAGACCCCGAGCAGGCCGTCAAGCAACTGCAGCAGAAGCGCAAGGAAGAGCAACAGAAGAAGGCGCAACTGCCCAAGAACAAGAACGCCTTTGAAAAGGAAATCCAACTGAAGCCCGACACCACGATAGAAGTCAGCCATGGCCGCAAGTCGAAGCGCCTCATCGTCTCTGCAAAGACCATGGACGGGAAGCGTTACAAGCTGAAGTTCAAGAAGCTCGACGACAACAAGATACGCATCACCAACAAGGTCGACTCGGCCCTGAAACTGAAGATTGCCGTAACGACAAAGAAACCTCTTGACGAACAGAAATGGTATCGCATGGCACAGTCGGTAGCCCGGGTAGCCATGATGGTACGCAACGCCAGCCTGACCTATCGCAACCAGTACTCCATCGCCCTGCCCGGCTTCATGCCCACTGTGGGCAATGCGTTCGGACAGACGCGCAACAACAGCGCAAATGCCCTTTCGCCAGGCCTCGACTTTGCCTTCGGACTGGTGGGTGACAGCTACATCACCAAGGCCAGCAACAACGGGTGGCTGCTCATGAGCGACAGCGTGGCCACGCCGGCTACGACCAACAAGGTCGAAGACCTGCAACTGCGCCTGACGCTGGAGCCGGTGAAGAATCTGAAGATTGACCTCACCGCCACGCGTTCGCAGACCACAGCCAAGAGCATCCAGTACATGTACCAGGGAAATCCGACCACCCAGACGGGCACTTTCACCATGACGACCATCTCGCTGGGCACGGCCTTCGAGGGCATGGGCAATGCCAACAACGGCTACCACAGCGCCACGTTCGACAAGTTCTGCAACTCGCTCGAGAGCTTCCGCCAGCGCGTGGAGGCCCACTATGCCGGCACCGTCTATCCTGCCGGCACCGCATTTGCGGGCAAGACGTTCGATGCTGCCAACGGAGGCGTCAACCTCTACAGTGCCGACGTGATGGTGCCTGCGTTCCTGGCCAGCTACACCAGCATGGGCGGCAAGGGACTGGACATCTTCCCCTCGCTCACAAAGTTGCTGCCCAACTGGACCATTCGCTATAGTGGCCTGAGCAAGCTGCCCTGGTTCAGCGACGTCTTCAAGAGTGTCAACCTCAACCATAGCTACAAGAGCGTCTTCGCCGTGGGCAGCTACCAGAGCTACAGCACATACATGCAGCTCATGGGCGCTGGACTCGGCTTCATCACCGACGCCACAACAGGCAATCCCGTCCCCAATTCGATGTACAACGTGTCGACCGTGAGCATCAACGAGGCATTCTCTCCCCTGCTGGGCATCGATGTCACTCTGCAAAACAACCTCACCTGTAAATTGGAATACCGGCAGACACGCGTGCTCTCCTTGTCGATGACCAGTGTGCAGATCAACGAGGCTGTCAGCAAGGACTGGGTGTTGGGCATGGGCTACAAGCTCAACAATTTCAACCTCTTCGGCTCGCGCAACCACCGAAAGGCAAAGAGCAGCGGCAAGCGCAACGGCAACAACCAGACGAACAACAACCGCTCAAACAGCCAGTCGAGCAGCGGCGGCACCAACCATAGCATGAACCTGCGTCTCGACGTCTCGTTCCGCAAGCAGGCCAGCATCACACGCGACATCGCTGCCATGGCCTCAGCCGCCAGCAGCGGCAACAGTGCGTTCAAGCTGTCGTTCACGGCCGACTACACATTGTCGAAGCTGATGACCATGAGCTTCTATCTTGACCGCCAGACCAACACGCCGCTTCTGAGCAGCAGCACCTACCCGACGACAACCCAGGACTTCGGTCTGAGCCTGAAGTTCAGCCTGACACGATAACGGACCGCAATGGGCAGGAAGGGCAGGAACGCCACCACGGCAAGGTCTGATTCGTCCGCCCAGCACATGTCCGTCAATCAAGTAGGAGGAAAACGAAGTAGTTTTTCTCCTACTTTCGTTTTCCGACCTGTCTCTTTGAGGGCAGCCTTTAGCATAGGCTGATGTCTTCTGCATTCGTCCTTTCATACGGTAACTCAAGTTTCGGCTTTGGTTGTTATGCCCCATGAAATTGCAACTTTTTGCAACGTCTCTTGCACCCCAACGGGGAGACAACATCGACACCTTTCTGTTGGGACGCCGACCCAATGACTTCGGCACCTTTTGGTTTAACGTTCTTGCTAAGGCAAGCGGCAGAG
>CAVIOP010000124.1:0-8989 GCA_963644485.1 bacterium | reverse complement strand
CAGGGCGCCGCTTCGCTTGCCCTGGGCTAAGTACTTTTGGGCTTTCAGCCCGCTTTGGCTCACGCGTTGTAAATCCGAAACTTAAGTAAAGATACTAACATAGCGCAGGAGGTCATCTCCTGCGCTATCATATTGTGTGCCTACCCGGACCGACGGTCCGTTGGGCAGCTAAGATTAATACTTCGTGTTCTGGGGGTCAAAGTTGGTCCAGCCGGTTGTCCAGTCTTTGCCGTCGGGGAAGGCACCGATGCCGGGATACTGGTTGCTGATGGCCAGGATAGAGGTCATTGCGTTCCAGGTGAGCGCCGTCCAGCTGCTGATCACGGAGTTGTTGTTGGCAGCCAACTGGAAGAATGTGCTCGAGAACGACTTCTGGCTGGCGTCGGTGGTCTTCGTTGTGTAGTCGTAGAGCTCATCCTTGTAGACCTTGTTGAAGTCGGAACCCACAATATCCATTCCCACGAAGGTGATGCCCTTCAGGCTCAGGAGGCCGTTGGTGGCTGCGCCCTGCGTGTTGCCCTTCTCGTTGTCGAGGATGATGCCGATGGGCCAGCCGATGGCCAGCGTGTTCTCCACGTTGAGACGCGAGTTGCGGCGGATGTGCATGGCAGCCTGGAAGCGACCCATTGACGAACCGTTCTCGGGGTTCATGCCACCGCCGTCGATGTAGTCGGTGGTGTTATCAAAGTTGGCATCGAACACCTTCGGGCCGAGGAAGGTGATATTGGAGAAGGTAGCCGTGGTGAAAGGCTCGGCCGTAGAGCCGCTGGCATTGTTGTCGCTCTCGAAACCGTTGCTCTGCGAGTAGTCGGCAATGCGCGAGTCGCGAACGGAGAGACCATACTGCACCTTGCCACAGTAACCGTTGTCGGTATCGAAGTCGTCGTCCCAACCGCGATAAGCGATGAGGTGCTTGCAGTTGACCGTGCCGCCAAACCACTCGTAACTGTCGTCGTTGGAGTAAGACACCTGCACGTGGTCAACAGTGGTGCCCGAGCCTACAGAGCCAAACGTTATGCCGTTGATCTCCTGGTCTTTCTTGAAAGGATAGCCGGCAAACTCCACACGCACATACTGCAGCGAACCGCTGTTGTCGGTGGCGTCGGTGCCGCCGTGCTTGGTGCGCGGGCCGCCCTCAATCTGCTGGGCCAGCACACCATTGTTGTTGGGAGCCTTGCCGCAGATGATCAGACCGCCCCAGTCGCCGGGACGACGAGAGCCTGCTTCCTGTGCCGAGGTGAACACGATGGGAGCTGTGGCTGTGCCGTTGGCAATGAGTTTGCCGCCCGGCTCCACGATGAGGGCTGCCTTGGTTTCCTTGTCGCCCTTGATGACCGTGCCGGCAGGAATGGTGAGCGTAGAGCCCTCGGCCACATACACCCAACCCTTCAGGGTGTAGGTGCCGCGCTCCAGGGTCTGTGTGCCCTTGAAGACAAAGTTCTGGTCGCCATTGCCGATGACCGTGCCCTTGGCCGACTCAGCACCGTCTGAGGTGAAGAGCAGGTGGTCGCAAGCCTTGAAACCGCCGTCCGTAGACCAGGTGTACGTCTCGTCCTGCTTAGAGGGTGTGTCGTTGTCGCTGTCGCTGCTGCATGCCGTAAACATCACCGACATGGCGAGGATGCCCATGCATCCCAAAAACATCTTGTCTGTTTTCATTGTTTAGAAAATTATAATGTTACTGTTACCGAGAGGTTGATGTTGCGTCCCGGTTTATATTTGCGAGTCACTTGCTGTATCTCCCTGTCGTCCACCTGCTGGAACTGCTTGAAGACAATGTTCTGGTTGAGCAGGTCGCGCACGGCCAGTTTCAGTTCCCAGCGGCCCCAGCGCTTGCTGGCCGTGAGGTCGAAGGCATCGCGCGGCATCTCGTAGCTGTCGGGCACGCGGATGTTGCGCGAGGCGTCGCCGCCGCCCTCCGTGCGTCCCACGCCCACGATGCGCTTGCCGATACGGTTGTAGAGCAGGTTCACCGTCAGGTGGTTGCGCTGGTTGTTGTAGAAGATACCGGTGTTGACAAGGTAGGGCGACTGGCCCTGCATCGGGCGGTCATACTCGTTGCTGCCTGCGTCGAAATGCACGCGGCTGTGGATGAGCGAACCGTTGAAGCTCCACGAGAAGTCACGCAGACCGATGAAGTCGAGGCTCTTGCGTATGTCGAGCTCCAGTCCGTAGTTGTCGGCCGACCGTGCGTTCTTGTAGGAGTAGATGACGTCGGTGCCGCCCGACATGGTGTAGACCCACTCGATGGGCGAGTCGAAATGCTTGTAGAAAGCGGCTATCGAGATGGCCTCGCCGCGATGGGGATACCACTCGTAGCGCAGGTCGATGTTGTCGACATAGCAGTTCTTCAGGTTGTAGTTGCCTTCCACGTCGGCTGCCAGGTCGAAGTCGTAGTAGACCGAAGGCGACACCTCACGAAACTCGGGGCGGTTCACGCTGCGTCCGTAGCACAGGCGCGCCTGGTGCCGGTCGTTGATGTGCCAGGTCATGTTGGCCGACGGGAAGAGGTCGCCGTGGCGGTAGTAGTGGCTCTCGTGGCTCACCTCCGACGACTTGGTGTTGGAGATGAGTTCCATCTGGTTGTATTCGTAGCGCAGACCGGCGTGGATGTCGAATTGTCCCAGCGGCAGCGTGGCCATGGCGTAGGCGGCTCCCAGGAGGTTGTTGCCGCTGTAGTCGTTCACCTTGTTCACGTCTTCGAGCAGATAGAGCTTGTCGGCCCCATAGTTTGAGGCATCGCTGAGCAGCGTGGGCATGTCCATGCTGCGGAAACCGCTGGGCAGCGTGTTGGCCGAACTGCTGTACCAATAAAAGAGGTTGCGGGTGGTGTAGGAGCGTGTGCGATACTCGCCGTAGACGCCGCCCTTGAGCGTGGGCTGCCACTCACCGAAGTGGAAGCGGTGGCTGTCGTTGGCCTGCAGCGACACGATGTGCTCGTCGAGCGAGGTCCACTCGCGCGAGATGTCGTTCTGGTAGAGCCACGAGTATTGGCTTTCCTCGTTTTCGTCGTCGGCATAGAGCACGTAACGGCGGCGGTCGGGCATGCGGCGGTTGGCATAGGCGTAGCCTGCACTCCAGTCGAGCACATCGGCAGAGAACGTGTAGTTACCCGTCAGCTGGGTGGTGTAGGTGGTGCGGCTGCGGTAGTAGTACTCAGCCGAGCGCTCCTGCTCCGACTGGGCACTGAGACCCTCACGCGTGGTGTAGCGGCTGTTGCCTATCTGGTTGAAGATGTTCTTCCACTGATACTTGGTGTTTCCGCTTGCGCTGAGCCACGTCAGGTTGAGCATGGCGCCAAGGCGTGTGTTCTCGTTATACTGGTTGTCGGTGGAGAGACGCAGCGGGTTCACGCGGTCGTTGTCGGTGTCGTAAGCACCGTAGAAGTTGTTGATCATGCCGCGGTAGGCCCGATACTCGTTGGTGTAGTTGAGAGCGGCAAGCAGTCCGAGCTTGCCGTGCCACAGGTTCCAGCGGTGTGCATAGTCGGCGTTGAGCTTCAGGTCGCCCAGCGGCTTGTGCTTCTTCACGCTCCAGTCGTTGCTGAAGCCGTTGCCCAGCAGGTCTATCATGGCATTGCCGCCACTGTTGAGACCCAGCGTGCCGAACGTCTTGTCCATGCCTCCGCTGAGTGTACGGAGCCCGGAGTCGAAGCCGAGGAAGTCGGTGGGCGATGCTTTCTGGGAATAAAAATCGCGGAAAGCCGACTGGCTGTTCCAGCCGGCACCTACAGAGATATGAAGAGAGTTGGAAATGGGGATTTCCTTGGTGTTGACCTGAATGAATCCGCCCGTATAGTCGGCGGGATACTCGGCCGCAGGCGTCTTCACGACTGTGAGGTTGTCGATCTGCCCGCTGGGAATCATGTCGAAGGAGAAGGCACGGCTGTCGGCCTCCGAACTGGGCACGGCGGCCCCGTTGATCCACACGTTGTTGTAGCGCTGCTGCAAGCCGCGCACCATGACAAACTTGTCGTCGATGAGACTCACGCCTGGTATGCGGCGTATCACCTCGCCGGCATTGGAGTCCTGGGTGCGCTTGATTTCCTGTGCCGACACATTGTTCACCACGTTGGCGCTGCGCTTCACTTCCTGCACGGCAGCTGCCTCGGTGTCGGATCGTCTCACCGCTGTCACGGTCACGCCGCCCAGCTGCTGGTCGGTCATCGTCGGTGCCTGGCGCGTCGTGTCGGCCTGCTGGCCCGTTGTCTGTGAGGTGGCCTTGTTCGTCTCCACTTGTGCGGCGACGCTGGCCGGCAGGGCGAGCATCATCAGCCCTACCACTGTCACACGGTTTTGTTTCATAACTGTCCTATTGTATTTCACGCTGCAAAGGTAGGACAGCTATGTTACAAAGTCGTTGAGCCGGGGTTACAAAGATATGAAATGTGCAGTAGGCAGCAAGTGGGCCTACTGCATGCCCCACATGTCGGCGAGCAGGGCGAGAGCCGACGGTGTGCGGAAGACACGGTCGCGGAAGGTCTCGATGGCCTTGGGCGAGAGCCGGTCCTCAAACGAGTTGACGAGGAAGTCGGCCTCGAGCAGAATGCGGTGGTCGGGCGCGGTCACGCCCGTGTAGGTGTGGTGGTGGGCGATGAGCCAGCAGATGCGGTCCGTCTCTCCGTCGGTGAAGCCGCCGACCTCCGCCAGCACCTTGCGCGCCTCGGCGGGTCCGAGCTCCTCCTGATGCTTTCCGTCGCAGTTGCCATAACGTGCCTCGGCGGCATGGATTCCCACATCGTGGAGGATGGCCGCCGCCTCGAGCACGAAGCGTTCCTCGTCGGCCATACCCTCCATGAGGGCAATGGTGCGCGCAAAGTCGTGCACCTTCACGAAGTGTTGCACCCGGGGCACGTCGCCCCGGTCATATCTCACCATGGCCAGCATGAGCTGGGCCAGGAGCTGTTGTCTGTCTTCCATCTCACAATTTGTTTATCACGTGTTCCTCGGCATAGCTGAGGTCGCGCTCGTCGTCAATCTCATACCAGCTCACGTCGTTGGCGTTGAGCACATAGACGGGGCTCAGCGTCTGCGACATGTGGAGCAGCTGATACTCGTAGCCGAGCTTGGGCTGCTCGTCGGCGATGGCCGCATAGTCGGCACACATCTTATTATAGAAGGCACCTGAGAGCTTGTGGATGCCCACAAGCTCGCCTTTGGCGTCGATGGCAGCGCGGTCGGTGGAGCAGCGCGTCAGCGTTCCCGCGGCGTCGTGCTCCACATAGTACTGGTCCTGAAACTTGGTGACGGGCGTGATGAGCATGATGTCGGGGTGGGTGTCGGCGATGAGCTCCGTGATGGCATTGCGGCTGTAGATGATGTCCGACTCGAGCAGCAGGAAATCGTCGGCGCCGATGGCTTCGCGGCAGTTCCACAGCGTGTACATGCTGTTGGTCTCGGCATAGCGGGGCGAGTAGACGCACTCTATCTGCGGGTAGCGCGCCATCAGCGCCTCGTAGGCTTCGTGCTTGTAGCCCGTGCCGATGACGATGCGCTGTATGCCGCATCCGATGAGCGTCTCGATGGAGCGCACCACCATCGGCTGTCCGCCACACTCGATGAAGCCCTTGGGCATGGTCTCGGTCATGTGGCCGAAGCGGCTGCCCAGTCCGGCAGCCATGATGACGGCAGTTTTAATCATTGTAGTGGGCAGGGATTTGTATGTTGTTATGTTCGAGCGCCTCGCGGAGGACCACGAAGAACGCCTCGATGTCGGGCACGTCGATGGTGCCGAGCGCGCAGAGGCGGAAGGTGTCGGTGGTTGAGATCTTTCCCGGATAGATGGTGAAGCCGCGCTCGTAGCAGTAGTCGTGCACGAGGTCGAAGTTCCAGTTGGGGTCATCGGGATACCTCACCGAGACCACCAGCCCCGACTGTATGTCATGGCGTATGACATCGCGCAGCCCCAGCTCCGCGATGCCGCGGTGTATGGCCTCGAAGGTGCGGCGGTGCCTTGCAAACTTGGCCGTCTCGCCCTCGGCCCAGTACTCCTTGAAGGCTTCTATGGCGGCGTAGACCGTCTGCACCGGGGGCGTGAAGTGCATCTCCCCGGTCTTCTCGAAGAAGTCGTACTGGAGATAGAGGTTGCAGTAGTAGGAGCGCTTGGGATAGTCCTTCGAACGCTCGATGAGCGTGCGGCTGCCCACGATGAAGCTCAGGCCCGCCATGGCCATGAGTCCCTTCTGCGCCGAGGCCATGCAGAAGTCGACGTTGTCCTCGTGGAGGTCGAAGGGCACCATGCCGAGGCTCGACGTGGTGTCGACCACGAAGGTGGCCCCGTGCTTGTGGGCCAGGGCGCCGATCTCGCGGATGGGGTTGAGGATGCCGGTGCCCGTCTCGTGGTGTGTGGTGTAGACCAGTGCGATGTCGGGGTTCTCCGCGAGCGTGCGCTCCACATCGTCGAGCGACGGCCGTTCGAAGACCGACGAGCGCAGGTCGATTTGCGGCAGGCCGTAGTACTGGCATACCTCGACGGCACGCGAGGAGTAGGCTCCGTTGTTGACGATGAGCGCCCGCTTGCCCTCGGGGAGCAGCGAGTTGAGGCAGATGTCGATGTTGATGGTGCCGGAACCGCAGAAGAGCACGGCCGTGTCTTTCTCCAGGTCACCGTGCGCCATCTTCACGCAGTTGTCGCGCAGTCCCTGCATGAGACCGGCAAAGTCTTTCTCGCGCGGGCAGATGTCGGGCACCACCTGTGCCATCTTCACGCTGTCGGTGGTGGTGGCCGGTCCGGGATTGAGCAGTATGTTGCGTTTGATGTTTGTCATGACATTATGTGTATAGGGTTGTTGTGCGTGTTATTGTTTCAGGAAGTGCATGAGAGCCTCTTTGTTCTCCTCGGGCGTGGTGGTGGGGCGTCCGAGGTCGGCGCGTGCGCCCTTCTTCACTTTTATCTCGAGGAAGAGCGGTGCCTCGTTGTCGGTGAGGTCGTGCAGCACCTCGGCCAGGTCGTCGGCATTGTCGACGCTGAGCACGGTCTTGTAGCCGCAGGCAGCGGCCACCTCGGGCAGGTCGGTCTGGTAGCCCACGGTGGGCTGTCCGCCCACGGAGTCGTGCACGCCGTTGTTGAAGAGGATGTGGTAGTAGTTGGCGGGATGCAGGCTGCCGCTGATGGCCAGCGCACCCATGTGCATGATGACGGCGCCGTCGCCGTCGAAGCAATAGACGGGCCGGTCGGGCTGGTGGAGGGCGATGGCGAGGGCTATCTGCGAGGCGTGGCCCATGGAGCCCACGGTGAGGAAGTCGCGCTCGTGTCCCTGGTGCTCGCCTTCGCGGTACTCGAAGAGCTCGCGGCTGATCTTGCCGGTGGTCGACACCACGACGGCGCGGCTGTCCATGGCACCCGCCACCATCTGGATGGCCTGCTCGCGTGTGAGCTGCGACTCGTCGGCCACGGTGGTCTGCAGCGTGTAGGGGGCGAAGGTGCCCTTTCGGATGACCAGGGCGTAGGCCTCGCCGGTGGCGCGCATGCGCTCGGCAGCGTGCCGCACCTGCTCCACCGCCTCGTCCTCGTTGTCGGCGAGTGTCGTGTGCTCAATGCCCATGGCGTCGAGCAGGGGCAGCGTCACCTTGCCCTGCTTCACGTGCTGGGGCTCGTCGTGCACGCCGGGCTCTCCGCGCCACCCGATGATGAGAAGCACGGGGATATGGTAGACGTCGCTGTCGGTGAGCGACATCAGGGGGTTGACCACGTTGCCCTCGCCCGAGTTTTGCATGTAGACGGCCGGTATCTTGCCTGTGGCGAGATGGTATCCGGCAGCCAGGCCCACCGCCCCGCCTTCGTTGGCCGCGATGATGTTGTTGCGCGGGTCGGCGTGGTCGGTGATGTAGGCACAGAGGTTCTTGAGCAGCGAGTCGGGCACGCCGGCGTAGAACGTGATGTCCTCGCTGGCGAGCGCCTGGTAGAATCGTTCGGGTTGTATCATGGTGTTATGTTTGTTGTGGGATGGATGGGTGTCACTTGCGCTTGCCGGTTATCTTGGCGAAGAGGCGCGTGAGGACGGAGAGACGGTAGCGGCGGCGCACCTCGGGCAGCACCAGCGGATAGCTGCGGTGGGTGTCGAAGACCACGGTGCCGTGCAAGTTGGGTGCCTGGATGGGGGTCATGTAGTTGTCGCCGAACTCGCCGCGGAGGAAGGCGTCATAGTCCTTGGGCGCGGGCACGAGGATGTTCTCGAAAGGCAGCCACACGGTCTCGTCGAACACATGGCGGTCCCACTGCAGCTTGGGACTGATGATGACCTCTCCCACACGCGAGCCGGGCAGGTCGGCCAGGCGGCGCAGGGTGTCGTCGACCTGGCGGTAGTAGTGGAGCCAGCCGTGGCGGCGCACAGCGCGGCGCGCCTTGAGCTTGCGGAAGATGAGGGTCAGGCGGCCCGACGACAGGCAATGGGTGTTCTTGGCCTTGAGAAACCTGAGGATGCGGTGGGTCGAGCGATAGGCGTCGTCGACGGCCTGCTGGTCGTCGGGCACGGCATCGAGGGGGAAGATGTCGATGAAGATGCCCTGGTTGAAGGGCTGGAAACAGTCGGACGGGCGGATGGCGGCGGTGTCGCTGCGGCGGAACTGGGCGTGGCCGCGGTGATAGTCGACGTCGGTGTAGGCCGACTGGAGGAAATAGGGGACCTCCAGGCCCTGGTTGCCGATCTCCTGGCACATGCGGTCGTAGTCGGCACGCGGCATGAGGAGATCCACATCATCGTCCCAAGGGATGAAGCCCTTGTGGCGCACGGCACCGAGCAGCGTGCCGCCCTCAGCCCAGCAGCGCAGGCCGTTGGCCTTGCAGTAGTCGAGAAAACGGCTAATGAGGTCGAGCTCCACCGCCCATACGGCTTTCATGTCGGCGCTCACGGTGTAACCGTCGCGCACCTCTGCCTCCATGTTGAAGGGTGTTGTGGTCTGGTCTGTCATCTTACACATATTTATATTATATGCAAAATTAAACAAATATTGTGTGATGGCAAACGGATAGGTTACTTTTCTTTCCAAAA
>CAVIOP010000123.1:0-9027 GCA_963644485.1 bacterium | reverse complement strand
CCCAGGGCGCCGCTTCGCTTGCCCTGGGCTAGGTAATTGCTGGGCTTTCAGCCCGTTGCAGCTTAAAGAATGGGCTTTTCAGCCCGCGGCTTACCCTGTTCTTCATGCTGAATGTCATGAATATTCTGAAAAAAACGTGCTCTCGCGACCACTCCATCTAGAAGACGGCAGAGGGGGTTTGCCGTCCAAAAAACACGAAAAACAGGTGATCGCAACGGTTGTCTGCTCCCGCCGCATTGCGATAGATGCCTTATCACGCCTTGATTAGGCATCTATCGCACCACGATAAGGCATCTATCGTACCCTAATAAGGCATCTATCGCACCACGATAAGGCATCTATCGCACCACGATAAGGCATCTATAACGATAAGGCAAAGCATCGAAAAGAAACGGATTTGCGCCTCAACCTTCCAAGTCATTATGTATCAACAGATTGCGAAAAAGCCAAAAACAGAGCTTATTTGAAGCCAAGTCACCCTTTGCTGACTTTCGCGCCAATCCTCAGAGACTTTTTGTAAATACGTTTCGAACCTTTCCCCCTCCTACCCCCATGAGTCGGTCATGGAAAGACACAAAGTCCGTTTTAGCACCCCTCGCCGTCATTCCCACAAGCGCCTCGTGCGTTCTCGCCATGGCGCAGGGCATATATGTTGCATAATTTAACGCCATCGCGTGCGATTTTCGTGGATAAATGATTAACTTTGCACCAAACAACAATCATATAACAACACAAGATGGAAATCAAAGAAAACAAAAGCGAAGAAAAGCGCAGCATTAGTTTTGTGGAGCAGTTGATAGAGGAAGACCTTGCGGCCGGCAAGAACGGAGGCCGCATACAGACACGCTTCCCGCCAGAGCCCAACGGTTATCTTCACATCGGCCACGCCAAGGCCATCTGCATGGACTTCGGCGCCGCAGAGAAATACAACGGCGTGTGCAACCTTCGTTTCGATGATACCAATCCCTCCAAGGAGAATAACGAGTATGTTGAGAACATTCTCCATGACATTTCATGGCTGGGCTTCAAGTGGGGAAACATCTACTATGCCTCCGACTATTTCCAGAAGTTGTGGGACTTTGCCATATGGATGATCAAGAAAGGCATGGCCTACGTTGACGAGCAGACCTCCGAGCAGATTGCCGAGCAGAAAGGAACGCCGACCACGCCCGGCACGGCAAGCCCCTACCGCGACCGCCCCATCGAGGAGAACCTGCGTCTGTTCGAAGCCATGAACACGCCCGAGGCCGTAGAGGGCTCCATGGTGCTCCGCGCCAAGCTCGACATGGCCAACCCCAACATGCATTTCCGCGACCCGGTCATGTACCGCATCATCCAGACGCCCCACCACCGCACCGGCACCCAGTGGCACTGCTACCCCATGTATGACTTTGCCCACGGCCAGAGCGACTATTTCGAGGGCGTGACCCACTCCATCTGCACATTGGAGTTTGTGCCCCACCGTCCCCTTTACGACAAGTTCATCGACTTCCTCAAAGAGAGCGACGGCACAGCGGCCAACGGTCTCGACGACTTCCGTCCCCGCCAGATCGAGTTCAACCGCCTGAACCTCACCTATACCGTGATGTCGAAGCGCAAGCTCCACACGCTGGTCGACGAGCACCTCGTCAACGGGTGGGATGACCCACGCATGCCGACACTTTGTGGCATGCGCCGACGCGGCTACTCGCCCGAATCCATCAAGAACTTCATCCAGTCGATCGGCTACACCAAGTTCGACGCACTCAACGACATGGCCTTGCTGGAGGCTGCCGTCCGCGACGACCTCAACAAGAAGTCCACTCGCGTGTCAGCAGTCGTCGACCCCGTGAAGCTGGTCATCACCAACTATCCCGACGGTCAGTCGGAGGAGATGGAAGCCATCAACAACCCCGAGGACGAGACGGCTGGTTCACACACCATCACATTCACCAAAAACCTCTGGATTGAGCGCGCCGACTTCATGGAAGACGCACCGAAGAAGTTCTTCCGCTTGGCCCCCGGCAAGGAAGTGCGCCTGAAGAACGCATACATCGTGAAGTGTACGGGCTGCACCAAGGATGCCGAGGGAAACATCGTAGAGATCCAGGCTGAGTATGATCCCGAGAGCAAGAGTGGCCTGCCCGGAGCCAACCGCAAGGTGAAGGGCACCCTCCACTGGGTGAGCGCCGACCATTGCGTCAAGGCAGAGGTGCGCGAGTACGACCGCCTGTTCTTCGTGGAAAACCCATCGGCCGACGAGCGCGACTTCCACGAGTTGCTCAACCCCGACTCGCTCCATGTCAACAAGAGCTGCTATGTCGAAGACTATGCCGCCACGCGCAAACCGGGCGAATACCTGCAGTTCCAGCGCATAGGCTATTTCATGGCAGACCCCGACACCACCGATGACGCACCGGTGTTCAACAAGACGGTGGGCCTGAAGGACGCCTGGGCTAAAAAGAACAAGTAAGCCGCCCGGCGGACAAGCCCGTCGCCGCCCGGCAGACCATCACGATATGAACAACCATTTTGACGACAACCTGAAACGCTATGAAGCTGCCCGCTCTGCAGGCAGCTCCATTTATCTCGACTCCGATGAGCTCACCTCGATAGCCGAATACTATCATCTGCACGGCAAGCTCAAGGAGGCCCTCGATGCCGTCGACCTTGCCATCACCATGTTTCCAGGTGCTACGCAGCCCTTGGCATTCAGGGCTCGCGTGGCCATCCTGGTCAACAGGGATGCTGACGAAGCCATGCGATGGGTAGACCAGATTGCTGACAAGACCGACCTCGACTACTATTACATTGTGGCCGAAATCATGATTGCCGACCTGCGGACAGAAGAGGCCGACCAATACCTCAAGGACAAAGAGGAGGAAATCGACGAGGACGACCTGGAGGACTACTACCTCGATGTGGCCACGCTCTTTGCCGATTACTCATGCACGGATCTCACGGAGGAGTGGCTGGCTCTAAGCAGTGAAACGGACGACCCCCAATACCGCGAGCTTCAGGGACGGGTGGCACTGGCCAAAGGGCAGTTGGACACCTGCCAAAAGCTCTTCGACGAACTCATCGACGAGGACCCCTACAACACCGACTACTGGATCACGTTGGCAGCCGCTCAGTTCCAGCAGGGCGACTTCGCTGCGGCCATTGAGAGTTACGACTATGCGTTGGCCATCGACACGACGAACGGCGATGCACTCATCAACAAGGCCAATGCCCTCTCCGCGTTGGGCAACTACAGCGAATCCATCCGCTATTACCAGACGTACCTACAGTTGTACCCCTATAACGAGACCGCCGAGATGGGCATCGCGGCGGTACTCGCGGCGCAAAACCACTATCAGGAAGCACTGGACCACTTGCGCCATGCCGAACACCTTGCCCCCGACAACTCACCCAGCATGCTCGACATCATCAGGCAGCAGTGCATCGTCAATGCCCAGATGGGCAACCATGCCGAAGCATTGGCCAACATCCGGAAAATGGACAGCATCCCCGGTCACGACACGGCCGAGAACCATGTACTCCGCGGGTACCTCTACCTTCTCGACCAACAGTCTGACAATGCTCGCGCGTGGTTCACAAGGGCCATGGAAGTCTCGGGCGACGACATCCGCATCAAGACGCTCGTAGCCTACTCCACCTACGAATGTGGTTACACGCAGTTCGCACACGACCTTCTGCGCGAAATCATGGACAACCAACAGGGAACGAATATGCCGGAAGGATGGGCTTTTCTCGCCCTGTGCGACAGCGACCTGGGCTTGCGCCAGGAGTTTCTCTCTGACCTGCATAAGGCCGTTTTGCAGGGACAAGCAACGTCGCGTCCCTTGCTCAACGACATCTTCCCCACCGAACTGCCGTTTGAGGACTTTGAGGATTATGCCAGGGAACACCCCGAACTGGGGGCAAGGCCCAACATGAAAGAGGAGCTTTAGCAACCGCCAAAACACGTCCGCGAGCCTCCTGTTATCCGAGTAAACAAACAAAAAAAGACAATGAGCATCATTTCCACACTTCTTGCCAATCTCAACTACGGCACCATATTCATACTCATGCTGTTGGAGAGCACCGTCATTCCGGTGCCTTCCGAACTGGTGGTGGCACCCGCCGCTTACCATGCAGCAGCCGGCAACATCGACATATGGCTGGTCATCCTGTTTTCCACGTTGGGCGCAGATGCCGGCGCCTCCATCAACTATGTGGCTGGATGGCTGTTGGGACGACCCGTCATCTGGCGCTTCGCTGACTCCAAACTGGGCAAGCTCTGCATGCTTTCACACGAGAAGATAGAGAAGAGTGAGGCCTACTTCAACAACCACGGACTGGTGGCGACCATCACCGGGCGACTCATCCCTGGCATCCGCCACCTCATATCCATCCCGGCCGGACTGGCCAAGATGACTTATTGGAAATTCCTGCTCTACACCACCATTGGCGCAGGGGCCTGGAACTGCATCCTTGCCGCATTGGGATGGTATCTGCACACCATTGTGCCAGAGGAGCAGCTGCACGACAAAATCCTGGAATACGGCGAATACATCAAGCTGACCGTCATCGGTCTTGTAGCCATAGCCGTTATCTATTTTGTCGCGAAGTGGTATCTGAAAAAGAGAAACCGCAAGGCGCAGTAGACCTGCCTGCCTTCCCGCAAGCAACGCCGGAGCCCCGCCAGTCGGTCAAGCCCCGGCGTTGTTGTCGAAGAGATGGTCGGCCTCTTCCATCTCGTCTTCGTCAAACCACTTGGAGAGTTTGCTGTGGGCCTTCGCTTTCACATCCTCCGAGACCTCTCCCCAGACCTTCTTCAACACAAAAATCAGGACGGCCAGGTCATCGCCCAACCCAACGATAGGGATGGCGTCGGGAACCACATCGAGCGGTGAGATAAGGTAGCCCAGGGCTCCTATGATGATGGCCTTGTCCTTGCGCGACACCTTGTCGCTCTCCAACGTATAGTAAAGGATCAGTGCGGCATACACAATCTTGGCGCCAGCACGCTTGGCTACGCGTGAAATCTTTTCGGCAAATCCGCTTTCTGAGAATTTGTCCTTATAGGACATAAAGTCTGGTAATTCCATATCTTTTGCTTGTTATTCATTTATTCGTGTTGCGACGCATAGCGCATCACCGCGTCGACATAGCTGCTGGCATCAGCGTTGCTTGCCCGCAGCCGAGCCAGCCTCGCCCGCGTGATCGTCGCCCGCACGGCCTTGATGCCTAAGGCGAGCAGCACGCCAAGGGCCACACCGGCCAGAAGCGACCATTTACCCCAGGGCAGCATGTTTTCCGGAAAAGCACTGAGCACAATCGTCGGGACAATGGCGATGATGCCATAGACGGTCAGCTGTGACCGCTGCGAGCCCTCACTATCCAACAATATCTGATAGTCGTAAAGGTAATCCTCGAGCATCTTGCGCGTCAGACGGCTGTCCTCCAGCCGCGGAAATCCAGGTTCCTGTTCATGGCGGTCAATCGTCGCCAGCACCCGGTGTTCGTAATCGTTAAGCAAATTGGGTTGCAACTCTTTCATCTCTGTGCAATAACGGTTTGTTACAACATGATAACATCTACATGCCACCTTTTATTATGCCAAGCGCAAAAAAAAGATTGCCGCACGTTGAAGAGTAGAGATGGCCGCTTCGTCGTTCCGTCGCAGAACGATAAGTTTTTAAGTTTCGGATTAAATACAAATCTTTTTTGGCAGAAAGTTTCAACTTTCGTCTTTGATTGAAATAAAAAACCTTATATTTGTAGGTGAAATACATGGTCTATGCAACGATATGACATAAATTGTCATAAAGAAACCGCATCATATAACCTAAGATAAATGATCAATGATCAAAACCGGCGTATACGAACAAATCATAAACCGACTGTTCAAGCAGAAACTTGACAAGGTTGACCCCGACCGTTTCTACGTAGGAAAGAAAGCCATATCAAAAGGAGACGCTGTTAATATCTTGACAAAATACTTGCAGCACCTCATAGAAACGGCTTTTATAGATACTGCGGACGATGAGGATGCCGACAAGTACACCCATTTCATCAACTCGGTTATCAAAACACTCGGCACGGAATTTAATGTCGAGGACACTGAATTCGACCTTATTGACGCGCAGAAAAACATCTTGACGGCTGTGGTGGACCGCACCAACTGCGAATACCCCGACATCGAGCAGCACCTGAAATCTATCCTTCCCGTTACTTCGCTAAGCCATTGCGAACTGTTCTTCGGAGGCAGCAGCGCTGCAGACATGGAGAGTGAACTGAACCGCGAAATACTCTGTTCCGATGAGATATGCTGGGTAGTATCGTTTATCAAAAAAAGTGGATTGAACCTCCTTTGGAACAGCCTCAGAAAGTTCACCGGCGAGGGAAAGAACCTGCGTATCATAACGACGACATACACCGGGGCAACCGATTATGACGCTATAGCCAAACTGGGCACACTGCCCAACACCCGGATCAAAATATCGTATGATGGCACACAAGACCGTCTGCATGCAAAATCCTATATCTTCCTGCGCAATTCCGGCTTTCACACGGCCTATATCGGGTCGAGCAACATCTCGCTTTATGCGCTGAGAGACGGCAAGGAATGGAACTTCAAGGCCACGCAGTTTGAACTGCCCTCTGTGATAGATAAAGTGCGCCATTCGTTTGAAACCTATTGGTGCGACCCGACGTTCGAAGACTTCATACCGGGACAGAGTGACGAGCGGTTGAAGAAAGCGCTGGGAGCCGACTGGGAAACGCCGTTGCTCGACTTTTCGGCCCTCGACCTGATGCGGGCTAAGGACTACCAACAGGAAATCTTGGAAAAGCTGGATGTGGAGCGCCGTGTGCACGGACATTTCCGCAACCTGGTAGTGGCAGCTACGGGAACGGGAAAGACCGTAGTGGCTGCTTTCGATTTCAAACGCTATCGCGAACAACATCCCGACTGTCGCTTCCTTTTCATAGCCCACCGACAGGAAATACTGCAACAGGCCATGCAGACATTCCGCATCGTGCTCGACGACCCAAACTTCGGCAGCGTGTGGGACGGCAATAACGAGCCTTCCAGCTATAGCCATGTCTTCGCCAGCAAGGACACTTTGCGCAACCGTCTGGACCAACTGCACCTGACGGAAGACTATTACCAGTACATGGTTGTAGACGAGGTTCACCACATTGTGGCTCCCACATACGTCAAGCTGATGACGTACTTCAAGCCGGAGATTCTGCTGGGCTTGACGGCTACCCCTGAGCGAACCAACGAGCAGGAGGACATCACCGTTTTCTTCGACGGGCACATCTCGGCAGAGATCCGTCTGCCGGCAGCCTTGAATGCCGGATTGCTCGCCCCATTCCATTATTATGGCATTCCCGACAATGTAGATTTGTCGGAAGTGAAATGGAGCGGCCATGGCTACGACATCGCCGAGCTCTCCAAGATATACACCGCCAACGACTTCCGCACGGGGCTTATCCTCAGGAAAATGCAGGAATATATCGGCGACAGCCAGTTGCATAAGGTTCGTGCCCTATGTTTCTGTGTGGACAAGCGGCACGCTGAGTTCATGAATGCCAAGTTCACGTTGGCAGGTTTGAAAACAGCAGTGCTGACGAGCGACCACGATGACAACTACCGTAACAAGGTAAAACGGATGCTGCGGGAGGGCAAGATCAACTACCTCTTTGTTGTCGACTTGTTCAACGAGGGTGTTGACATTCCTGAGATAGACACCATCCTGTTCCTTCGTCCTACGGAGAGTGCCACGGTGTTCCTGCAGCAGTTTGGCCGCGGACTGCGTTTGCATAAAGGCAAAGACCACCTTACCGTACTCGACTTCGTAGGACATTCGCGTGCAGAGTTCAGTTATAAGGAACGTTTTGAGTCTCTCATAGGCAGGCATTCCCGAAGCGTAAAGGACGAAATAGAGGCTGGCTTCACCAACGCTCCGTTCGGGTGCAAGATAGTGCTTGAAGAAAAGGCAAAAGAAGAAATCCTGTCCAACATTGAGGGCTATCTGCGCAGCATGAACAAAAACAGGCTGATTAAGGAGATTGCTGCCTATTATCAGACCAATGCCGACGGATTCTCTCTGAAGTCCTTTATGGACTATAGCCATATACCTTTCCATAAGATATACGGCAGTTTGACGTGGGGCGAACTCTGCCAGTTGGCAGGAGTAAAGAAAGATGTTGCTGTTCATTCTCCGCAGTTGAAGTATGCCGTCACAAAGAAATGGCTTGCCACAGATTCCTTCTCATATTTCACGCAACTGTTGCGGTTTGCCCAAACCGGGTTTGTCTGCGACACGGCTGCTTTCTCTGAGCAGGAACGCCGCTACGCTGTGATGCTCTATTACGACCTGTACAACGATGCGGGCCGTTACCCCACCCTTGCCGAAATGTTCAGTGATTTGTCATGCGACCGCCTGTTTGTAGAGGAGTTCATTGAGGTGGTGTCATATCTGAGAGACAACAGTTCGGCACCCGAGAAGGCTGATAATTCGGTTTACAGCGAGTGGAACCCGCTACGCCTGCATGGCGTTTACACCAAAGCACAGATACAGGCCGCGCTCGGACTTTCCATCATTGATCGCAAGTCTCCTTCGCGCGAAGGCGTGGAGCGCCGGAAAGACATCAAGATGGAGGTGATGTACGTTGATATTATCAAAAAGCGCGAAGAGGGCTCCACGACGGCATATAAAGACTACGCCCAGAACCGCGAGTTCTTCCATTGGGAAACGCAGAACCGCGTGCGGGAGGGCAGCAGAGAAGCGGAGGCTTATCGCAATGGAGAAAACAACATGCTCTTGTTCGTCAGGCAACAAAGCGAGCATCCCGACTATGGTTGCCGAATGGGATTCACCTATCTAGGGCAGGTGACGATGAAGGAAATAACAGGCTCTCGGCCGATGCAAATAGTGTGGCAGTTGGCCACGCCGATGTCGGAGGCTACCTATGCCTTTGCCAGTCAGTATAAAGCAATAGGATAAGATGGAAGAAAAGAAAACGATAGAGGTTGTGGCAGCAGTCATCTGC
>CAVIOP010000122.1:0-9059 GCA_963644485.1 bacterium | reverse complement strand
TAGCACAACAGGTTTTGGTTCTGTTTGTCGTGGTTCGAATCCGCGTACGACAACTTTCATGAAAAATGCCAAGCGCTTGACTTCAAGTGCTTGGCATTTTTCTTTTCTTACCGGTGGTCTTTATAGGCGGAGTCTAAATAATAAAATCATTAAAGCCACCCACGTTAGCAATGTCCCAGAACTCCTGCGGCAGATGGATATTGCTCACATTCATTGCACGGACAAAGAGCGGAGCAATGTCGCTCGGCTCAAAGCCGGCTATGCCACACCCGATGCGGGTAACGAGAAACACCTGGTCGAGATGCTTCCGCGCATAGTCTATAAACTCGTCTACATAAGGCCGTATGGTGTCGACACCGCCCTGCATGGTAGGTATGGCATAACTGTTGCCCTGCGGTCCCACCCCCACCATCATCTTGGCACCAAAGTGCAGACGGGCCATGCGGGCAGCCCCGCCACCATGCAATCCAGCCAGGTTGCTGCCGAAGACAAACACCTCGCCCGGCCGCAGCGCACTGATATGGTCGGGCGTGATGCGGTCTGAATACCAGGGCTGCTCGAATTTGCCGAGAGGACTGCACATGTCGGCATCCACCATAAGATGATTGCTTTTTTGAATAGAGACACTTTCGTCATACTGCAAGGATGCCTGCGGAGCCGGAGCCACATAGTTGGCCTTGAAGTAAGGCACCACCAGCGTCTTCATGAGCCTATTGAACTGCTGGCTGACAGCCGACGGTGTCATGCCGAGTTGTGCGGCCACCTCCTTGCCCTTGAAACCCTCCAAGAGCAGCATGTTGAGGATAATGGCAGCGCGGCTGTCGCGAGACAGAAACTCGCGGCACATATCCTCGACGGTGCTGCGGAAGTCGGCCACAAAGTTGTCGTCGGGAATGTCGAACGCCACATCAGCCTTGCCGATACGCTCCTCGAAGGGCTCCACCATCCGCTCGCGGTTGTAGGCCTTCAGGCGGTCGAGCAATATAAAGCGGAAGCCGTTTACCATCCACGTGCGCAACGTCAGGCCGGGCCGTCGGTCTTCCAACTGCTTGAAGTCGTGCTTGTCGAGCGCCAGGTAATACTCGTGGGCAATGCTGTAGAAGTCGAGCCCCGGCTTGCGGTCGAGGTCATAACGCCGGTTATAGACATAATAAGCCATGCGACACGTATCATAGAAATACTGTCTGGTGGTCTGCGGGTCACGGCTGCGCAAGCCCTCGACAATCTCGTCGTCGGACAGTCCGACGGTAGGGTTCTGCTGTTTCATCGCGGCAAATTTAGCAACTTTTCAAAAAAAAGCGAGGGGGGGGGCACTTAATTTTTTTCTTCATAAATCTTTTAATAGTCAAAGACAATCCAAACAAACAAATACAGAACATGGAAACAAAAGCAAACAACAAGAGAGTGGTGAACCTCATCATCATGGACGAAAGCGGCTCAATGAGCCTCATCTATGACCAGGCCCTAATGGGTCTCAACGAGACCCTCGACACCGTGAAGCGCATGCAGAAGCAAGACAAGACGATAAAGCAGAGCGTCACGCTGCTGACCTTCAACAGCACCCACACCCACTACGTCTTCGACAACACGCCGGCCAACCACACCTTCACCATCCACAACAACCACTACCAGCCGGCAGGCTGCACACCCCTCTACGACGCCATCGGACGCGGCATCAGCAAGGTAAATGCGCAGACCACCGACGACGACACAGTGCTCGTGACCATCATCACCGACGGCGAGGAGAACAGTTCGCGTGAGTTTGACCTGCAGATGGTGAAGCGCCTCATCGAGAAGATGAAAAAGCAGAACTGGATTTTCGCCTTCATCGGCACCGACAACCTCGACGTGAAGGGCATGGCACAACAACTGTCTATCGACAACGACCTGACGTTCAGCGAGGATGCAGAGGGCACACGTCAGATGTTTGAGAAAGAACGTGCAGCACGCGTGCGCCTCAACAAACGCCTAAGTGAGGGCGAAATGATTTCGCCCAACGACTATTTCAGCTTATAAGCAGTGTCCGGCACATGCCCGTAACGCGCCCATTAAAGTTATTTAAGGTTATCGCCATCAAAGAAAGGCACGGCAAAAGCGGTGGGAATAAAATAAAATGATTATCTTTGCAACAGATAGGGTCTTGGCCGCCCGCCAACGGCGGCAGGCTTCCCCCCCACCGGCCACACCTGCGCGTGCAAGCCGAGGCAATGACCATTTTAACTTTAAACATACACTTATGACCAGTTTGAAAGACTTTTCATTGGAAGGTAAGAACGCTTGGGTGACAGGCGCCACTTACGGCATCGGTTTCAACATCGCCAAGGCTTTCGTAGCCGCTGGCGCCAAGAACATCATCTTCAACGACATCGACCAGGAGCACGTGGACCGCGGTCTGGCCTCTTATAAGGAGGCAGGCATCGAGAACGTGCACGGATATGTATGCAACGTCACCGACGAGAATGCCGTCGAGGCTCTCGTGAAGCAGATCCACGAGGAAATCGGCCAGATTGACATCCTGGTCAACAACGCTGGCATCATCAAGCGCATCCCCATGGTGGAGATGAGCCGCAAGGAGTTCCAGCAGGTCATCGACATCGACCTCGTCGGTCCGTTCATCTGCTCAAAGGCTGTGCTGCCCGAGATGATCGAGCGCAAGGAGGGCAAGATCATCAACATGTGCTCCATGATGTCGGAGCTGGGCCGCGAGACCGTGTCGGCCTACGCCGCCGCCAAGGGTGGCTTGAAGATGCTCACGCGCAACATCTGCTCAGAGTATGGTCCCTACAACATCCAGTGCAACGCCATCGGCCCGGGCTACATCGCCACACCGCAGACCGCTCCCCTGCGCGAGCGCCAGTCGGACGGCAGCCGTCATCCGTTCGACAAGTTCATCTGCGCCAAGACTCCCGCCGGACGCTGGCTCGACCCCTCTGAGCTGGGTGGCCCCGCCGTGTTCCTGGCTTCACACGCCTCCGATGCTGTCAACGGCCACGTGCTCTACGTCGACGGCGGTATCCTGGCCTACATCGGCAAGGACCCCTCACAGTTTGAGGGATAAGGTCTGCCTCTCTCCTACATGGAGACCAGCAGACAGCAATACAAAGGGGACTTCCTTCCGGAAGCCCCCTATAAAAAAGCCCACGGCATGCCGCGGGCTTTTTTATTAATTATTTTTACAATTACTTGTTCACTGCCTCGGCAAACTGGGCGCCGGCTGCAAACTTCACAACGGTCTTGGCGGCGAGCTCCACCTTCTCTCCTGTGCGGGGGTTCACACCCTGACGAGCAGGACGCTCCTTTGTAGCGAATGTGCCGAAGCCCACGAGCTGAACCTTTTCACCAGCTACCAGTGCATCCTTGATGGCCCCTGTAGTAGCATCCAACGCAGCCTTGGCCTGTGCAGAGGTGATACCTGCAGCCTCAGCAATCTTCTTTACTAATTCTGACTTGTTCATAATGTTTGGGTTATTTTGTGAATATAAATGATTGTTCAAGCGTTTTGTGACGACAAATATAGGTCTTTAGTTTCATAATCCAAACAAAAATAAAGAAAAAATGATGTAAAAACCTAAAAATCACTGCAAAACCACTGTTTCATAGCCGTTTAACCGACTTTTTTCGTAAATTTGCACCGATTTTAAAGACCACACAAACAACAAGACTGCGTCATGCCAAAAATACCGACCATCACCAAAAACCTGCTCTTCATCAACGTGCTGCTCTTCTTGGCCACTGAGGTGCTTGGGCCGGTTATGGGCGTGGACCTCACGTCACTCCTGGGCCTCCACTTCTTCAAGGCTCCCGACTTCCGTACCTACCAGCTTGTCACCTACATGTTCATGCACGGCGGCTTCACACACATATTATTCAATATGTTCATGTTGTGGATGTTCGGCTCCGTCATGGAAAGAATATGGGGGGCCAAGAGATACCTTTTTTATTACATTTTCTGCGGAGTGGGCGCCGGTCTGTGCCAAGAAGTTGCCCAGTACATCCAGTATGCGAGCGATAACCTGGCCAACTACCAGATGATCAACACCGGATCGGCTCTCATACCCGTCAGCCAATACATCAACGTGTGGACCACCGTGGGCGCGTCGGGAGCCCTCTACGCACTGCTGCTGGCCTTCGGCATGATGTTCCCCAACGAACGGATGTTCATCATCCCCATTCCCTTCCCCATCAAGGCCAAGTGGATGGTCATCGGCTCCATCGTCGTGGAGTTCCTTCTAGGACAAGCAAACGGAGGCGACGGCGTGGCACACATGGCGCACCTCGGAGGCATGGCCTTCGGTTTTCTGCTCATCCTCTACTGGCGGCGGCAGGCAGACGGCGGCAACCAGCGAGGCAGCGGAACCCAGTTTTTCAGCAACATGCAGCAACGATGGCGCAACAGCCAGGCGGGCCGCCGCAACCGGCAGGACAGCCACACAGGCAACGCCGACTGGGACTACAATGCACGCAAGCGTGCCACACAGGAAGAGATAGACCGCATACTCGACAAAATCAGAAAAAGCGGATACGACAGCCTCACAAGGGCCGAGAAGCAAACGCTTTTCGACCAAAGCCATCATGATCGCTAAAATCAAGAAATTCACACTCCTGGTCATCGCCGGAGCCAACGCAGCGACCATCCTGCTCATGCTCCTCGTGGGCTACAGCGGTCACATCAACCCCGCCGACCATCCTCTGCTGGCCAATGCCGGGCTCGTCTTCCCGGCGTTCATCGCCATCAATGCAGCCTTCCTCATCTTCTGGGTCATCTTCAAGCTCAAGGGGGTCGTCATACCCTTCGTGGGCTATCTCCTTTGTTATGGGCCCATGAGGACCTACATGCCCGTCAACATCCCGCACGAACCGCCGACAGGAGCCATCAAGGTGTTGTCCTACAACACGGAAGCCTACCACGGCATGCACACAGGCACCGACTCCACCTTCTCCAGCAACCCCATCGCAGCCTACATCCTCCACAGCGGTGCCGACATCGTGTGTGTGCAGGAGGGAGGCCATGCCCTGCCCTTCGACAGCACCTTCCGCAAACGCTACCCCTACATCGTGGAGGAGACCAAACCGAAAAGCGGAGATGTCATTGCCCTCTACAGCCGCTTCCCCATACGCCGCTCGCAGATTATCGACTTCCCATCAGCGGGCAACATGAGTGCGGCCTTCTACCTCAATGTCAATGGGCAGAAGGTGCTCGTCGTCAACAACCATCTGGAGACCAACGCCCTCGATGCAGACGACAAGACAGGGTTCGGCGACCTTATCAAGGGCGACCTCAACAAGGACAAGGCCCGCACCGAGTCGACACGCCTCATCGACAAGCTCAGCCAGGCATCGCGCAAGCGGGCACCGCAAGCCGATGCCGTGGCACGATACATCGCCAACCACCGCACGGGACACCGCGTCATCGTCTGCGGCGACTTCAACGAGAACCCGCTCGGATACGCGCATACGCGCATCGGCGATGACCTCACCGACTGCTATGCGGCCACAGCCAACGGCATCGGACGAAGCTACAACCAAAGCCACATGTACGTGCGCATCGACCACATGTTCTGTTCCGACGACATCGTGCCCTACGCCTGCACCGTCGACAGCCGCATCAAGGACAGCGACCACTACCCCATTGCCTGTTGGCTCAAATTCGGGCAGAAAATATAGAAAATAGACAATAAAACACCCATAAATTTCATAAAAAGAAGGAAAAGTAGTATCTTTGCACATCTTATAGTGTTAAATAGTTGAAACAATAAATAACAAATAACTAACAAAATGCGAAACAAAGGAATTGTAATTGTAACAGCCGTCTTACTGACGCTTACATGCCTCTTCTATTTGTCGTTCCCGATTGCCACAAACTACTATGACAATCAGGCAGCCAAAATCAAGGATCCCATAGATCAGCAGAACTACAAGGATTCCGTGAAATACCTTGGCATCTACGACTATCAGAAGTGTCTGCAAACGCAGATCGGTCTCGGACTGGACCTGAAAGGCGGAATGAACGTAGTGCTGGAAATCTCCGTACCCGACGTGGTCGACATGCTCGCCGACCACAAGACCGACCCGGCATTCGTCAAGTCGATGAACGAGGCCAAGAAGCAACTGGAAGCCGGCAAGAGCGACTTCATCTCCCTCTTCATCAACGCTTACCACAAGAACGCACCCGGCCACAACCTTGCCGAGGTCTTCGCCACGCAGCAGCTGCAAGGCAAGGTGTCGCCCACCAGCACCGACAGTGAGGTGGAGAAGGCACTGCGCAACGAGGTAAGCTCAGCCATCGACAACTCCTTCAATGTCGTTCGCACACGTATCGACCAGTTCGGCGTCGTGCAGCCCAACATCCAGCGCATCCAAGGCGCCGAGGGTCGCATCATGGTAGAAATGCCCGGCATCAAAGAGCCCGAGCGCATGCGCAAGCTCCTGCAGGGAAGCGCCAACCTCGAGTTCTGGGAGACCTACAACGCCGACGAGATCATCCCCTATCTGCAACAGCTCGACCAGCGCATGGCCAACAACGATCAGGAGTCGTCTGCCAAGAAAGACTCTGCCAACGCCGCCACTGACAGCACCAAGCAGGCCGAGCCCGCCAAGAAGCAGGCACAGCCTAAGTTCAAGATCAACAACGGCAAGAAGAGCGACAACATCAAGACCACTCCCGACAGCGAGCTGGAGCAGGCCAAGAAGCAGCACCCGCTGCTCGCCATGCTGCAGACCACCGGCCAGGGCAGCCTGAGCCTTGTGGGCTATGCCAGCGCACGCGACACCGCCGCCATCAACAAGGTTATCTATGGTGAGGTGGCCAAGCAGGTGCTGCCCACCGACCTCCGCCTGATGTGGAGCGCCAAGCCCACCGACAACTTCCAGGCCAAGAACATCTATGAGCTCCACGCACTGAAAGTCACCACCACCAACGGACGCGCTCCGCTGGAGGGCGATGTCATCACCGACGCAAGCGACCAGTTCAACCACATATCCGGCGCTCCCGAGGTCTCCATGTCCATGAACTCAGAGGGTGCACGCCGCTGGTCAGAGCTGACCAAGGCCAACATCGGCAAGGCCATCGCCATCGTGCTCGACGGTGTGGTCTACACTTCTCCCCGTATCCTCAGCCAGATTGACGGCGGACAGAGCTCCATCACCGGCAACTTCACCATCGAGGACACCAAGGACCTGGCCAACACCCTGAAATCCGGACGCATGCCCGCACCCGCACACATCGTGCAGGAAGAGATTGTCGGTCCCACGCTCGGTGCCCAGTCCATCCAGCAGGGCGTCATCTCGTTCGCCATCGCCTTCGCGCTCCTGATCGTCTACATGCTCGTGGTCTACAACATCATCCCTGGATCACTGGCCGTGTTGGCTCTCCTGCTCAACGTGTTCTTCACGCTTGGCATCCTGACATCGTTCCAGGCCGCCCTCACCATGAGCGGTATTGCCGGTATGGTGCTCTCGCTCGGTACGGCCGTCGATGCCAACGTGCTGATCTACGAGCGCATCAAGGAAGAGCTTAGGGCCGGTAAAGACATGCGCCTGGCCATCAACGCCGGCTACAGCAATGCCTTCTCGGCCATCTTCGACTCCAACTTGACATCTGTCATCACGGGTGTCATCCTCTACCTCTTCGGCACAGGCCCCATCCGCGGCTTTGCCACCACATGGATCATCGGCATTGTCTGCTCGTTCTTCACCGCAGTCTACCTGACCCGTCTGGTCTACGACTACAAGATCAACCATGGCAAGTGGATGCACCTCAAACTGTGGACCGGCTTCTCGGAGAACCTCATGCAGAACACCCGCTTCAAGTTCATGTCCTCTTATAAGAAGAGCTTCACGGTCGCTGCCATTGCACTCGTTGTCTTCATCATCAGCTTCGGCACACGCCAGCTGGCAAAGAGCATCGACTTCACGGGAGGCCGCAACTACGTGGTGCAGTTCGAGAAGGCCACAGAGCCCGAGCAGGTACGCACCGTGCTGGAGAAGACCTTCCCCGGATACACCACCAGCGCCATCTCGCTGGGCAACGACGGCCGCACCATCCGCATCTCCACCAACTACAAGATTGAGTCGACCGACACCAAGGTCGACGGCCAGGTGGAGACCATGCTCTTCAACGGTCTGAAGGAGGCCGGCCTCGTCAGCCAGAAGAATGTGGATGTATTCAAGAACCCGGACATCCGTCAGGGCGGCTCCATCATCAGTTCGTCGAAGGTGGGTCCGTCTATCGCCAAGGACGTCACACAGAGCGCCATCATCAGCGTCATTATCGCCCTCGTGGCCATCTTCCTCTACATCCTGCTTCGTTTCCGCAACGTGGCCTTCTCATTGGGTTCTACCATCGCCCTGACCTTCGATGCTGTGACCGTCATCGGCTTCTTCTCGCTGCTGCAGGGCCTGCTGCCCTTCTCGCTCGAGGTCGACCAGACATTCATCGGTGCCGTGCTGACCGTCATCGGCTACTCCATCAACGATAAGGTGGTGGTGTTTGACCGTATCCGTGAGAACATGCACCTGCACCCGAAGGAAGACCTGCAGAAACTGTTCAACGACTCCATCAACCAGACACTGGCCCGTACCATCAACACCTCATCCACCACGCTCGTCGTGTTGCTCTGCATCCTGTTCCTGGGCGGCAAGAGCATCCAGCCCTTCGCCTTTGCCATGACACTGGGTGTGGTCTTCGGTACCCTCAGCTCCATCTTCCTTGCTTCACCCATCGCCTACCTCGTGATGGGTCACAAGATCAAGGAACATGCTGTCGCCGTGGAGAAAGCATAATACCAACATCATTCAAGAGAGAGCCTCCTCATGAGGCTTTCTCATAACAGCAATCGAGTAGGAGGAAAACGAAGAAGTTTTTCTCCTACTTTCGTTTTCCGACCTCCCACACCACCGTACGTGCGGTTCCGCATACGGCGGTTTCTCACTTTCTCATCTCACGATGTGTGGCAAGTTGTTTTCAGCCATCCCATCAAGTAACGTCACTTCTACCCTATTGTCAGCTTTGAACGGGACGGTAGCCACAAAGTCCTTGCCGTCTTCCAACTCAAGATTGT
>CAVIOP010000121.1:0-9078 GCA_963644485.1 bacterium | reverse complement strand
TACGAAACCGTTTTCATTTTGACTCCCGTTTTGTCTGATGAACAGATGAAGGAAACGGTCGCTAAATTCAAGAAGATGCTCACCGATAAGGGTGCAGAGATTCTGAACGAAGAGGCCTGGGGCTTGAAGAAGATGGCTTATGCTATTCAGAAGAAGTCTACAGGTTTCTACTGCCTGTTGGAATTCAAGGCTGAGCCATCAGTGATTGACGCTCTCGAGATCGGCTACCGCCGCGACGAGCGAGTAATTCGTTACATGACCGTGAAGCTCGACAAGCACGCTGTTGCTTATGCTGAGAAGCGTCGTGCCAAACTGGGTAAAAAATTGGAGGCTTAATTATGGCAGAGCAGAAAAATTCAGAAATCCGTTATTTGACCGCTCCTTCTATCGACACCAAGAAGAAGAAGTATTGCCGTTTCAAGAAGAGCGGCATCAAGTATATCGACTACAAGGATCCCGAGTTCCTGAAGAAGTTCCTCAACGAGCAGGGTAAGATTCTCCCCCGCCGCATCACAGGCACTTCACTGAAGTATCAGCGTCGTGTGGCCCAGGCTGTCAAGCGTGCCCGCCAGATCGCACTGCTTCCATACGTAACCGATTTGTTGAAGTAATTGAAAAGGAGGCTAAGATATGGAAATCATACTGAAGGAAGATATTATCGGTCTTGGATACAAGAACGAGATTGTGAAGGTGAAAAACGGCTATGGCCGTAACTACCTCATCCCCACAGGCAAGGGTGTCATCGCCTCTGAGAGCGCCAAGAAGGTGCTCGCCGAGAACCTGAAGCAGCAGGCCAACAAGATTGCCGCTGCAAAGGCAGATGCCGAGAAGCGCGCTGCCGCACTCAAGGACGTTGAGATTGTCGTTGCCGCCAAGGTTGCAGCTACAGGCCACCTCTACGGTTCAGTCAACGCAGCCATCGTTGCAGAGGAGCTGGGCAAGAAGGGCATCGAGATTGACCGCAAGATCATCACCATGCACGACATCAAGAAGGTCGGTGACTTTGAGGCTACCATCCATTTCTTCAAGGATGTCGAGGTGAAGGTTCCCGTGAAGGTAGTTGCCGAGAAGGCAGAGGTCGTCGAAGAGCCTGTTGCCGAAGAGGCTCCAAAGGCTGAAGAGGCTCCCAAGGCTGAAGAAACTCAGGAGGCTGCTCCCGCAGCAGCTGAGGAAGAGACTCCCGCAGCAGAGTAATCAAAGAACATGCAAGGAATCCGTGCAAACGGTTCCAACAGCATCCAATACAAATACAAATCCCGTTTGTCGATTGCGATAAACGGGATTTGTTTTGTTTTGGGCAACAACATTTAACATCCACCTACCAAACTATCTTACGCCACATCTCCATAATTCGGATATTTTTGTTATCTTTGCACCAATGTATTGAGTATTAACATCATAACACTAAAGTAATGAAAGCATTTGTATTTCCTGGACAAGGTTCACAGTTTGTCGGTATGGGCAAGGAACTCTACGACAACAACCCCTTGGCTAAAGAGTTGTTCGATAAGGCCGACGACATCCTCGGCTTCAAGATTACAGACATCATGTTTTCCGGCACCGATGACCAGCTGAAGCAGACCAACGTCACCCAACCTGCAGTTTTCCTGCATAGTGTGATTTCAGCCCTCTGCCTGGGCGAGCAGGATTCCAAGATGGTCGCCGGACATTCGCTCGGCGAGTTCTCCGCTCTAACATTCGCCGGTGCACTCAACTTCGAGGACGGCTTGCGCCTCGTGGCTGCCCGCGCCAACGCCATGCAGAAGGCTTGCGAGGCCAACCCCGGCACCATGGCTGCCATCATCGGCCTGCCCGACGAGAAGATCGAGGAGATCTGCGCTGAGATCAGCAAAGATGGCAAGACCGTCGTCGCCGCCAACTACAACTGTCCCGGCCAGCTGGTCATCTCTGGTGAGAACGAGGCCATCGCTGAGGCTTGTGAGAAACTGAAAGCCGCTGGAGCCAAGCGCGCCCTGCCGCTCCGCGTAGGTGGTGCCTTCCATTCTCCGCTAATGCAACCAGCCAAGGAGGAGCTCCAGGCTGCCATCGAGAAGACAGAAATAAAGACTCCCAAGTGCCCCGTCTACCAGAATGTGGACGCTACAGCTCACGTGGATCCTGCAGAAATCAAGGCCAACCTCATCGCGCAACTCACTTCGCCCGTACGCTGGACAAAGACCGTACAGAACATGATTGCCGACGGAGCCGACGACTTCTTGGAGTGCGGACCGGGCAAGGCCCTGCAAGGCATGATTGGCCGTATCGACAAGACCGTTACCGCTCACGGTATCGCTTAAATGATGTTTCCTGCAAATAGTCAATGAATAGGAAAATCATCATCTACCAACTTCTCCCCCGTCTCTTCGGCAACAGAAACCAGGCTTGCCTGGCCAATGGCACGTTGGAAGAGAACGGGGTTGGAAAGATGGACGATTTGGACATGCCCCACCTGCGGCGCATCCACGAAATGGGATTTACCCATGTGTGGCTCACAGGTGTTATCCGACACGCCACCACAACTGACTACAGACAGCATGGCATTCCATGCCAGCATGCAACTGTCGTGAAGGGTAAGGCCGGCTCCCCCTACGCCATCACCGACTACTACGACATCGACCCAGACATCGCCGTCAATGTCGACCGCCGCATGGACGAGTTTGAACAGCTGGTAGCACGCATTCACCACGCCGGCATGAAGGTCATCATCGACTTTGTGCCCAATCATGTTGCACGCGAATACCACTCCATCTGCCTCCCGGAAAGAACAACCGACTTGGGCGAAGGCGATGACGTCAACAAGCACTTCTCCCCCAGCAACAATTTCTATTATTGCCCAGGACTGCCTTTTGTATCTCCCGTGGACACGCCTGCTGGAGAGGACCCCTATGTAGAGTTTCCAGCCAAATGCACTGGTAACGACCGCTTTGACAACCGCCCCAACACCAACGACTGGTACGAGACCGTGAAACTCAACTATGGTGTCGACTATTGCGATGCCGGCGGGCGCAGTTACCACTACGACCCCGTACCCAGCACATGGAACAAGATGACAGAAATCTTGCTCTTTTGGGCAGCGAAGGACATTGACGGTTTCCGATGTGACATGGCCGAGATGGTACCGCCCGACTTCTGGAGCTACACCACCCGCATCGTAAAGGAACGCTATCCGCAACTGGTATTCATCGGCGAGGTCTACGACACGACGAAATACCGCACCTATGTCAATGCCGGCTTCGACTATCTCTACGACAAGGTGGGCATGTACGATTGTCTGCGCGATGTCATATGCAACCGCCGCCCAGCAAACAGCATCACTTATTATTGGCAGAGTGTGGACGACATCAAGGACCACATGCTCTATTTCCTCGAAAACCACGATGAACAGCGCATTGCCAGTGATTTCTTCTGCGGTGATGGTCAAAAAGCCATTCCCGGACTGATTGTCTCTGCCTTGTTACGCGACAATCCGGTCATGATTTATGCCGGACAGGAATTGGGCGAGCGTGGCATGAACGCCGAAGGGTACTCCGGATGTGACGGTCGCACCACCATCTTCGACTATTGGTGTGTTGACTCGCTTAGGCGTGGCTATTACGACCGCCGGCATCTCACACAAGAGGAAAAGCGCATCATGGCCATCTACCAAAAGGTGTTGTGCATGGCCAATCAGGAGAAAGCCGTACGCGAGGGCGACTTCTTCGACCTGATGTATGTCAACCCACAGTCGTCCATGTTCAATCCGCGACACCACTATGCATTCTTACGCAAAAAAGACGATGAGGCTCTGCTGGTGGTAGCCAATTTCTCGGATAAGGCTGCACACATCGGAGTGACAATACCCAGCCATGCTTTCGACTTCTTGGGATTGCCCGAACTCGAGGTCGAGGCAACCGACCTGCTGACCGACAAGCAAACCACGCTCAGCCTCAAAAAGGACGGGACAGTGGAGATGGACGTGGCTGCCTACTCTGGCAATATTCTGAAATTCTGTATACAGATGGAGAACAAGACTTACGAGCTGAATGACCACAACAAGGAAGAGTTCGCACCCGCTCATACGGCAGAACATCTGCTCAACCAGGTCATGGTACGCATGTTTGGCTGCGAGCGCTCGTCCAACGCTCACATCGAGCGCAAGAAGAGCAAAATCAATTACGAACTCGACCACAAGCCATCAAGGAAAGAGGAAAAGGCCATCGAGGACAAGATGAACGAGCTGATAGATGCCGACCTGCCTGTCACCTTTGAGTATGTGGACCGCAACCACCTTCCCGAAGGCATAAAGACAGACCGACTGCCAGAAGATGCTTCGGAAACCCTACGTCTGGTCCGTATCGGCAGTTTCGACGTGTGCCCCTGCATCGGCAAGCATGTGCGCTCCACCGCACAAATTGGTCGTTTTGAGATGCTTGGCACCAATTGGGACGAAATGACACATACGTTCCGTATCCGCTTCAAGGTGCACCCCTGACACAGGATGGCGTCGAAGCATATCATCAACATGTCGACAATTCGAAACCTTTAGGTGGGAGAACGAACAAGTACTGACGCACAAATCCTAACTGCTTGAACAGGGGCAGTTAGGATTTGTCGTTTCTAGTCGTCGGCAAAGTACAAATGTGGAGTAAGACGGTTGGGTTTCGACAGTTGGGTGGCGAGGGGGATACAATTCGGCCATAAACATTTGGCACATCAATGGATTTTGCCTAACTTTACGCTTGTCAAAGCCTTGATGGTTATTAAAAGAAAAACTTAAAGATGAAATACAACAATGTCAACGTGCGCCGCCAATACCGTCTTCTTGCTGAGGATAAGGCCCGCGAGCTGTTGCATACAGGAGAATATGGTGTGCTGTCGATGATTAGCGGTACAGCGGGAAAAGCAAGAGGATGCCACGTTGATGGACTACTACAACAAAAATAGTGAACCGAAATGGAAAAAGAATTTGAAGACTATTGGAAGAAGCATAGGGACCGTCTGTTTCTGGCGGCTCCAAAGACGCTGCAAGACGAAATGAACAACTCAACCAAGCTCCGCTCGGCAGGCGACTGGCTGCTTTATGCGCTCCCCATCATCGTGATGGTGGCTTTTATCAACGCAAAAGTCATCGAGAGTGAACTTCTCAATTTTTTGGCAGCCATGGTGCTTGGCATCCTGGCAACACTGTTGTCAATGTGGCTCAAGCCTTATGTGACGGGCAAGCGACGCGCCACGGATATTGACGCAGACATCAAGACCTATTTCTACCAAATCTACCAAAAGCAAGGGCTCGAGGCACTCGAGGCCATGAGGAAATAGGATCACCGGGGGCTCACACGTCCATCAGGTCGCTCATGATGGTGTTACTGATACTGATGCCCTGCCGTGTGAGACTGAGATGATGGCCGTCTAAGCACAATAGTTTCCTGCTGACATATTCCTTGGCGTTGCTGAGCAGGAATGCACGGTGACGGTCATCGAGTTTGTCGAGATCAATGCCCTCGCGTGTGCGGAGGGCAGTGGTCACAATGTCGTTGTAGTGGGTATCGCTATCTATGGCTTCCTCCTCATAGGGCAATATGCCTTGTTCCACATTTTCCATGTAGCACATGATGTCTGAAGGATTCCAACGTCTTGTGCACAAGTCATAGCTATGTGCAGCAGCACCAAGTCCGATGTATGGTACATCGTGCCAATAGCTGCTGTTGTGGCGACTTCGGTAGCGACTCGTCTTATCACCAGGCGCCAGCATGGCAAAATTGCTGATTTCATAGTGCTCGTATCCTGCAGCAGTCAGCCGGTCTATGAGGCTGTCATACATCCGCAAGCTCAAGTCTTCATCTACTTCATGCACGTCTCCCCGTTCCCACAACCGATGGAGCGCAGTGCCTTCTTCGACCATCAGCCCATAAGCCGAGAGATGCTCAGGACTAAGTGCTAAAGCGTGACAGATTTCAGCTTCCCATCCACTGAGGGTCTCTTCAGGGAATCCGAACATAAGGTCGAGACTTATGTTGCCTATTCCGTCAGCCCGCAAGATATCCACAGCCTGGTCCACTTCTCTGGCCGTATGGCGGCGATGCAGGAAACGCAAACGGTCGTCGTCGAATGTCTGCGCACCCATGCTCACGCGGTTCACGGGCAGCGAGGCGAACATGTGGCGGATGATGTCATCGGGATTGCACTCCATGGTTACCTCAACATCGGGCATGATGTCGTACACCTTATATATATGATGGAAGAGACGCTCCAGATTTCCAGCCGACAGTTGCGAGGGAGTGCCCCCGCCCAGGTAGATGGTCGAGAGCGTTGTCTGCCCGTCAGTCTCCCTTGCACACCTCAAGTCCATTTCCCGGCAGAGAGCACGCACGTAGCGGTCTTGCAGGTCAGAGCGCACGGTGGAATAAAAGCCGCAATAGATGCACCGACTTGCGCAAAAAGGAATATGAACGTAGAGTCCTGCTTTCATGATATCTTCAAAGCTTTTGAAACCCTTATAAGGACAAAATTACTAATTTGTTTTAAAATATGGGCGATTTTCTTTGATTTCTTTTGGAGATTAGTCAGAATATATCTATCTTAGTGGGCGATTTTGGAGCATCACTCCCGACCTAAACTAAAAACATATTAACACTTAAAATCTTTTGATATGAGAGTATATCAGACTAACGAGATTAAGAACATTGCCTTGCTTGGCAGTGCGGGAAGCGGCAAGACCACGCTTGCCGAGAGTATGTTGTATGAAGCCGGCATCATCAAGCGCCGCGGATCAGTGGAAAACAAGAACACTGTGAGCGACTATTTCCCCGTGGAGCTTGAGTATGGCTATTCCGTGTTCCCCACCGTGTTTCATGTGGAATGGAACAATAAGAAACTCAATATCATCGACTGCCCCGGATCCGACGATTTCGTTGGCGGCGCAATCACATCCCTCAACGTAACCGACCAGGCAGTCATCCTCATCAACGGCCAGTATGGTCCTGAGGTAGGCACACAAAACAATTTCCGTTACACGGAGAAATTACACAAACCCGTCATCTTCCTCATCAACCAGTTGGACTCCGACAAGTGCGACTTCGACAACGTTGTCAGCACCATGCAGGATATCTACGGCTCAAAGTGTGTGCAAATCCAGTATCCGCTGGAGACGGGTCCCAATTTTCACAGTCTCATCGATGTGCTCATCATGAAGAAGCTCTCTTGGGGTCCCGAAGGTGGAGAGCCCAAGCGCGAGGACATTCCCGCCGAGGAGATGGACAAGGCCATGGAACTTCACAAGACATTGGTAGAGGCAGCCGCAGAGAACGACGACCAGCTGATGGAAAAATTCTTTGAAGAAGACACGCTGACCGAGGACGAGATGCGCGAAGGCATCCGCAAAGGATTGGTGACGCGCTCCATCTTCCCCATTTTCTGTGTCGATGCCCATAAAGACATGGGCGTGCAGCGCCTGATGGAGTTCTTGGGCAATGTGGTGCCCTTCGTCAGCGAGATGCCCAAGGTGCGCAACACGCGCGGCGAAGAGGTGACCCCCGACACGGACGGACCCGAGAGCCTCTATTTCTTCAAGACAGGCATGGAGCCCCACATCGGTGAAGTAAGCTACTTCAAGGTGATGAGTGGCTCGGTGAAACCAGGCGACGATTTGAGCAATGCCGACCGCGGTTCCAAGGAGCGTCTTGGACAGATTTACGCCTGCGCAGGCGCCAATCGTATAGCAGTGGACCAGCTCAACGCAGGTGACATCGGATGCACCGTGAAATTGAAGGATGTGAAAACGGGCAACACGCTCAACGGAAAGGACGCAGACTGGAGATTCGATTTCATCAAGTATCCCAACCCGAAATATAGCCGTGCCATCAAAGCGGCCAGTCCGCAAGACACGGAGAAAATGATGGCAGCCCTGCTGAAGATGAGGCAGGAAGACCCGACATGGGTGGTGGAGCAGAGCAAGGAGCTGCGCCAGACCATCGTGCACGGACAGGGCGAATTCCATCTCCGCACATTAAAGTGGCGCATGGTCAACAACGAGAAGATCAACGTGGAGTTTGAGGAGCCGAAGATTCCTTACCGCGAGACCCTTACCAAAAAGGCCAAAGCTGAATATCGTCACAAGAAACAGAGTGGTGGTGCCGGACAGTTTGGAGAAGTGCATCTCATTGTGGAACCTTATGCCGATGGCATGCCCGACCCCGTGAGCTACAACTTCAACGGGCAAGAATATAAGATGAACATCAAGTCGAAGGAGGAGAAGGACTTACCGTGGGGCGGCAAGCTTGTGTTTATCAACTCTGTGGTGGGCGGAGCCATCGACCTTCGTTTCATGCCCGCTATCCTCAAGGGTGTCATGGACTGCATGGAGCGCGGTCCGCTGACGGGCAGTTACGCCCGCGACGTTCGCGTGGTGGTTCATGACGGCAAGATGCACCCCGTCGACTCCAACGAGCTTTCATTCACACTGGCTGCACGCCACGCTTTCTCGGATGCCTTCAAGGCTGCCGGCCCGAAGATCTTGGAACCCATCTACGACCTTGAAGTCTATGTGCCTGCCGACTTCATGGGCGATGTGATGAGCGACCTGCAAGGACGCCGTGCCATCATCATGGGAATGGATGCCGAGGCCGGCTACCAAAAGCTGCAGGCCAAGATTCCTTTGAAGGAACTGTCCAACTACAGCGTGGCACTCAGCTCACTGACAGGTGGCCGCGCCAGCTTCACTACAAAATTTGCCAGCTATGAGCTCGTGCCCAATGACCTTCAGCAGAAGCTGATTGCCGAGCATGAGGCTGAGACAAAAGACGAAGACTAAACATGATAGCCATGCGATAATATCAACGTAGTACATGAGCATAATTTAATACTATAGACCGGCTGTCCGGTAAATGGTGTACTTATGCTCATAGACTAATCTTTTTATATGCTAATCCTAAGATAGTCAAAAGGGCTGATACCTCGTGAGAAGTGTCAGCCCTAATTTTGTCTTCCTTTTATAGTGCGCATATTGTCTCTCATTGTCTCTATTGTCGTATAAAACCGGGGGGAAGAGAATGTCGTGTTTTTTGGTCAAAAAGTTTGTCATGGATTTCGGTTGAAATAGAG
>CAVIOP010000120.1:0-9134 GCA_963644485.1 bacterium | reverse complement strand
TCAGCATATAGATTGTCCGCTTTCTTGACAGCCCAAGACCATCGGCATCGTTGCCAAGCAGAGTGTTCAAAATGGTTTATGATCCTGTTTGTATTTAAGGCAAGAAACGCGAACCACGTCTGTACAGAACGTTGGAGAGACTATACTTCCCAAGAGAGAATGACAACATCATCTGCTCTTTTGGGAACAATGTCTATGACCTCTACAACGAACATGATTTCCGCCTGTTGCAATATGGTTTGCAAAAGGTATAAGCACCACCGGAGCCAACTCTTTTCGATTAGGGGGGCTTACTTTTCAAAAAACACGCTCCAACAACATCGGAAAAGAAAAATATTGCCTATATTTGCAAACGGGTTCATCTTTTCCTCCTTCAATAAAGGCGGGGGCTGGAAATTACCTTTGATGGATTTTTAGCCGAAAACAAAATAACGATGCGTGGATTTTTAGAACACGCCTAAAAACTATGGAGCAGCAAAACAAGGTTAAAGGAGTGCCTTACGGCATATCAGACTTCAACAGAGTACGGCGCGACAACATGTACTACGTCGACAAGACGATGTACTTGCCGTTACTGGAAGATGAAGCCAGTTATCTGTTCTTCATCCGCCCGCGCAGGTTTGGCAAGAGCATCTTCATAAGCATGCTCAAGGCTTATTATGACATCAACGGGACAGACAAGTTTGACAAATTGTTCGGCGACTTGTGGATAGGCCAGCACCCTACACCATTGCAGGGCAAATTCCTTGTGATGCATCTCGACTTCTCGCAGGTGGGCGGTACCATAGAGCAGTTGGAAGATAATTTCAACAGTTACTGCAGCGTAAAATTAAACGGTTTCATAAACGACTATCGCCAATATTACACTGAAGATTTTGTAAAGAAGGTACTTGAGGCAAAAACAGCAATCGATAAACTCAACCTCATCAACGACGAGTCGAAGCGGCGCAATCTCTCCACCTATCTCATCATCGACGAATACGACAACTTCACCAACACCGTACTCAACGAGCAGGGTGAAGAGGTCTACTGGGCCATGACTCATGCCGAAGGGTTCTATCGCGACATCTTCAAGAAGTTCAAGGGCACCTTCGAGCGCATTTTCATCACGGGTGTGAGCCCCGTGACACTCGACGACGTGACCAGCGGCTTCAACATAGGCTGGCATATCTCCACTAAGGAAGATTTCAACCAAATGCTGGGTTTCTCAACCGAAGATGTGCGCGAAATGTTTACCTATTACCAGCAAAACGGGAAAATTCGCCCCGAAGCCGACATTGAGGCAGCCATCGAAGAGATGAAGCCATGGTACGACAACTATTGTTTTGCAAGGAAAGCATTGGAAACGCAGAGCCGCGTGTTCAACTGCGACATGGTGCTCTATTACCTCCGTAACTACATAAAATATGGTGAGGGGCCTGACGAAATGATCGATCCGAACACAAAGACCGACTACAACAAGATGCGCCGCCTCATACAACTCGACAAACTCGACGGCGACCGCAAGGGCGTCATACGCACCATTGCAGAGACGGGGCAGATTGTGGCAAAACTGGAGGAGACCTTCCCTGCCCGACGCATTACCGACCCAAAGATATTCCCTAGTCTGCTTTTCTACTACGGCATGCTCACCATCAAGGCAACCTACGGTAGCCTGCTGGTGCTCGGAATACCCAATAACAATGTTCGCAAGCAATACTACGAATATCTACTGGAGGAATATCAAGAACAAAAGTATGTGGATCTGAATGATCTGGAATACAAATTCACGGTAATGGCCTTCGAGGGTCAATGGCGCGAGGCGCTGCAGATGATGGCCGATGCCTATGAACGGGTGTCGTCTGTGCGCGATGCCATAGAGGGTGAGCGCAACCTACAGGGATTCTTCATGGCATATCTCAGTCTTAATGCATACTACTACGTTGCACCAGAGTTGGAACTCAACCATGGTTATTGCGACTTTTTCCTGTTGCCCGACCTGACCCATTACCCCACAAAGCATAGTTACATCCTCGAACTAAAACTGGCTCCGAAGAAAGACAAGGGCGAGAAGCCAGAAGCCTATGCTACAAGAATAGGAAAACAATGGAACGATGCCGTAGACCAGATAAACCGCTATGCCATGGCTCCGCGTGTGGAAGCGTTGCGACAGGGCACACACCTGCACAAGATCATCATGCAGTTTGACGGACATAAACTGCTGCACATGGACGAGGTGTAAGACACCCGCTGCACTATACTGGAGGATGCCAAGTGCAGAGCAAAACCGAGACAAGCATTCTAACCTGAATGATTCATAGAACATTGTTATTCGTAACCTATGAATGATTCAGGCTAAGACACAATACAGCATAAAAACGAAAAGTCCGGCCTCGCAAAACGAGAACCGGACAGAATGAAAGGAGGAAGTGGTACCTCTTGGAGTTGAACCAAGGACACATGGATTTTCAGTCCATTGCTCTACCACCTGAGCTAAGGTACCCTTTGTCTTGCATGAGAAGCGCAACTCTTGGTGTTGTATTTCTCATTTGCGAGTGCAAAGGTAGTGCTTTTTTTCGGAACCTGCAAATTTTTCCGAAAAAAAATGCACGTGTTTCAAAAAAAAAAAGTAACTTTGCACTCGTCTTCAAGTGATGAAGGCTTTTACGGGTCATCATCCATGCAGAGACCATCGGGATTTAGCGCAGTTGGTAGCGCACTACGTTCGGGACGTAGGGGTCGCTGGTTCGAGTCCAGTAATCCCGACCATCTACAAGGCAAAGGCCAAGTGACAGGAGATGTCGCTTGGCCTTTTTCTTTTCCTATCCTTGTCGCCGTTCGGCTCCACCTATTTATATTATAAGGCGTTTCTATAAGTGACGAACAGCTCAACTTGTTTTTTCCGCTGTTGCCTGGAGTTTGTCTATGCGAAGTGTCTGGTCGCAATAGTCGACCACGGCGGGCCGATGGGTGACGAAGATGACCGTCTTGTCATGTGCGGCAAGAATGTTGTGAAGCAACAGTCGCTCCGTTTCCGGGTCAAGGGCCGATGTGGCCTCATCGAAGAGCATCACCGCCCGGTCGCGCAACAAGGCCCGGGCGATGGCTATGCGCTGAGCCTGTCCCTCGGAGAGTCCGCCTCCCGCCTCGCTACACATGGTGTCGAGGCCATCGGGCAGTTGCATGACAAAGTCGGCACAACTCGTCTTGAGAGCCTCCGCCATCTCCTCATCCGAGGCATCGGGCTTGCCCAGCCGGAGGTTGTCGCGTATGGTGCCGCTCATCAGCGTGTTGCCCTGCGGCACATAGACGAAATTGCATCGCAAACGAGGCGACAGCTCATGATGCTTGTCACCGCCATACAAGACGATGCGCCCCTGCTGCGGCCGCAAGAGCGCCAGGACAAGACGGATCAGCGTGGTCTTGCCGGCACCCGTCTCTCCCAGTACCGCCGTGCACGACCCTGGCCGGAAATCGAAGTTGAGATGGGTGATGACGGAACCGTTGGCCTCGTCGTAGGCGTAGCCGACATCCTCCAGTCTCACTCCACAGGGTTTCGGCAACAGGATGGGGTCGCCCTGCTCTTCCAGCGGGTTATCCTCCAGTTCCATCAGCCGTTCAGCGGCCGTGAATACCGACACGAAGGCCGGCACCAGCTTGGTCAGCGACCGTGCCGGGCTCTGTATGCGGTTGACCAGCTGCAGGAAGGCCGTCATGCCGCCAAAGGTAAGCGTCTTCTCCGACATCCTCACGGCGGCCCAGAGAAAAGCCACGAGGTAGCCCAGGGCAAAGCCGAAATTGAGCACGAGATTGCTGAACACCGAGAAGGCGGTGCGCTTGACCACTCGCCTTCGCAGCTCACAATGCGTGTCCTCCAGTCGGCCGACCATCGCTCCGTCGGCCTCCAGCGTCTTGATGAGCACCCGTCGTTGTATGGTCTCCTGCAACACGCTCTGCACCTTCGAGTCGGACGAACGCACCTCGCGCGTCAGCCGGCGCATCTGTCCCACATAGATCTTGCTGAAGGCGACAAAGACCGGAATGATGGCCACCGTGACCAGGGCCAAGACCACATCCATGGACAACAGATAGCAGAACGCTCCGACAAACATAGCCACCACGGAAAGCGTGGACGGGATGGTCTCGGTCAAGAAGCCGACCACATTGCTCACGTCGAACTCCAGGCGGTTGAGCACATCGCCCGAGTGACGGTGTTCCTTCCCGTGCCATTCAGAGCGCAGGATGCGGTCGAGCATGCGCTGCTGCATGCGGTTCTGCGCCTTTACTCCGAGGATATTGCGCACCCATGTGCTGGCTATGTTGAGGCCGAAGTCGCAGAGGATGAGTGCGCCCATGAGTGCCACAGCGCCATAGATAGACCCCTGGCGGGCGCCCGACGCCACATCAATGGCCCGCTGCACGGCCCACACCTGCCACAGCGACACACCCACCGAAGCCAGTCCGATGAGTGCGTTGAGCGTGGCTTGCAGACGGTTGCCGCGCCAAGCCCGCCACAGCCACCTTAGTATGGTCCTGGCACCATATTGTGACGGCGGAACCTTGAGCAGTCTTTTGATGTTCATGGATATGAGCTATTGTCTTTGGGTGGAAGGGACGCCGTCATATCGCTGGTCAAAGCCCCACATCAGTTTGTCGCGTAGCGTAGAGAAATAATGTGACGATTGCTGCTTCACTATCTTAATCTTGAAGGGAGCGCGGCGGATGGTAACCTTCGTCCCCTCGCGCAGTTTCTCCGACCGTCCGTCGATGGCCGCCAGGAAGTTGTGGCTACGGCTCTCCACCTCCAGTTCGATCACACTGTCATCATTGACGACGATGGGGCGGATGTTGAGGCTATGGGGTGCCACGGGCGTGAGACAAAGGATGTCCGCAGAGGGCACAATGATAGGCCCGCCGTTGGAGAGATTGTAGGCTGTGGAGCCTGTCGGCGTGGAGACGATGAGGCCGTCGGCCCGGTAGGTGACGAGATACTCGCCGTTGACACTGCAGCGTACGGTGATCATGGCCGCATCGGCGCGCTTCAGCAGGGCGATGTCGTTGAGGGCAAAGGGACTGCCCTCGATGGGCTCACCGTCGGCCTCTATCTGGATGGCGGTGTGCTCCTCTGTCTTGTAGACACCCGCATAGATCTCGTCGAGAGCCTTCTCGACCTCCGCCGGGAGCACGTCGGCCAGAAAGCCCAGCCGGCCCGTGTTGACACCGAGCACAGGTATGCCCTTGGCGGCCACACGGTTGGCAGCACGCAGGAACGTGCCGTCGCCGCCCAGCGACACGGCGAAGTCGACATCGAAGTTGTAGTCGTCGAACACGCCCGCGCACGTCACATTGCCGCCGGTCTGCCGCAACAGAAACTCGTAGTAGGGACGGTCAATGTAAATCTCGGCATCGCGGGCGTGCAGATACCTGATGGTGCGCTCCACGGCCACCGACTTCTTCACCTGGTACTCATTGCCGAAAAGGGCAAAACGCAAATGCTGCTCAGACATGTTTTTTCGTTTTTAAATCTTCTTTTTCCCTCCAAAAGGGCAGAGAATGGCAAAGATTTGGTAAATTTGCAACAACTCTTCGATGCAAAAATACGACTTTTTATTGAAACCATTCATCAAATCATGGCAAAAGTATACGAATTTCTCGCCAATGGCTTTGAGGAGATCGAAGCCTTGGCTCCAGTGGACATTCTCCGCCGCGGCGGTGTGGATGTGAAAACAGTGAGCATCACCGGAACCGAATGGGTGGAGTCATCACACGGCATCACCGTCAAGGCCGACCTGGTGTTTGAGCAGGCTGGCGATTTCAGCGACGCCGACATGCTGCTTCTGCCGGGCGGCCTGCCCGGAGCCACCAACCTCAATGCCCACGAGGGCGTGCGCCAGGCCATCAGGCGCCAGCATGATGCCGGACGGCGCGTGGGCGCCATCTGCGCAGCCCCCATGGTGCTGGGATCCCTCGGCCTGCTCGAGGGCAGGAAGGCCACCTGCTCGCCTGGTTTCGAGAAATACCTGACAGGCGCCACCTACACCGCACAACTCTTCCAGGAGGACGGCAACATCATCACCGGCGAGGGACCGGCGGCTACCCTGCCCTATGCCTACCGCATCCTGAGCTACTTCGCCGGCGAGGATGCCACACGCACCCTGCAGCGCGGCATGCAGTATGCCCACCTGATGGGTGAGCAGTAACAGGACGGCTCAACCGCACACAACCGCACACACATGGACTACATCATCATTGTGGCAGGAGGCAAAGGCACGCGCATGGGCGCCGACCAGCCCAAACAGTTTCTGCCCATCGGCGGCACGCCGGTGCTCATGCGCACCATCCAGGTCTTCCACGACTACGACCCTGCACTCCACATCATTGTGGTGCTGCCCCACGACCAGCAAGACCACTGGCGCCAGTTGTGCGCCGACCATCACTTCACCATCGCCCACGACATTGCCGACGGTGGCGCCACGCGCTTTGCGTCGTCGCAGAACGGTCTGGCGCTGGTGCCCGCCGACGAGGACGGTGTCGTAGGCTTCCACGACGGCGTGAGGCCCTTCGTGTCGGCCGACACCATCGACCGCTGCTACGAAGCGGCACGCGAGGAGTATGCCGCCCTGCCCGTCATGCCCGTTACCGACACACTGCGCTTCACAGGCGGCAGCAGCGCCGGGCGCAACGTGCCGCGCTCCGACTACCGCATCGTGCAGACCCCACAGGTGTTCGACATCGCGCTGGCCAAGCAGGCTTTCGCACAACCTTACCGCGACACGTTCACCGACGATGCGTCGGTCGTGGAGAGCCTGGGATGCCAGGTGCAAATGGTGGAGGGCAACCGCGAGAACATCAAGCTCACAACACCCTTCGACCTACAGCTCGCCGACTTCATCATCAGCCGGCAATAGGGCACTGGCCGGACGGCGGCCATCCCGTTCTCATCACACATCATGGACATCCTCTCACAAGACATCATGTATCTCGCGGGCGTCGGACCGCACCGGAAGGACACCCTGACCAGCCAGCTCGGCATCAAGACGTGGGGCGACCTCATGGAGTATTACCCGTACAAGTACGTGGACCGCTCCAAGGTCTACCGCATCTCGGAGCTCACGGGCGACATGCCTTTCGTGCAGATCAAGGGCAAGATCCTCAGCTTCGAGACCTTTGCAGCCGACCGGCGACAGAAGCGCATCGTGGCCCACTTCTCCGACGGACACGGCGTGGCCGACCTGGTGTGGTTTCGGGGCGGGCAGTATGCCATGAAAACCTACAAGGTGGGCGAGGAGTACATCGTCTTCGGAAAGCCCGCCGCCTACATGGGCCGCTACCAGTTTGCACATCCCGAGATCGAGCGGGCAGCCGACCTCAGTCTCAACGACATGGGCATGCAACCCTACTACATGACGACGGAGAAGATGAAAAACACGGGCATGACGTCGCACACCATCTGCAAGCTCACCAAGACGCTGGTGAGCAAGATACCCGACGGAGCGCTGCCCGAGACGCTGCTGCCATCGCAGGTGAGCCGTCTCCACCTTATCTCGCGCGAGGATGCGCTGCGCAAAATCCACTATCCGCGGTCTCTCGACGACGTGCAGCGTGCCCAGGTGCGACTGAAGTTCGAAGAACTGTTCTACGTGCAGCTCAACATCCTGCGCTACACATCCGAACACCGAAAGAAATACCAGGGATATGTCTTCGCACACGTGGGCGAGGCGTTCAACCGCTTCTACCGCGACAACCTGTCTTTCGACCTGACGGGCGCACAGAAACGGGTGGTGCACGAGATACGCGACGACCTGCGCTCCGGACGGCAGATGAACCGTCTGCTGCAGGGCGATGTGGGGTCGGGCAAGACGCTTGTGGCGCTCATGGCCATGCTCCTGGCTCTCGACAACGGCTTCCAAGCATGCATGATGGCCCCTACCGAGATTCTGGCCGAACAACACCTGACCACGCTCCGCGAGTTTCTCAAGGGAATGGACGTGCGCGTGGAACTGCTGACGGGCATCGTCAAGGGAAAACGGCGGAGGGAGGTGCTCGCAGGACTGGCCGACGGGTCGGTCGATATCCTGGTCGGCACACACGCCATCATCGAGGGCAACGTGGCGTTCCGGCGGCTCGGCATGGCGGTCGTCGATGAACAGCACCGCTTCGGAGTGGCCCAACGGGCCAAACTATGGGCCAAGAGCAGCAAACCGCCCCACATACTCGTCATGACAGCCACGCCCATACCGCGCACCTTGGCCATGACCATCTACGGCGACCTCGACGTGAGCGTCATCGATGAGCTGCCGCCAGGACGCAAGCCTATCGTCACCCTGCACAAATACACCAACCAGGCGACGAGCCTCTACAGCGGCATACGCAGGCAGATACAGGAAGGCCGGCAGGTGTACTTTGTCTTTCCGCTCATCGAGGAGAGCGCCAAACTCGACCTGCAAAACCTCGAGGAGGGCTACGACACACTGCGCGAGGTGTTCCCCGACTTCAAGCTCAGCAAGGTACATGGACGCATGAAGCCTGCCGAGAAAGAAGCAGAGATGCAGCGCTTTGTGAACGGCGAGACGCAGATATTGGTCTCCACCACCGTCATCGAGGTGGGCGTCAACGTGCCCAACGCCTCGGTCATGGTCATCATGGAGGCGCAGCGCTTCGGCTTGTCGCAACTGCACCAGCTGCGCGGCCGCGTGGGACGAGGTGCCAAGCAGAGCTATTGCATACTCGTCACGGGCTACGAACTGTCGCAGGAGACGCGCAAGCGCATCGACATCATGTGCGAGACCAACGACGGCTTCCGCATCGCCGAGGCCGACCTGAAACTGCGCGGGCCGGGCGACCTGGAGGGCACGCAGCAGAGCGGGGTCGCCTTCGACCTGAAGATTGCCGACATCGCTCGCGACGGACAACTCGTACAGATGGCACGCGACGAGGCGCAGCGCATCATCGACAACGACCCCGACTGCAACAGACCGGAGAACGCACGCCTATGGGACCGCCTGAAAGAGCTCCGCAAGACCAACATCAACTGGGCAGCCATCAGCTGACCGCACAACCCATGGGCAAGCGGCACAGACGGATGGTGCAGATGGTCTTAGGCTGTCAAGAAAGCGGACAATCTATATGCTGAAAATTGGCTTGAAAGTCAGCAA
>CAVIOP010000119.1:0-9137 GCA_963644485.1 bacterium | reverse complement strand
GCTAAGTACTTTTGGGCTTTCAGCCCGCATCGGCTCACGCAGGGCGCACACAACGCTCACACGCCAAACCCAGGGCGTTCTTGCTTAGGCAAGCGTCTCCTTCGTCGCCGAGCGGCCTTGGGCTAAGTACTTTTGGGCTTTCAGCCCGCGGCTCACGCGTTGTATCCAAAATTGGGTTTTTTGTCGTCACTCAAGCAGAAGCGAGTAATATTCTGATGCGCCGAGCAGGAAGCAGCCGGTGCCGAAGTCCTCGAAGTCGGGCACGGAGGTGTAGGTGACGGGCTGTCCGTCGGAGGGTTGCTTGCCCGTGCCCTGCACATATCCCAGGAACCCGTCGGCGTGTAGACACTTCGTGGCCAGGCCCGTCCAGGCGCGGTCGGCAGCAGGGCGGTAGGTCTTGGCCTTGAGCAGGCCGTGGCGGATGCCCCAGCTGATGCCATAGAGGAAGAGTGCGGTGCCCGTGAGCTCCGGGCCGGCGTAGTGTGACGAGAGGAGGCTCACGTTCCACAGGCCGTCTTCGCGCTGGCATGCGAGGAGCGCACGGCTCATGGCGAGATAGTCGTTCTTGAGTTCCTTGTATCGTTTGTCCTTGGGGCTCAACTGCCCCATCACACGCACCAGGGCGGCATAGACCCACCCGTTGCCACGGCTCCAGTAGCACTCCTGGCCGTCGGGCTCACGGTAGGGAGCCACGAAATCCTTGTCGCGGTACCACAGTCCGGTCTTTGTGTTGAAGCATCCGCCGCCGCACTCATTGCGCGTCCAGCGGTAACAGTCCATGGCATAGTCGAGATAGTGCTCGTCGCCCGTCTGCCGGTACATCTGCGCATAGAGCGGCATGGCCATCTGTATGGCATCCACCCACGACCAGTAGTCGTGACGTTGCGTGGCCATCTGCCGGTCGAGGTTCTCGCGCACGGCCTTGAGCAGGCCGTTGCCGTCTGCGCTGCCGTCAGCTTTGCCGTATGTCTGCAGCTCCACGTAGGTCTGTCCGCAACACTGGTCGTCGGCGTCGGTTGTCGTGACGCCGTTGCGCGGTGTCCACTGGTGGAAGCGCGCCCAGCGCATGGCGTAGTCCACATACGCCTCCTGCGGGTCAATGGCCTGCAGGGCCATCAGTCCCTCATAATAGACGGCGCGCGTCCACAGGCTGCTGGGCCTCACCTTGCGCACATAGGTGGGACGCGTCGGGTCGGCATATTTGGTCATGAAGTAACGGTTGGCTTTGCGGGCGGCGTCGAGCACGTCGGCGGGGCGCTGGGCCAGGGCTGTGGCGCTCACGAGTGCCGCCACGGCGATAGAGAGCAGTCGTCTGAGGGTCATGGATGTATGTTTTTAAGGTTCGTTCTTTTGCAAAGATACAAAGATTGGCCAAATAATCCGGCTGCTTCTCCCGATTATTTTCGGTTTCGTGTCGATTTAAGCATGCGATGAGGCTGCCCTTCTGTTTGGCGCCGGGGACGTCAAACAAAAGAGGTTGGTGCAGGACGCTACCAACCTCAAGAAAAAACAGCTTCGCATATGAGTGGCGAAACATATATGCGGCAAATATAAACCAAGATTCCAACACTTGCAAGTAAAACAAGGGAAAAATAACTTTTTTAACTAAAAAGTTTGCAGTTTATTGGTTTTTGTGTACCTTTGCGTCCGTAATCATAACACAAGCAATGAAGAATCATGTGTCTGCATATTGGTGGTGGCGAAGCTCAAGATTTCAACAGTCGTGAGTCGCTCAGCCGTGTGGATGCTCCAACGAGATAAACCGATAGGCCTGCCGTTCTTACGACAGGCCTATTTTCATTCCGGCCGGGCACTCCGGCGAACCCACCTTATTTAATATAAGGTGTAACGCGCGGACAACAAGCACCGGCCATGACGGATGGCGGTAGATGAAAATACAAACAATTAAATATATAAACAAATATGGACGTAACACTTATTCTCAACCGTTTGCTCAATCACGAGGAGCTACAGCGCGAGGAGACCAAGGGCCTGCTCGTTGCCATCACACAAGGCGAACTCAACGACCCCGAGATTGCGGCCCTGCTGACAGCCATACAGATGCGCGGCATCACCGTCGACGAGCTGCTGGGCTTCCGCGACGGCATCCTTGCCACAGGCGTTCCCGTGCCCCTGCAGTGCGACCGCTACATCGACGTGGTGGGCACAGGAGGCGACCGCAAGAACACGTTCAACATCTCCACCACGGCCTGCTTCGTCATCGCCGGTGCGGGCTACAAGGTGGCCAAGCACGGCAACTTCGCGGCCACATCGGTCAGTGGAGCGTCCAACGTCATCAAGAACCACGGCGTGGTGTTCACCGACGATGCCGATAAGCTCAACCGCTCGCTCGACGAGTGCGGCATCGTCTATCTCCATGCCCAGCTCTTCGCCAAGGCCATGAAGTTCGTGGGCGCCATCCGCAAGGCGCTGCCCTTCCCCACGTTCTTCAACCTCCTCGGCCCCATCATCAACCCCTCGAAACCCCAATGCCAGCTGCTTGGCGTGGCCAACCTCGACCAGATGCGCCTCTACCAGCAGGTCTACCAGCGCATCGGCATCGACTATGGCATCGTGAACAGCATCGACGGCTACGACGAGATATCGCTCACGGGCAACTTCAAGGTCACCACCAACAGCTATGAGCGCGTGTTCAAGCCCGCCGACCTCGGTTTCCAGACAGCCCGTCCCGAGGAGCTTGTCGGCGGAGCCACCGAGGAAGAGGCCGCCGAGATCTTCGACAATGTGTTGCAGGGAACGGCCCTGCCCGCACAGAAGAACATCGTGCTGGCCAATGCCGCCTTTGCCATCCAGGTGCTCGAGAAAGGGCAGAAGTCCATCGACGAGTGTGTGGCCATCGCCCGCGAGAGTCTCGACTCGGGCAAGGCCCTCAGCACCTTCCGCCGCTTTGTCGAAATCAACAGTTAACCCCCATACCGTCTCATCATGGACCAGACCCCACAACAGACCGACATCCTCCAGACCATCGTGGCCCACAAGCGCCGCGAGCTGGAGGAGTGGATGCAGTACGTGCCGCCCCGCCGCCTCATGGCGATGGTCGAGCAGCGGATGAAAGAGGAGGAGCACCCGCCCGTCTCCATGCGCCAGGCCCTCGAGGCCTCTGCCACGGGCATCATCGCCGAGTTCAAGCGCAAGTCGCCGTCCAAGGGATGGATCAAGCGCGAGGGCCGCGCCGGTGTCATCCCCCTGAGCTACCAGCAGGCCGGCGCCACGGCGCTGAGCATCCTCACCGACAGCCAGTTCTTCGGCGGATACGATGAGTTTGTGAGCGAGGCCCGCCTCTCGGGCGTCACCTTGCCCATCCTCTACAAGAACTTCGTCATCTCCGAGTACCAGCTGCTCCAGGCCCGTCACTGCGGCGCCTCGGCCGTGCTGCTCATCGCCGCCGACCTCACCCTCGACGAGTGCCGCACGCTGCTCCACACCGCCCACGAGCTCCAACTCGAGGTGTTGCTCGAGATGCACAGCGAGCCCGACCTCGACTATGCCGCCCTCGGGCCCGACATGTACGGCATCAACAACCGCAACCTCGGGTCCTTCGTCACCGACGTAGCCAACAGTTTCCGCATGGCCGAGCGCCTGCCGCAGGGCGTCTGCAAGGTCAGCGAGAGCGGCATCGGCGACCCCGACACCGTCTGCCGCCTGCGCCAGGCAGGGTTCAGAGGCTTCCTCATGGGCGAACACTTCATGAAGGCCGACGACCCTGGCGAGGAGCTGCGCTGCTTCATCGGACAACTGCAACAGACGGCCCGGCCATAAGGCCCGCCAACCCGAACCCCATTCCACATTCAGCCATGAACCCATCCATCCACCACAACCACCCTGCCGCCAAGCCCTCGCACCGCCAGATGCTCATCAAGGTGTGCGGCATGCGTGATGCCGACAACATCAGCGAAGTGTCACAGCTCGACATCGACCTCATGGGCTTCATCTTCTGGAACGGCTCCAAGCGCTGCGTGAAGATGATACCTTCCAGAGCCGGCATCATTCCCGACTACAGCGAAGAGCGCCTCAGAAGAGCCAGCCAGGGCAAACACTTCACGGCCGTCCAGCCGGAAGGCATCCGCCGCGTAGGCGTCTTCGTCGACGAGATGCCGCAGACCATCGTCACCGCCATCTACAACTACCACTTGCAGTACGTGCAGCTCCACGGACAGGAGAGCCCGGTGATGATCGACAACCTCAAGCGCACGCTCATCCCCGACATCGTGCCCGACATCAAGGTCATCAAGGCCATCAGCGTGGCCGGCAAGGACGACGTGGCACGCTACAGGGACTACGAGGGCCTCGCCGACCTCTTCCTCTTCGACACGCGCTGCCCCACGGTAGGAGGCAGCGGCAACCACTTCGACTGGGACGTGCTCTCGGCCTACGACGGCCACACACCCTTCCTGCTCAGCGGAGGCATCGGACCCGACGACGCCGAGCGCGTGCGCCAGTTCGACCATCCCATGCTGGCCGGCATCGACCTCAACAGCCGCTTCGAGACCGAGCCCGGACGCAAGGATGTGGAGCGCCTGCGCACCTTCATCAGTCAGGTGCGGGCATGACGCCACACGACCCCTCTTCCTCACAACAAACAGCAAACACTTTCAACCCCAACCATCATGAACAAGATCAACCAACTATTCGCTTCGCCCCTCACCGAGCGCGGTACCGCCACACCCTCGCTGCCCGGCAAGTTGCTCTCCCTATACTTCTGCGCGGGATGTCCCGAGCTCGACATGACCGCACAGACCATCCTCACGCTCCAGCGGCGCGGCATCTCGATGATCGAGGTGGGCATCCCCTTCAGCGACCCGCTGGCCGACGGTCCCGTGGTGCTGGGCGCCGGCACCGTGGCCCTTGCCAACGGCATGACGCTCTGCCGCCTCTTCCAGCAGCTCGAGGCCGTCAAGGACGAGGTCACCATCCCCCTGGTGCTCATGGGCTACCTCAATGTCGTGATGCACTACGGCGTCGAGGCCTTCTTCCAGAGTTGCGTCAAGAGCGGCGTCAGCGGATGCATCATCCCCGACCTGCCCTTCCAGGACTACATGGACACGGTGAAACCCATTGCCGACAAGTATGACGTGCGCGTCATCATGATGATCACCCCCGAGACGTCCGAGGAGCGCGTGCGCTTCATCGACGACAATACCGACGGCTTCATCTACATGGTCTCCTCGGCCAGCGTCACCGGAGCGCAGAACGGCTTCGACGAGAAGAAGGTGGCCTACTTCGAGCGCATCAACGCCATGAACCTCCACAACCCCCGCATGATCGGCTTCGGCATCTCCAACAAGCAGACCCTCCACAGTGCACAGGCCAACGCAGCCGGAGCCATCATCGGCAGCAAGTTCGTGACACTGCTCAACGAGACGCGCGACCCCGACAAGGCCATCGACCGCCTCTATGAGGCTCTCGGCCAATAGCACCGCACAGGCCACGGCGCCGTGCCCCACGCCCCACGCCCCGCCTGCAATGACAACACAATCCTCAAACAACATAACACAATCACATGGCAAACACCAAAGACAACATCACCCCCACCGCCACCGGCTTCTACGGACCGTACGGCGGAGCATACGTACCCGAGATCCTCTACAAGTGCGTGCACGACCTGCAGGACGCCTACCTGCCCATCATCCAGAGCGAGGAGTTCCAGCGTGAATACGAGGCTCTGCTCAAGGATTACGTGGGACGCCCCTCACCGCTCTACTACGCCAAGCGCATGAGCGAGAAGTACGGCTGCCGTCTCTACCTGAAGCGCGAGGACCTCAACCACACCGGCGCACACAAGATCAACAACACCATCGGACAGATCCTGCTGGCCAAGAAGATGGGCAAGCGGCGCATCATTGCCGAGACGGGCGCCGGACAGCACGGCGTGGCCACCGCCACGGTGTGCGCGCTGATGGACATGGAGTGTGAGATCTTCATGGGTGCCACCGACGTGGAGCGCCAGCACACCAATGTGGAGCGCATGAAGATGCTCGGCGCCAAGGTCAACCCCGTGCGCACGGGCAACATGACGCTCAGCGACGCCTGCTCGCAGGCCATCCGCGACTGGTGCTGCCATCCCGACGACACGTTCTACATCGTAGGCTCCACCATGGGACCCCACCCTTATCCCGACATCGTGGCCCGCATGCAGAGCGTCATCTCGAAGGAACTGAAGTGGCAGCTCCAGGAGAAGATAGGACGCGACTACCCCGACTGCCTCATCGCCTGCATTGGCGGAGGCAGCAATGCGGCCGGCACCATCTACCACTACGCCGACGACCCCCGCGTGCGCATCGTGCTGGCTGAGGCCGGCGGACACGGCATCGACACCGACTACACGGCGGCCACCATACACTGCGGCACCGAGGGCATCATCCACGGCGCACGCACACTGGTCATGCAGACCGACGACGGACAGATCAAGGAGGCCTTCACCATCTCGGCCGGCCTCGACTATCCCGGCATAGGACCCATGCACGCCAATCTGGCCAAGGAGGGCCGCGAACAGGTGCTCGCCGTCAACGACGACGAGGCCATCTACGCCGGATACGAGCTCACGCGCATGGAGGGCATTATCCCCGCCATCGAGAGTGCGCATGCCGTGGCCACACTGAAGAAGCTCCAGTTCAAGCCCGACGATGTGGTGGTGCTCACCGTCTCGGGACGCGGCGACAAGGATGTGGAGACCTATCTCAAGAACAAGGAATTAGCTGGTGAGTATGGAAACTTTTAACTATCGCACACACTCGCGCAAGATCCTGGCCGACCTCTACACCCCCGTCGGCATTTACCTGCGCCTGCGCGACCTCTATCCGCAGTCGGCACTCATGGAGAGCTCCGACTATCACGGCAACGACAACGCGCGCTCCTTCATCGGCATCAATCCCATGGCCTCCATCGCCGTGGCACACGGATGCGTGATCTGCACCTATCCCGACGGGTCGCGCACCGAGGAGACACTGCCGCCCACCGGCCCCGCCAAGGGCGAAGCGTGCAAGGTGGCCATCGCCGAGGCGTTCGGCCGCTTCCTCCGCCGCTTCCGCGTGGAGGGTGCCGAGGCCTCCTACTGCGGCATCTACGGCTATACGTCGTTCAATGCCGTGCACTACTTCGAGAACATCGCCGTGAAGGACACCACGATGGAGAAGAACGATGCCCCCGACATCTACTACATCATGTACCGCGACCTCATCGTCTTCGACCACTTCAACAACACCATGACGTTCGTGACCATGGCCGCCGAGGGCGATGATGCCGACCAGCGCCTCGACCGCCTGGAGATGGCCGCCGCACGCGCCAACGTGAAGCCCTACGGCTTCCATCCCGTGGGCGAGCGCACCTCGACGCTGACCGACGAGGAGCACAAGGCCAACGTCAGGCGGTGTGTCAAGCACTGCCTGCGGGGCGACGTGTTCCAGATCGTCATCTCGCGCCGCTTCGTGCAGCGCTACGAGGGCGACGACTTCAAGCTCTACCGCGCTTTGCGCAGCATCAACCCCTCGCCCTACCTCTTCTACTTCGACTTTGGGGGCTTCCGCATCTTCGGCTCGTCGCCCGAGACACATAACCGCATCGTCGGCGGACGCTCGTTCATCGACCCCATAGCAGGCACCACGCGCCGCACGGGCAACCCCGAGGAGGACCGCCGCAACGCCGAGTTCCTGCGCAACGACCCCAAGGAGAACGCCGAGCACGTGATGCTCGTCGACCTGGCGCGCAACGACCTGAGCCGCAACTGCCACGACGTGAAGGTCGACTTCTACAAGGACATGCAGTTCTACAGCCACGTCATCCACCTCGTGAGCCGTGTCAGCGGCACGCTCGACGAGGGCGCCGACCCCATCAAGGCGTTCTTCGACACCTTCCCTGCCGGCACGCTGTCGGGTGCGCCGAAGGTGCGGGCCATGCAGCTCATCTCCGAGATGGAGCCCCACAACCGCGGTGCCTACGGCGGATGCATCGGCTTCATCGGACTGGACGGCGACCTCAACCAGGCCATCGTCATACGCACGTTCATCTCGCGCAACGGCGAGCTGTGGTTCCAGGCTGGCTCGGGCATCGTGGCCAAGAGCAACGACGACTATGAGCTTGAGGAGAGCAACAACAAGCTGGGTGCGCTCATGAAGGCCGTCAGGATAGCCGAGACGCTCTGACGGCAGGCGTGCCAACCCTTTGCGGCCGACAAGCGGAGGCCGCCAGAACAACAAAACGACAAAAAAAGGAACTACAATGATGATTGAAGACAACATAAACGGAAGCGCGATGGCGCAACGGGTGGTAATCATCGACAACTACGACTCGTTCACCTACAACCTCGCACACCTCGTCCGCCAGCTGGGTGCCACCGTCGAGGTGTACCGCAACGACCAGTTCACGCTCAACCAGCTGGAGCCGTTCAGCAAGATCATCCTCTCGCCCGGCCCCGGCATCCCCGAGGAGGCGGGACTGCTGACCGACGTGATCCGCACCTATGCCGGCCGCAAGTCCATGCTGGGTGTCTGCCTGGGCCACCAGGCCATCGGCGAGGTGTTCGGCGCCCGGCTGACCAACCTTGCCGAGGTCTACCACGGTGTGGCCACCCCCTGCACACAGTTTGGCAACGACCCGATATTTGCCGGCTTGCCCAAGCGCATCGAGATAGGCCGTTACCACTCATGGGTGGTCGACCGTGCCGGCTTCCCCGACTGTCTGGATGTGACAGCGGTGAGCGACGACGGCTGCATCATGGGCCTGCGCCACAAGAACTACGACATCCACGGCATACAGTTCCACCCCGAGAGTGTGCTGACCCCAGAGGGAAAGACCATCGTGAAGAACTGGCTCTTCGCATAACGGAACAGCCAACACCGCATTAAACACCGCATTCCCCAGCAATGCTTCGTTGCCGGGGGATGCGGTGTGGCGTTTTCCGGATATGCAAGAATGTTTTTAAGACAACCCATACAACCCATACAACCCATACAACCTTTACTGTTTCCACACCAAACTCTTTACAACGGCCATTGGGCCGACGCAGCTTAAGGGGCAGGCCGAAAAGCTGAAAGCCCAAAGGTCTTAATCCCCATAGCCGAGCGCAACTGAGAACGGGCTGAAAGCCCAAAAGTACTTAGCCCAGGGCAAGCGAAGCGGCG
>CAVIOP010000118.1:0-9154 GCA_963644485.1 bacterium | reverse complement strand
CCGCTCCGCCAGCATCCCGTCGAGATAGTTTGGCAGAAGGTTGTCGTACAGTCCCACCTTGATTTCCTTGTTGGGGATGTCGAGAGTGTAGAGACACGTGTCCTCATCGTAGTCTTTGATGGTGACGTAACCGCTCTGATAGAGCAACGGCGTAATGGTCTTCATTTTTTCTGTCGGAGCATCGAAGGCGGAAGCCATAGTGTCTATCGGGGCTATCTGGGTAGGCAATACATCAAACTTCTGCAGCATATTGATAAGGTACGTAGGCGTACCAGAGCTGAACCAATAAGCCCCAAATTTCTTTTCGGCGAAACAGTTGAGCAGACTGTAAGGGTTGAACACATCGGGCGACGGCCATGCGAAGTGATAGCCGTCATAGTGTTCCTTCAGCCGCTCGATGGTTTGCTCCCTCGTGAGTTTTAGGTTCTCTGCCAGCATATCGATATCTTCCGACATATTCTCCAAAAGTTCCTCCTTGGTAATTCCGCAGATGCCGGCATACTCTTCATTCATGGAGATGTTGGCGATGTTGTTCAATTCGCTGAAGATACTTACCTGCGAGAACTTGGTGATGCCGGTGAGGAAAACGAAGCGGAGTTTCTTTTCGCAGTATTTCAGCGGACTGTAGAAGTTGCGCATGATGTTGCGAAGCGCATCCAACTGTTCCTTTTCATGGGCTACGTCAAGCATGGGTGCATCATATTCGTCGATGAGCACCACCACCTGTCGGCCTGTCTTTTCATAGGCCGTATTGATAAGGTCGATGAGTCGGTTGTTGGCATCCTGTAGTGATGTCGTGATGTCCCACTTTTTTTCTTCTTCTTTCAAGATGAAATCAAGATATCTTTCCAGTTGCTCTTTCTCCATGTGCTTTCCGCCGCTCATGTCGAAGTGCAGCACGGGATACTGGGTCCACTCCTTCTCCAGTTTCTCGATGGCGAGACCTTCAAACAAGTCTTTTCTCCCCTCAAAATAACTTTGCAGGGTTGTGACCAGCAGCGATTTTCCGAAACGGCGCGGACGACCCAAGAAGAAATAAGTACCGCTGGTGTGCGTCATGCGGTAAACATATTCCGTCTTGTCGATGTAGAGTTTATCTTCCTTGCGGATCCGTTCGAATGTCTGTATTCCGATGGGGTATAACTTCAGTGCCATAGAGTCTTCTTGCTTTTATTATGTGCAAAGATAACAAAAAAAGTAATACACGGACAAAAGGCGGACCAAAAAAGACAAAAAGCAGGAGCCCGCATCGGCTCGCGCATTGTAAATCCAAAACTTTTTAAAAAAAAGTCATAGAAAATAATGTGGCTTTCGGCTATTCCTTGAATGGCCAGCGGCTAACTGCTCCAACGGGGGGCGTGAACATCGTGAAGTATAGCGATGGAAGCGTGAAGAAAGTTGTGGTTCAATAGCTAATATTCTAGGGGCATGAGCAATCGTGCCCTTTTTTCGGCTTATATGAACCAAAGCAAGAGCGCTGCTTATTCTGCGCGAGACATATCATCTACTCCATTTCGCGCAAAATAGTGAATGGTTATTTTGCGCGAAACACCGTCTTTAGTACCTTTGCAGCGAAGTAAGCGGATAAGTATGGCACAGGAAATCATCGGACGCGAAGCGGAAATCAAAGAACGGATATCATCGGAATTGGTGAACGGGTATCGACCGGAATACGCATACTAAATGCAAATCCAAAGATAGTCAAAAGGGCTGACACCTCGTGAGAAGTGTCAGCCCTAATTCTGGTCAGCCGAAAAGTTTTACCGGACAGCAATATTTCGGTTATTTGACGTTCACCTTATTTGACGCTCACCTTCATGGGCGTTCTCACGGCTTGTGCCTGCTGGCTGAGCAGACTTTTCCATGCGTCGAAATCGTGCAGGCCTTCCGCCTCGTTCTTGTCCCATCCGGAACCGAAGTAGTAGGTGAAGGATGCTCCCGGCTTCAGGGTTGTCTTGGCGAGGATGTGTCCTGTGGCGATGCCGTTGGGACGTGGCTGGAAGAAGGTCGTGATGTCCTTCTGCGGGAAGAGCAGTCCGATGAAGATGTGCCCCATCTCTTTGGCCAGCTGGTCGCGGTAGTGGGCGTTGTAGACACTGGCGTCGCCGAGGTCGTCGTAGCCCATGTACCCACGGCCGGCGTCCATGACATAGGCTGTGGGGTTCGACTGGTGGACGACGGTACCCGCCGCCACGGTGACAGGCTTGTCGAGGCCTTCGTAGGATACCTGTACGCGGTTGAAGTGTGAGCCCTCGTCGAGCGTGATGATGCGCTTCTCGGTGACCTGCTTGCCCTCGATGTCTCTCACGGGATAGGTCAGCTCCACGGTGAAGCGCACGGGGCCCTTGTCGAGGATCTTGTAGGTCTTGTAGCACTGCGGCAACTGCAGGTTGCCCTTGTCGTCGAGGATGGCGTTGGCTCCGCCGCCCAGTGTCGGCCCCACGGTGTAGCAGTCCATGCCCTTGCCGTGATTGATGTGGTAGCAGTAGGCGTTGTAGACCTGGTCGGCCAGGTCCTTGTAGCCGCGTTGTGCCAGGTCCTTGATGGTGCGTCGCATGGTGGCGTCCTGCTCGCTGGCATACCAGTAGTCGAGCATGAGGTCGGTGGTGTTCTTGTTGAAGAGGTCGTAGCCCACGGCACCTCCGTGTCCGTAGATGCGGTAGGCCACCTTGTCGTTCTCCCATCCGAACTCATCCTGCCGCTCGGTAAAGAGGCGTCCGGCCACCTTGGCCGCATATTTCTGGGGCGTGCCCTTCTGCGCATAATAGACCGTACGGCCCTTGGCGGGTACGCCGGCGAGGAAGACGAGCTTGCCGTCGTAGGTCTGCTGCGAGGCCACCTCCTTGCCGTTGGCGTCGGTGACGATGATGTCTTGCCCTGCGCCGAGCTTGCGTTGCACGGTGGCGAGCGGTGTCTCGACCACTTCCGAGCGAGGCGTGGCGAGCGTGTTGACCACGGTGATGTTCACCCGGTCGGCCGCCTGTGCAAGCGAGGCGCATGCGGCGAGGAGTGTGAGTATGATTGTTCTGGCGTTCATAAGCTTGGCGCTGTTTTGTGTTAGTCCTTCAGCGGGTTCCAGCCTTGTGCCGTGATGTCAAACTCCTGGTTGTCGCGGCTGATGAGCTTGGTGCCCAGTTCGGGTTTGGTGATGTATCCGATCTGTCGTATGCCCTGGCTTTCGAGGGCGTTGAGCTTGTCGTGGTCGCCGATGGGCACGGTGAAGAGCAGCTCGTAGTCCTCGCCTCCGTTCATGGCACAGGTGGTGACATTCATGTTGAATTCTTCCGCCTGCACGGCCGTCTGGTAGTCGATGGGTATGTTCTTCTCATAGACGCGGCACCCGCAGTGGCTCTGCTGGCAGATGTGCAGGAGCTCCGACGACAGTCCGTCGCTGATGTCCATCATGGCTGTCGGTCTGATGTTGTTGTCGCGCAGGAGCTTGATGATGTCGCCGCGAGCCTCGGGCTGCAGTTGTCTTTCGAGCAGATACTCGTGCCCGGCGAAGTCGGGCTGGAAGTCGCTGGCCTTGGCCCCTTGCTCCCTGAGATGGCTGACGAGGGCGTCGTTGCCGGCCTTCTTGGCCTCGGCTATCTTCTTGTTGATGTCGTCGAGCTGCTGATAGTAGACCATCTTCTCGCGTTCCAGCAGTTGCAGTCCCATGTAGGCCGCTCCCAGGTCGCCGCTGACACAGATGAGGTCGGTCTCCTTGGCGCCGTTGCGGTAGACGATGTCGCCTTGCCGTGCCTCGCCGATGCAGGTGATGCTGATGGCCAGTCCGGTGAGCGACGATGTGGTGTCGCCGCCCACGATGTCGACGTTCCACTTGTCGCAGGCACGCCGCAGGCCGTCGTAGATCTGTTCGGTGGCCTCCACGTCGAAGCGCTTGTCGAGCGCGATGGAGATGACCATCTGCCTGGGTGTGCCGTTCATGGCGAAGATGTCGGAGATGTTCTCCATGGCCGCCTTGTAGCCCAGTTGTGTGAGCGACACGTAGGTGAGGTCGAAGTGTATGCCCTCCATGAGCATGTCTGTCGTGACGAGCACCTCCGTGTCGGGGTAGCGGAGCACGGCACAGTCGTCGCCCACGCCGTAGCGCGAGCTGTCGTTCTTCAGTTTGATGTTGTTGGTGAGGCGGTCGATGAGGCCGAACTCACCCAGCTTGGATATTTCCATGAAATGTCTGTTGATGCCTATCGGAAAACGGTGTGGCTTAGGATTGTGCGATCATGGCCCTCATGAGCTCCGTCATCTTGGGCTCGGCCGTTGCTGCAGCCTGCTGTACCTCCTCGTGGCTCACCTCGACAGGGTTGTCGAAGCCGCCCAGGTCGGTGATGATGCTCATGCCGAAGACGCGGATGCCGCAGTGGCGTGCCACGATGACCTCGGGCACGGTGGACATGCCCACGGCGTCGCCGCCCAGGATGCGGTACATCCTGTACTCTGCCGGTGTCTCGAAGGTGGGGCCCTGCACGCCCGCATAGACACCGTGGCGCAGGGTGATGCCCTTCTCCTGAGCGATGCGGTCGGCCTGTGCGATGAGGTCATGGTCGTAGGCCTCGTGCATGTCGGGGAAGCGCGGGCCGGTGGGCATGTTCTTTCCCCGCAGCGGATGCTCGGGGAAGAGGTTGAGGTGGTCGGTGATGACCATCAGGTCGCCGATGTGGAACTCCGGGTTCATGCCGCCGGCTGCATTGCTGACGAAGAGCGTCTGGATGCCCAGCTCGTACATGACGCGCACGGGAAACGTCACCTCCTTCATCGCATAGCCCTCGTAGAAATGGAAGCGGCCGTCCATGGCCACAATGTCCTTGCCGCCCAGTTTGCCGAAGATGAGCTTGCCGGCGTGTCCCTCGACGGTCGACACGGGGAAGTTGGGTATGTCGCGGTAGGGTATCTCTGTGGTGTCAGTTATCTCGGAAGCTAATTGTCCTAGGCCTGTTCCCAGGATGATGGCTGTCTTTGGGCTTGCCGTCATCCTTTCTTTTAGCCAGGATGCTGTTTCTTGAATTTTTGCGTACATAGCTTATGATTTTGTGGTTGAAATGTTCTTCTTGGTCGAGCATGAAGCGGATGCGGATGGGCAGGACGTAGAGCGCTTGCCGCACCTCGGAGGTGAGTGCCGGGGTGGCCTCAAGCCGCGAGGCATCCTTCTCTGTGGTGATGATGATGCGCGGCTCGGGCAACCGGGCGAAGGCCTCGCTGATGCGTGCCGCGTCGCGGTCGTTGAACTGGTGGTGGTCGCCGAACGACAGGGGCGTGATGGACCGGCAGCGGTTTTTCAGGTCGAGCTCCATCTGCCGTGGCGAGGCGATGCCTGTGAGCAGCAGCACGTTGGCCGAACTCATGTTGGGCAGGCTCTGCGTCTTGTTGAACACGGGCTGCAGCTCGTCGTAGTCGATGCAGGTGAAGAACAGCCCTTGGTAGGGATAGAGGTTGAGGGCCTTTGTCAGCACGCGGAACTCCATGGGCTTCAGGTCCTTGGGACATTTCGTCACGATGACGATGTCGGCGCGGTTCTTGCCCTTCATCGGCTCCCGCAGGCGCCCTGCCGGCAAGAGCTTGTCGTAGATGATGAGCCGATGGTAGTCGACCAGCAGGATGTTGATGCCCGGCTTGACGTAGCGGTGCTGGTAGGCGTCGTCGAGGAGGATGATGTCCACGTCGCGGGTGGCCTCGTCGTCGGTGAGGCGGCTGATGCCTTTTCTGCGGTTCTTGTCCACGGCCACGTAGATGTCGGGGAACTTGCGCTTCATCTGATATGGTTCGTCGCCGATGTCGTGCATGGGCGTGTCGCCGGAGGCCAGCACGTAGCCGCGGCTCTTGCGCTTGTAGCCGCGTGAGAGCACGGCCACCTTCATCTTGTCGCGCAGCAGGCGCACGAGATACTCCACGTGCGGTGTCTTGCCCGAGCCGCCCACGGTGATGTTTCCCACGTCGATGACGGGTATGGAAAACTCCTGCTGGGGCAGCAAGCCCAGGTCGAAGAGACGGTTGCGCAAGCTCACGCCGAAGCCGTAGAGCCAGCTCAGCGGCAGCAGCCACTCATTGATTTTAATGAGGTCACCTTCCATCGGCTTTGTACTCAAAGATTGCTGATGATGAAGGGGCAGCGGGCCTGCAGCGGGTCGAGCTGGTCGACGGTGCGCAGCATCATCACAGGCTCATAGAACGAGCCCAGGGTGAGGCGGAGTTGCTCGTCGAGCGCCGTTCCCTGGTAGTCGCCGTACTCAAGCAGTTCGTCCATCCAGTTCTTGGGGGCAGGGTAGGCGGCGGTGTAGTGCTTGTCGAGCTTGGCCAGTTTGGCCGCCTTGGCCACAGCCTTGTCGAGTCCGCCCAGCTCGTCGACGAGATGGAGCTTCAGGGCGTCCGACCCCAGGAACACGTGTCCCTGCGCGCGCTCTTCTACCTGCTGCATGTTGAGACGTCGTCCGCGAGCCACGCGGCTCTTGAAGAGCATGTATCCGCGGTCGATGTGTGCCTGCATGAATGCTGACTGCTCGGCGTTCATGGGTGTCATGTCGCCGCCCATGGTGGAGTTGCGGTTGGTCTTCACCTCATCGTAGCGCAGTCCGAGCTTCTGTGTGAGCAGTTCCGACTTGTCGAGGATGAGTCCGAAGATGCCGATGGAACCCGTGATGGTGGTGGGCTCGGCTATGATGTAGTCGGCAGCTGCGCTGATGTAGTAGCCGCCGGAGGCAGCTGCGCCGCCCATCGACACCACAACGGGTTTCTTGGTGCGCAGAACCTCGATCTGGTGCCATATCTGTTCGGAGGCATAGGCCGAGCCGCCGCCCGAGTTGATGCGTAACACGACGGCCTTGACATCGTCGTCGTTGGCCAGGTCCTGCAAGTCCTTGCACATCTCGCGTCCCACAATCTGGTGTGCGTCGTTGAGGGAGACTTGCTCCGACTTGTCCTGCACGATGTCGCCCCAGGCGTAGTAGACGGCAATCTGGTCGCCCTCTTCTTTCGAGGGTGCCGCGTTCATGTCGTCCACCGACACCTGCGGCACGGTGTCATCCTTGTCCAGTCCGAGGCGGCTTTTCACCACGCCCTTCACCTGGTCGTTGTAGAGCAGTCCGTCGATCATTTTGTAGCGGATGAGGTTCCGTTGGTCCTCCAGTGTGACGACGCGGTCGGCATAGGCTTGCAGCGAGTCGTTGCGGATGCCGCGGCTCTTGGCCACAGCCTGGCATATCGTCTGCCACCAGCCGCCGAGGTAGCGCTCGGTCTGCTCGCGGCTGGGTGCGCTCATGCGCTCCTCGGTGAACATCTCCGTGGCGCTCTTGTACTTGCCGCACTTGAACGGCACCATCTTCACGCCGATCTTGGCCAGTGCGTCTTTCAGGAACATCATCTGTCCGCCCAGTCCCTGCCATGACACCACGCCCTGCGGGTTGAGGTAGAGCTTGTCGGCGACGGAGGCTACATAGTATGCTCCGAGCGAGTATGCCTCTCCGTAGGCCACGATCCACTTGTTTGCTGTCTTGAAGTCGGCCAGCGCGTCGCGCAGTTCCTGCATCTGTGCCATGTCGGCCCCGAGGCTGCCCGCCTCGAGATAGATGCCCTTCACGGCCTCGCTGTTCTTGGCCTTGTTGATGGCTTCGAGTGTCTCGATGAGCCCGCAGGTAGTCGATCCCGTGATCTTGTCGAAGAGGTTTTTGCCGCTTCTCTCCTGCCAGGAGCCGTCGAGCTTGATGACCAGTACCGAGTTGTCGGGCACGCTCTTTGTAGACTGTGAAGAGGCCAACATGCCCGCAATGCTCATCAGGCCCAGTGCGCCTGCGATGATGACGAAGGCCAGCAGGCCGACAATGGTGGCGCAGACCGATTTGAAGAAATTTTTCATTTGCTGTCGTTAGTTAGGGTTATATCTATTCAAATGCAAATTTACCACTTTTTAGGGACAATCTCCAAACGCTTGCGGCCTTTTGTGTGAATAAAATGGTTCTTTTCACGTTTTTGCAATGATGGGGGGCGCTGGGCTATGGGATTGCTGGGCTTTCAGCCCGCGGCTCAGTTGCGCTCGGCTATGGAATTTTTGGCGCAGCCTTAAATGCGAAATCGGCGGAGCTTTAAAAATGCGAAATCGGCGCAACTCATTGATTTCTCAACTTGTTACGCCGATTTTAGTTGCGGAGGCAGGATTCGAACGTGCGACCTCCAGGTTATGAGCCTGGCGAGCTACCAACTGCTCCACTCCGCGATGTTATTTTTCGGAGGAAACCCTCCGTTTCTGTTTTGCGAGTGCAAAGGTACTGCTATTTTTGCTATTCTCCAAATGTTTTGCCGATTATTTTTGCCGGAACGTTGTTTTTTAGACATTTTAAAACTTTTCTTTTGCTTATGTGGGATAATCTGATTAAATTTGCACATACCAAACAGATGTGCAATTTTAATCGTGGAGGAAAACCATGTCAATCTCGAAGACTAGACAAAAGCTTGTGGATGTAGCCCGCCAATTGTTTGCCAAGAACGGAATGGCTGCAACGACGATGAATGATATAGCAAACGCGTCAGGCAAGGGACGGCGCACGCTCTATACCTATTTTAATAGCAAAGAAGAAGTTTACTATGCGGTTATAGAGTCGGAGCTGGAACGTCTGAGCGACAAGTTGGATGAGGTGGCAGCTATGAAAACGCGTCCGCAAGACAAGATCATCGAGCTCATTTACACGCATCTCAGTATGATTAGGGAGACTGTCGTGCGAAATGGAAACTTGCGCGCTGAGTTTTTCCGTAACATCTGGACAGTAGAGAAGGTGCGCAAGAATTTTGATGAAGACGAGATTGAGCTGTTCCGTAAGGTTTATGCCGAGGGAAAGGCCGATGGCGAGTTCGATATAGACAACGTCGATCTGGTGGCCGACATTACCCACTATTGCATCAAGGGGCTTGAGGTTCCTTTTATCTATGGCCGTCTTGGACACGGTCTGACGGAGGAAGCGAGCAAACCTCTTGTGGCCAAGGTTGTCTACGGAGCATTGGGTAAGCACAGCTCGCAGAAATAAACACAACGCAACGGGTTGCTGTGTACGACAGATTTTGTCTATCTCTCTGTTGTCGTACAAATGCCACATCCATGACGATATTTTCCTTTTATAGTGCACCTATTGTCTCTCATTGTCTCTATTGTCGTATAAAACTGGGGAAA
>CAVIOP010000117.1:0-9184 GCA_963644485.1 bacterium | reverse complement strand
CCGGTTGCTGACTTTCGCGCCCATTTTCAGCATATAGATTGTCCGCTTTCTTGATAGCCTAAGACCATCGGCACCGTTGCATTTTGAAAAGTTAGTCCCTAATTTTCAGAAGTCTTATAAAGAACAGCCATCCACTTAAACGGTGATACGCGACCATAACGACGCATCGGTGAAGTCGCTGACCACGAGGTCGGCATACTGCTCCACGACGTTGCGCGGATTGGTGGTGTCGAGGCCGACGGTGAACATGCGGGCAGCATTGAGCGCTTTCAAGCCGTTGACACTGTCCTCAAACCCCACGCACTCGGCAGGCTCCAAGCCCAACCGGGCGGCAGCCTTGAGATACCCGTCGGGGTCGGGCTTGCTCTTTGAGAAATCTTCGCTGGTCAGCACCGCGTCAAACCATCCGGGGAATGCCGGATGCCTGCGGTAGACATTGCGCATCTTCTCCACATTGCTGCTGGTCACCACGGCGGTCTTCACTCCCTGCTGACGCAGGCTGCCAATGAACGCCTCGAAACCGGGAACAAAAAGGTAGTCCATGTCACGTTCAAAGTCGTTGAGCGCCTGGGTGATGCGAGCCTGGTCCTCATGGCGGCCGGAAAAGTAGAGGTCATAGATCTGTACAAGGGTCGAGCCCTTGATCTTCATCTCCAGGCCGGGCTGCTCGGGATAATAGTGACGGAAGACGGAGCCCCAAAACCGGGTGTACTGCGGCTCGGTGTCGAACACCACGCCATCAAGGTCAAATAACGCTGCCTTTTTCATTATATTTAGATTTTTTGCCGCAAAGATACAAATAATTGTCGTAACTTTGCACAGCATAGTAAACAAGAAAGGCATACGACATGAAGAAAGTTTTCACACCCCTTCTGCTATTGCTGGCCGTCATGGTCGGTTGCACGCATCAAGGCGCCTCATCACAAGAGGCGGAGGGGGTCGTGTTCGACTCAGCCGTTGTCAATACGGTGGTGCGTCTCCGTGCCGATGCCGAGATGCCAAGTGGCCAACTGTCGCTCCACATCGCCTACGCCAAGCCGCAGGCCGACGACACGGCATCGGCAGCAGCGGCGTGGCGCATCAACCGCACACTGCTCTCCTCCAACCTGCTGATGAGCGATTACACCACCGGCCTGCGCCCTGGCCTCACCAAGGGGCACACGCCCAAGACCTACGTGGAAAAGGCTCTCGGACTCATGACATCCAACTACCGCAGGATGTATCTGGCCGACTATGCGGCGCTCTTCAAGGAAGACCCCTCGGACGCGCCCGCCTACAACCGTGCCTACACCGTCACCACACACGTCATGCAGGGAACGGACAGTATCGTCAACTATGTGGCCAACACCTATTATTATGATGGAGGTGCGCATGGGCAGGCTGCCACATGGGCACGCAACTTCAACAAGCATACGGGTGCCACCGTCACGCTGGCCGACATCCTGCGCCCGGGCTACGGGACACCCCTCATACGGATGATCGTGGCCGACCTGGCACGGCAGTTCAAGGTCAACACCCTCCAGCAGCTGCAAGACGACTTCACGGTCTTCATGGGCATGACGCCCTATATACCCGACAACTATATCATCGACAGCAAGGGCATCACCTTCATCTATTGCCAGGACGAAGTGGCCGCTCACGCCGTGGGCGAGCTCCGCGTGACGCTTAGCTACAAGCAGATGGCCGCCTTGCTGCGCAAGAAATAACACACAGGCATGCAACACGTCTTACAATACTTTCCCGGCCTCACCGACGAACAGCGTCGGCAGTTTGAGGCACTCGATGCCCTCTACCGCGACTGGAACAGCAAGATCAATGTCATCTCCCGTAAGGATATCGACAATCTCTACACCCACCACGTGCTCCACTCGTTGGCCATCGGCAAGGTGTGCCGCTTCAAGCCCGACACCCGCATCCTCGACTTCGGCACAGGCGGTGGCTTCCCCGGCATCCCCCTGGCCATTCTCTTCCCCGACTGCCAGTTCCGACTCATCGACGGTACGGGCAAGAAGATCCGTGTGGCACAAGAGGTGGCCAACGCCATCGGACTGACCAACGTGGAGGCCGTACACCGACGCGGCGAGGAGGAGAAAGACCGGTTCGACTTTGTCGTGTCGCGTGCGGTCATGCCCCTGCCCGACCTCGTGAAGATCGTTCGCAAAAACATCAGCAAGACACAGCACAACGCCTACCCCAACGGCCTCTTCGTGCTCAAGGGCGGAAACATCGCAGACGAGACGCGCCCCTTTGCCAAGCTCATACAGGCGACCCCCGTCACCGACCTCTTTGACGACGAGTGGTTCAATGAGAAATACGTGCTCTACCTCCCCATCTGAGGGGAAACGGAGTTCACCAGACCATACAACAGACTATGTTACAGATCAAACGCTTCGTATGCAACGTCATACAGGAGAACTGCTATGTCGTGAGCGACGACACCCTGGAGGCCGTCATCATCGATTGCGGCGCACAGTTTCCGGCTGAGCGCCAGGCCATAACCGACTATATAGAGACCAACCACTTGAAGCCCGTGCATCTGCTGGCCACCCACGGACACGTGGACCACAACATCGGCAACCGCTTCGTCTATGACACGTGGGGACTGAAGGTGGAGATACACAAGGCCGACGAAGAGCTCATAGGCTCCCTGCCCGAACAGGCTTCCTACATCATGCGCCAGCAACTGACCGATGCCGACATCGCACCCGTGGGCCGATACCTCGATGCAGGCGACACCGTCTCCTTCGGCACTCACACGCTGGACATCATCGAGACACCAGGCCACACGCCCGGCGGCGTGTTCTTCTGGTGCAAGGAGGAGAAGGTGGCCTTTTCGGGCGACACGCTCTTCCATCACGCTGTGGGACGCACGGACCTGCCCGGCGGATCGATGTTCCTACTCATACAGAGCCTGCGCATGGTCTGCCAGATGGACGACGACACGCGCATACTGCCAGGCCACGGCGCCGAGACAACAGTGGGCAGCGAACTGGCGGGCAACCCTTACCTCGACCGATAGTCGGCACCGCACATGGAGAGATCGGAGAAGATTATCCTCGGCATCGACCCCGGCACCAATGTCATGGGCTACGGTCTGCTGCGCGTCATGGGCAACAAAGCGGAGATGATGACCATGGGCGTCATCGACCTGCACCGCATGAGCGACCCCTATCTGCGGCTGGGCAAGATTTTCGAGCGCGTCACAGGCATCATCGAAGAGTATCTGCCCGACGAGATGGCCATCGAGGCTCCCTTCTTCGGCAAGAACGTGCAGTCGATGCTCAAGCTCGGACGCGCGCAGGGAGTGGCCATCGCCGCGGCTATACGACGCGATGTACCCATCCACGAGTATGCGCCGATGAAGATCAAGATGGCCATCACCGGACAGGGACAGGCTTCCAAGGAGCAGGTGGCCGCGATGCTGCAGCGCATCTTGAAGTTCTCCAAGGACGACCTGCCCAAGTTCATGGATGCCACCGATGCCCTGGGCGCGGCCTACTGCCACTTCCTGCAAATGGCGAGACCCGACACCGGAGCCCGCCACTTCAACAACTGGAAAGACTATGTGAGGAATCACCAGGAACGCATATCCAACAAATAGCATGAAACACGTCATAAACATAGAAAACGGGGTGACGCGCATGCCCGCATGGCGCATGGCCCAACCCGTCAACTTCACGCTCGACGAGGGCGAGAACATGGCCATCGTCGGTCCCAACGGTGGCGGCAAGTCGATGCTGGTCGACATCATCATCGGGCGCCATCCGCTACTGGGCCGCGACCCCGACTATGATTTCTCGCCCAGCACCAAGCGGCTGGTGTCCGACAACATCAAGTATGTCACCTTCCGCGATGCCTACGGAGGCGACAACGACCGCACCTACTACCTGCAACAACGATGGAACCAGCAGGAGATTGATGCTTCCACGCCCACCGTGGCGGACCGTCTGGAGAAGGCCTATGCCTTGGCAGGCGCCGACACGCCGGAACGGCGCGCCGTGCAGCGGACGCTCTACGACCTGTTCCGCCTGCGTCCCTCGCTGGCGAAATACATCATCTCGCTCTCAAGCGGCGAACTGCGCAAGCTGAAGCTCACCGAGGTGCTGCTGTCGCAACCGCGCGTGCTCATCATGGACAACCCCTTCATCGGCCTTGATGCCGAGACACGTCTGCAGTTGCGCGAGCTGCTGGCCTCGCTGTCCGCACAGCTGGGGCTGCAGGTCGTCCTGGTGTTGTCGAAGAGCGACGACATCCCGCCCTTCATCCACCAGGTGGTGGAGGTGAACGACAAGACGGTCATGCCCAAGGTCAGCCTCGACGAATACCTGGCACACCGCATGCCTACACCGCCACGCGTCCTGACACAGGAGAAGGCCGACGCCATTCTCACCCTGCCCACCAGCGACCACGACTTCCACAGTCATGAGGTGGTGCGCATGAGCGATGTCAACATCAGCTACGGCCAACGCACCATTCTCAAGAACCTCTCATGGACCGTCCTCAACGGTGAGCACTGGGTGATCAGCGGACAGAACGGTGCCGGCAAGTCGACCCTGCTGAGCCTGGTCTGTGCCGACAACCCGCAGAGTTACGCATGCGACATTGCCCTCTTCGGCATGGCGCGTGGAACGGGCGAGAGCATCTGGGACATCAAGAAGCATATCGGATATGTGTCGCCGGAGATGCACCGGGCCTACCAGCGCGACCTGCCTGCCATACAGATTGTGGCCAGCGGACTGAAAGACTCCATCGGGCTCTACGTCAAGCCCAATCCGGCTGAGTATGACATCTGCCGCTTCTGGATGGATATCTTCGGCCTTAAGGGACTGGAGGACCAGACATTCCTGAAACTGTCGAGCGGCGAGCAACGCCTGCTGTTGCTGGCCAGGGCTTTCGTGAAGGATCCCGAACTGCTCATCCTCGACGAGCCCCTCCATGGACTTGACAACCGCAACCGCCGGCTGGCCAAGGATGTCATAGAGACATTCTGCAAGAGAGACAACAAGACGCTCATGATGGTGAGCCACTACGAGGACGAGTATCCTGCATGTATTGACCACCACCTGCACCTCATCAGACACGAATAAATCAATAGGAACAATGAAAAAAACACTTCTTACATTTGCACTGTTGTGTGCCTTTGCCGTCAGCTCGCACGCACAACAGATCTATAACGAGGTACTGAGAATGCAAAAGGAGTTCCAAGACATCAAGTACAACAAGGACAAGCCCATGACCGAGCGCAAGACAGCGTCGTTCAAATGGGATGTCATCGAGTACATGCTCTACAAGGCCAAGGATGACTCCACCTTCTCCGAGAAGCAGCTCGGCATAGAGACGTATGCCATGACGGAATATGTGAACCTGTATTTCAAACGCCTGTCGGAGGCCGGCAACAGCAAGAGCAAGAGGGAGATAGCTGTGACACGCTTTAAGAATGCCAGCCTGAACAACTCGCTGTTCGGTGATGTGGACTACGACCTCTGCCGCGCCTACGTGAACAATGCCAACTTCATGACACCCTTCTCGCTCGACACCGACTGGGTGAAAGCCCTTGCAGAGATAAGAAGCAAGAGCTGGGACTAACCCCCTTCGGCCAGAAGCGACAAGCCTCTGTAAAGAGATGCACAGACGACAAAAGGCTTGCCTCTGCAACGATGCTCAGACGACAAAAGGCTTGCCTCCCTCTACGGGGACGGCAAGCCTTTTGTCGTATTCGTTTGCTGCGGTTCAGACGGAAGCGGCCCTCACACGACTCAAGGTCTCGGGCGTCATCTGGAGATAACTGGCAATGTAGACCAGCGGTGCGCGCAACACCACTTGCGGCATGAGCTTGCACAGACGCAGGTAGCGGTCCTGCGCCGTCTCGAAACGCACCAGGTCGGCATGCACCTGACTGAAAATCAGGCTCTCTTCCAGTATCTTGCGGTATAGAATCTGAATGTTCACATTGTGCAACGCCACCTGCTCCAGCTTCCGCTTGGGCAGCGCATAGAGCAGCGAGGGCTCCAGGGCCTCCACCTGCAGCCGCGTGGGCTCCTCCTTGAAGAGACTCTCAATGCACATGATCACGCCGCCTTCCGTGGCCAGGTGCTCCGTCACCTCCTTGTCTTTCTTGAGGTAGAATTGTCGTATCAGACCCTTCTCTATATAGAATAGGTCCTCACAGACCTGTCCCTCCTTCAGTATGATTTCGCCCTTGGCACACTTGCGAGGCACCAGGATGCTCTCCAGAACATCCAGCTCCTCATGGGTCATGGTGCTGTATCGTCGCGCCAGCTCGCGTGCTATGTCCCTTGTTGAGTTTTGTAGCTCTTTCATCTTTTCACCCGTTTTAGTTTCGTTTTTGGTTTTTATTGTTTTACGCTATAGGTCAGTAGCCAGACAGGGAGGTCACAGAGAGTGCCACCCCACCCTGGATTAATCGAGTTTCAGTACGGCCAGGAATGCTTTCTGCGGCACCTGCACATTACCGATCTGTTTCATGCGCTTCTTGCCTTTCTTCTGCTTCTCCAGCAGCTTGCGCTTGCGGCTCACGTCGCCGCCATAACACTTGGCCAAAACGTCCTTGCGCACCTGCTTCACCGTCTCACGGGCAATGATCTTGGCGCCGATGGCTGCCTGGATGGCAATGTCAAACTGCTGTCTCGGGATGAGCTCCTTCAGCTTCTCGCACATGCGACGGCCCATCGTCACAGCATTGCTCTCGTGGGTCAGCGTGGAGAGGGCATCGACAGGCTCGCCGTTGAGCAAGATGTCGAGCTTGGCCAACTTGGAGGGCCTGTAACTGTCTATGTGATAGTCGAATGAAGCATATCCCTTGGAGATGCTCTTCAACTTATCGTAAAAGTCGATGACGATTTCGCCCAGCGGCATCATGAAATGGAGCTCAACACGGTTGCCGGAGACATACTGCTGGCTGATGAGCTCGCCACGCTTGTCGAGGCAGAGACGCATGATGGGACCAATGAAAGTGGTCGATGTGATGATGGTGGCGCGTATGTAGGGCTCCTCGATGTGGTCGATGAGTGTCGTCTCGGGAAGGCCGCTCGGGTTGTGCACCTCCTTGCTGCCCCCTTGCTTGTCGTAGACCATATAGGAAACGTTGGGCACGGTGGTAATCACATCCATGTTGAACTCGCGGTCAAGGCGTTCCTGCACGATCTCCATGTGGAGCAGTCCCAGGAAACCGCAGCGGAAACCGAAGCCCAGCGCCTGCGAGCTCTCGGGCAGGAAGGTGAGCGATGCGTCGTTGAGCTGCAGCTTCTCGAGCGATGCCCTGAGGTTCTCATAGTCGTTGGGGTCGATGGGATAGACACCGGCAAACACCATGGGCTTCACCTCCTGGAAGCCCTCGATAGCCTCGTGGCAGGGATTGTCCACATGGGTGATGGTGTCGCCCACCTTCACCTCGGTGGCTACCTTGATGCCGGAGATGACATAGCCCACCTCACCGGTACCCAACTCGTTGCGGGGCTCAAGGTCCATCTTCAGCACACCCACTTCATCGGCCGTGTACTCCATGCCGGTCTGCACGAACTTCACCTTGTCACCGCGCTTGATGGAACCATTCTCGATTTTGCAAAGGACGATGATGCCACGGAAACTGTTGAAAATGGAGTCGAAGATCAAGGCCTGGAGGGGCTTGGCGGGATTGCCTTTGGGCGAGGGTATGCGGTTCACCACGGCCTCCAGGATCTCGGGCACGCCCTCACCTGTCTTGCCGCTGGCACGGATGATGTCTTCAGGGTCGCAGCCGAGCAGGTCAACAATCTCGTCCTCCACCTCGTCGGGCATGGCATTGGGCATGTCTATCTTGTTGATGACCGGTATGATCTCAAGGTCTTGGTCAATGGCCATATAGAGGTTGGAGATGGTCTGGGCCTGCACACCCTGGGTGGCGTCCACCACAAGGAGCGCTCCCTCACACGCCGCAATGGAGCGCGACACCTCATAACTGAAGTCCACGTGTCCCGGAGTGTCGATGAGGTTGAGCAGATACTTTTCACCGCCCTGCGCATATTCCATCTGTATGGCATGACTCTTGATGGTAATGCCTCGCTCGCGTTCCAGATCCATGTTGTCGAGCATCTGGTTCTCGGTAATCTTGATGGTATTGGTGTATTCCAACATACGGTCAGCCAGAGTCGACTTGCCGTGGTCTATATGGGCAATGATGCAGAAGTTCCTTATGTTCTCCATGTAATCCTTTCTCTTTAGTGCAAAGTTAGCAAAAAGAAATCATATATGCGGTTCGTTTTAGCTAATTTTTATTAACTTTGCAAAGTCCTCTCTATACGACATAGACGGACGGGTGCGTCCAAGCAGACGCATCAACCGCCGAGATTACCATTTATAACGCTAAATTTAGACGCATGAAAAAAACGATATTATCCCTCTTCCTGGCCCTCGCAGGTGTCGCTTGTCTCACCGCCTGCCACCACGACACGCTCGAAGACCGTGCCGAAAAGGAGGTCGCCGAGTTCACCAAGCGCTACTGCCCTACCCCATTCACCGACAACCAGCGCACCGACAGCGTCACTTTTACGCGCGCGGACAAGACATTCCACTATTACTATACGCTGCGCGACGTGGCCGACAATGTCGAAATCATCAAGCAGAACAGGTCCAAACTCGTACACGCCCTGCAGGAAGAGCTCGACAAGAACACACAGAGCAAAGCCTACAAGGAAGGCGGCTTCACCTTTCATTATATCTTCCGCTCGGCCACAACGGGCAAGACGCTTCTGGAGCAGAAGCTCAAAGGTAAGAAGTGAGAATTGCCGACTCATGTCCCGGATGTAGAATCCAGGCACATACATGCCAAATGATTCATTCGACAAAAGCCAAGAATACGGGGGCAGGAAACGAGGCAAACGAAACCAAAGTAAAAGTTAAAATACTGTTAAAATCCATATTTACCACCCCATAACATTTCTCAAACTCAAATAAATTCGCTAATTTTGCGCATCCTTAATGATGGTTCCGTAGCTCAGTTGGATTAGAGCAACAGCCTTCTAAGCTGTGGGTCTTGGGTTCGAATCCCAACTGAATCACCAATTTAAATTATATTCAAAAATGAATACTATAGAGAAAAAAATTCAAGAAGATTTGGTTAAGTCAATGAAGGACAGAAACAAGGATATGGAAAATGCCCTTAAGGAAATCAAGAAGGTCATTATGG
>CAVIOP010000116.1:0-9235 GCA_963644485.1 bacterium | reverse complement strand
CGTTAAGACTTTTAACGAAATTTAATCGGACAAAAGCCTTGAATTCTTCTCTAGATGGTGCAGTCCGGAGAGGCCTGTTTTTTCAGAATTTTCAAGACAAATAGATAATTCTACTCGAAATCGAAGAGCGGTCGCTTCATTTTTTAACACGCCACGGGGGTTCTTCTCTTATTTTTTTATAACTTTGCGGATGCGCCCTAAGTCATGCACCTTATCGCGAATGAGAGAACACCAAAACCATCAAAAATAACGCAGCATTTAGTATGCAACAAGCCATGTCAAAAGTATTACTTTGTTTGGGAAGCAACCAAGACGCACCGCATCACATCGATGCGGCAAAGGTCTTGCTGCGCCAAACGCTGACGGACGTCAGGTTCACGTCAGCAATATGGACGAAGCCCGTTGACGGCAAACAGTCCGACGGCCTTTATCTTAACTGCTTGGCCGAAGCCCGCACCGACTTGGACTACCCCACCCTACACCAGAAACTGAAAGACATGGAGCATGCCCTTGGCTCATCACCTACGGAGCGACGCCAAGGCATCGTGCTCATTGACATTGACATCTTAATGCTCGGCCACCAACGTCATCATGAAGACAACTGGCAACGCGACTATGTAAAGAGCCTTTTGGCACAGCTGTGACATGGGGCGTTTATCAGTTTGTAAACCGCCCGTATCGCATGGCAACAGGTTGACAACCTATTAAGAGATATGTCAAGCCCCAGCGCGGCGACATAAATTATGTCGCACCGCTGGGGCTTATATATGGTCCATACGCAGTCTCTGTTGACAGAGAATGCTCGCGCTTACTGTTTCATCAGGAACGACTTGAAGTCTGCAAAGTCGTTGGGCATCTCCACACTCTGCTTCTTGCCACGCATGAAGGCTTGCAGACGCTCGGGTATGGCAATGTCGGTGCCAAGGATATCGTCGACCTTCTCTTTGAACTTGGCCGGATGGGCTGTCTCCAGGAACACGCCCACCTCGCCGGGCTTCAGCTGCTCCTTGAGTGCACGCCACCCACATGCGCCATGGGGATCGAGCACATAGCCCGTGGCCTCATGGCATAGGCGCATGGACTCGCGGATGCCGTCATCGGTATAGGTGGCACCGCTGATGTCGGCCTTGATGTCAGCCCAACTGTCGGAATAGAGATCCAGGATGCGTGCAAAGTTGCTGGGAGCACCTACATCCATGGCGTTGGCCAGCGTCTGCCGACTGGGCTGCGGACTATAGACGCCTGTCTGCAGATACTGGTAGAAGATGTCGTTGGCATTGTTGGCCGCCACAAAATGCTTCACGGGCAGCCCCATGCGCTTGGCAAACAAGCCCGCCGTAATGTTGCCAAAGTTGCCGCTGGGCACACAGACAACCATGTTGGACGGCGTTGCTATCGCCTTCATGCGTTTCAGCTGGGCATAGGCGTTGAAATAATAGAACGCCTGCGGCAGGAAGCGGGCTACATTGATGGAGTTGGCTGAGGTGAGCGTCATGTGCTCATTGAGCTCGCGGTCCATGAATGCCTGCTTGACCAGCGCCTGGCAGTCATCGAACACGCCATCCACCTCCAGTGCCGTGATGTTCTGCCCAAGCGTGGTGAACTGGCTCTCCTGTATGCGGCTCACCTTGCCCTTGGGATAGAGCACATAGACATGGATACCCTTCACACCCAGGAAGCCATTAGCCACTGCAGATCCTGTATCGCCACTGGTGGCCACCAGCACGTTCACATCGCCTGTGGCTGAAGGTCGGCTCTCGCGGTCCTTACCGATGAAATATTGCAAGAGACGGGCCATGAAGCGGGCGCCTACGTCCTTGAACGCCAACGTTGGGCCATGGAAGAGTTCCAGACTGTAGATGGAGTCGCCCACCGGATGCAACGGAGTCTCGAAGGCCAGCGTGTCGTAGACAATGTGTTTCAGCGAAGCATCGTCAACATCGCCGCCGAAGAAAGCGCGCGCCACTTCGAGCGAAAGCTCCTGAAACGTCAGTTGGTCGATGTGCTCAAAAAAGTCGTTGGGCAATTTTTGGATGCTTTCGGGCATATACAAACCCTTGTCGGGGGCAAGCCCACGCTCCACGGCCTCACGCAGCGTGGCCTTGGGGGCTTGGCCATTGGTACTATAGTACATCATGGTTATCGTGTTTTATCCTATTTCCATAAACTTATTCATAAACTCCGTCAAGTGCAACAATCCGTAGGAACCACTGACACACGACACCTCATCGTAGACCTGCACCTCGTCGGGCTCGATGCCCGGATACCAGATGAGGAACGGTACAGGTTCCTTCACATGGGTACGGACCTCCACAGGAGTAGGATGGTCAGGCATCACGGCCATGCACACCGGTTCGTCCCATGTCTTCACCTCATTATAGATAGGTTCCACGATGCGGTGGTCGAGATACTCGATGGTGCGCAGTTTGAGGTCGAGGTCACCGTCATGGCCTGCCTCATCGCTTGCCTCAAGATGGAGGAACACAAAGTCTTGCCTTCTCAGTGCGTCAATGGCAGCCTCAGCCTTGCCCTCATAGTTGGTGTCGGCCAGGCCGGTGGCTCCGGGCACCTTCACCACGTCGAGTCCGGCATAGCGGCCGATGCCGCGTATCAGGTCGACGGCAGAGATGCACGAGCCTGTGTGTATCTGCGGGAAGAGTTGCGGCAGAGTCTTCATCGACGGGCGGTATCCCCCGCCCCACGGCCAGATGCTGTTGGCCTTCTCCGCACGGTTCAGGTTGAAGGGATGAGCAGCGAGTAGATCCTGGCTACGGCGTATGAGGTCGTTGAGGAGGTCGGCAGTCTGCTGGCCTGTCAGTCCATCGGTGGCGCCATGACTGGTGTCCACACGGTCGGCCCATCCGTCCTCGGGCTTGACCAACAGGTCGGCCCACGGCTCGTTGGGGTGGTCATGGGGTGGTGCACAGACGACGTGCTTGTTGCCTCCGCGCACTACGAGCAGATGACGATACTGGATGCCCGTGACGAAACGTATGCGGTCGTTGCCGAGACGCTCGTTGAGCGTCTGCAGCAGCACATCCGACTCTTCGGTCGTCAGGTGTCCGCCATGGTGGTTCTTTATCAGTCCGTTCTCCAGCTCTATGATGTTGCAGCGCAGGGCAAAGTCGTCGGGGCGCAGGTCGTAGCCTATGCTGGCTGCCTCGAGGGGGCCTCGTCCCTCGTACACCTGTCGCTGGTCGTAGCCCAGGATGGTGCTGTTGGCCACCTCCGACCCGGGCAAAAAGCCGTCGGGGATGGTCATCAGCCTACCCGTCTGTCCCTTGCGCGCCAACATATCCATATAGGGTGTGTCAGCATATTGCAACAATGTCCGTCCTCCCAGACGGGCAACCGCATGGTCTGCCATGCCGTCGCCCAAGATGATGATATGCTTCATATACTAAACGTTGGCTATTGACATGATATTGGCAAACACACCGGCAGCGGTGACGCTGGCACCGGCTCCGTATCCCTGTATCTGCATGGGGTAGTCCTTGTAGCGCTCGGTGGTGAGCAGGATGATGTTGTTGCTGCCCTCAAGGTTGTAGAACGGGTGGGTACTGCCCACGGCTTTCAGTTCCACACTGGTCTTTCCGCCATCCATCGTGGCCACAAAACGCCAACGCTTGCCCTCGGCCTCCAACTGGCGGCGGCGGTGCTCGAAATCGGCATCGAGCTGAGGCAGATGCTTCCAGAACTCATCGAGTGACCCTTCGAAATATTCGTCGGGCACAAAGAGGTGCTTCTCCACATCAGCCTGCTCCACACGGTAGCCGGCCTCGCGGGCGAGGATCACCAGCTTGCGTATCACGTCGGTGCCGCTCAGGTCCACGCGTGGGTCGGGCTCCGAATAGCCCATCTCCTTGGCCTGGCGCACGGTCTCGGAGAACGGCGTGTCGGCGGCGATGGCGTTGAAGATGAAGTTGAGCGTACCGCTGAGCACGGCTTCTATCTTGAGTATCTTGTCGCCCGAGTTGCGCAGGTCGTTGATGGTGCCGATGATGGGAAGTCCAGCGCCCACGTTGGTCTCGAAGAGAAACTTCACGCCGCGCCGCATGGCGGTCTCCTTCAGGTAGGCATAGTTCTCGTAGGCCGAACTGGCGGCTATCTTGTTGGCGGCCACCACGCTGACGTTGTGTTCGAGGAACGAGGGATAGAGGGCGGCAATGTCTTTCGAGGCAGTGCAGTCCACAAATACCGAGTTGAAGATGTTCATCCCGATGATGTTGTCGCGCAGTTTCTCCGGTGTGCTGGGCTCCGAAGCCTTCAGCAGTTGGCGGTAGTTGGTCAGGTCGATGCCGTCGCGCGAGAAGATGGCGTTCTTGCTGCTGGCAATGCCCACCACATTCAATTTGAGACGGTTATGCTCCTTCAGTTGTTCGTATTGCTTTTTGATTTGCTCAATGAGCCTGCCTCCTACGGTACCAACTCCACAGATGAAAAGATTGAGCACCTTGTATTCCGAAAGGAAGAACGAGTCGTGGATGACATTGAGCGACTTGCGAAGGTAACGCGAGTCTACGACGAAGGAGATGTTGGTCTCCGAGGCTCCCTGCGCACAGGCAATGACCGATATGCCGCTGCGGCCGAGCGTGCCAAACAACTTTCCGGCGATGCCTGGCGTGTGCTTCATGTTCTCGCCCACAATAGCGATGGTAGCCAGCTGGCTCTCGGCGTGCATGGGGAACATGGCACCGTCCTCTATCTCTGTCTCAAACTCCTTGTTGAGTACGTTCACTGCCTGATCGGCATCTTCGTCTCGCACACCAATGGATGTGCTGTTCTCCGATGATGCCTGCGACACAAGAAACACGCTGATGCCATGGTCGGCCAGGGCTGTGAAGATGCGACGGTTCACACCGATGACGCCCACCATCGAAAGTCCCGACACCGTGATGAGCGTCGTTCCCTTGATAGATGAAATGCCCTTGATGGCCTTGCTGTCGTTTTCCACCTTTTCTTTTATGATCGTACCACGTCCCTCGGGATTGAACGTATTTTTCACCCAAATGGGGATGTTCTTGATGCACACCGGATAGATGGTGGGCGGATAGATGACCTTGGCTCCGAAGTTGCAGAGCTCCATGGCTTCCACATAACTCAGCTCGTCGATGGTGTAGGCTGAGCGGATGACCTTGGGGTCGGCGGTCATGAAGCCGTCGACGTCGGTCCAGATCTCGAGCACCTCGGCATTGAGGGCTGCGGCAATGATGGCAGCGGTATAGTCGGATCCGCCACGGCCGAGATTGGTGGTCTCGCCGGTCTGCTTGTCGCTCGAGATGAAACCGGGCAGAATGGTGACACGCGGCATGTCGGCAAAGGCGTCGTGCACAAGGCTGCCGGTGAGCACGCTGTCGAGGGTGTTCTTTCCGTGGATGCTCTCCGTCTTGATAAAGTCGCGGGAGTCCATCCACCTCGAGCCGCGCACCAATGATGACACGATGTTGGAACTGAGGCGCTCACCGTAGCTGACGATGGCGTCTTGCGTCTTGCGGCTCAGGTCGCGAATGAGGAATACGCCAAAGTAAATGGAGCGCAACTGCTCGAACAAGGAGTCGACCTTGTTGAACAAGTCTTCACGATCTATGGTATTGGTGATGATGGTGTCGATCATCTGGTGATGGCGGTCCACCATCTCTTCGAACGATGTCTTCCAGGCGTCATTGCCAGCTACGGCTTGCTGCGCTGTGGAGATAAGCTTGTCGGTGATACCGCCGAGCGCACTGACGACCACAACAATCGGCTGTCGCCGCGCCTCGCTCTCCACAATGTGTTTCAGACTCAAAATGCTCTTCACGGAACCTACAGATGTTCCGCCAAACTTTAAAACTTTCATTTCGCTATGTGTTATTTGTAATATCCTGCCACCCCCGAGACAAACGGGGCCGTGACAAAACTTGAATGCAAAAATAGCAATAATAATTGTTTTCTCCAACGTTTTTGGTAACAAATTGTCAGTTTTGCGACACTTTCGGTAACAGACAATGCAATCGCTGGACACGTAAGCCAAAAAACCCGGCCTCCCAAGGAAAAGGGAAGCCGGGGTTTCGTTTTTGCCATTTCACTCCTACTCGTGGGTGTAAATCCACATCGCAAACAAGACAATGGCCAAAGCAAATACTGACAATATCGCAAAGAGAGCCTTGCCGATAATCTTGCGCCTTTTGCTGGCACTCAGAGTCTTACGCTTGTAGATTTCCGAATCGTCAACGTGATGGGTATGATGATGGTGTTGGTGTTGATGTTGGTGTTGGTGTTGGTGTTGGTGTTGATGTTGGTGTTGATGGTGATGATGGTTGCTATTATCTTCCATGGTGTTTAAGTTTTGCGTTCAGAACATTGACAGGTTTAGATTGCAAAGAATATCAGAAACGGAAATCCACCTCTACGTCTACCATGTTGTAGTTGTGCTTGGTCAGCGAGCGGTCGTTGACACGAGCATACTCAGCATTGATCTGTATGTTCTTGGAGAACAGATAGTCGGCGCCCACCTCATAGTAGGTCTTAGCGCGGCTCCAGTCGCCCGTTGAGCGGTAGAGGTCATAGCGGGCCTTGACATGCATCTTCTGCTTGATGACCGGCGCGATGACCAGGGCATACACACCGTCGGCCTTGTTGCCCAGCGTCTCGTTGACCGTGCAGTTGCTCAGGTCTTCCTGTTTCTCGTAGGTCTTGCTGAAAGCCTTGCCCGTGGCATGGACATACTCGGAGCGGAACGTCCAGTCATCTACCTTATACTCGCCCGAGATGGCGTAGCGGTGCTGCGGCAGACGGCGGATGCCCGTCTGTTCTGTGCCCTGCTCGTTGGTCCAGGTGCCTTTGCGGCTATAAGACCCCTCGCTGCCGAAGAAGCCGATGCGCATGCCCTTGACGGGCATCACCCACAAGCCGCCGATAATGTCTTTCTGCTGGTCCACGTCCTTGGTGTTGATGCCTTGTCCGTTGAACACGCCCACCTGATAGTGCAACAGGTTGCGGCCATTGACCTTCAGAAAGTCGCCCTGCAACTGCACTCCGATGTCGCGGCCATTGCTGGCATGCATGCCGTTGCGGTCTGCAAAACCTGCCAGTTTGTTGACGGCCTGGCTATACGACATGAAACCCTGATCGATGGGGTTCATGGGGTTTTCAAACGTGAAGGGGCGCTTGAATTGTCCGACCTTCACCTTGAAGAAGTCATACTTCTGCCACTCGGCAAAGAGGTCCACCAGACGGGGCGACAGGGTATTCGTAGTGGTGTTGCCGTTGAGTTGTATCTGCATCTTCCAATAAAAGTCGTTGGCTATACGGCCGTCGAGCGAGGCGCGCACCAGGCGAAGGTTGAACGAGTTGGCCTTGGCATTCTCCTGGCCGGAGTACTGGTATTGGGTAAGGGCATAGCCCGACAACTTGACCTGCGACAGCCAAGAGGGCAACTTCACCTGTGCCTTGGCAGCCATGACGCCTGCAAACAGGCAAACGGCAAGAATCGTTTTTCTCATATTTTAAGCTTTAGTTAATACTTATTTAAAAAGTGTTGCAAAATTAATAAATATATTGAAGAAAGAAAAAATCTTTGCAAAAAATATATAAATTCTTTTGGGAAAAAGCTATATTTGCAGTGTGATAAGCAAAAACAAAATTAAGTTTATAGCGTCTTTGGGACACAAGAAGCACCGGCAAGAGCAAGGCCTCTTCGTAGCCGAAGGCCCCAAGGTGATAGGCGACTTGCTGCAGACGATGTCTCCCCTGCTCATTGTGACTACTCCGCAATGGTTGGAAGAGAACGGACAGGTGCTGGCCGCAAATCTGGCAACGGAAGTCATCACGGTGACCGACGACGAGTTGCGCAAGGTGTCATTCTTACAACACCCGCAACAGGTGCTGGGCGTCTTCCACATGCCTGCCAGTTCCACACAGTCCGAAGCCGGCCTGCCTCAAGGGCTGGTGCTGGCACTCGACGGCATACAGGACCCCGGCAATTTGGGCACCATCATACGCATAGCCGACTGGTTTGGCATCACCGACATCTTCTGCTCGCTGGAGACAGCCGACGCATGGAACCCCAAGGTGGTGCAGGCCACGATGGGCAGCATAGCCCGTGTCAGACTACACTCCGTCGACCTGCCACAATGGATTGGCTCATTGCCCAAGGACTGTCCCGTCTACGGTACACTGCTGGAAGGCTCATCCATCTACGGACAGAAGCTCTCGGCACACGGAGTCATCGTCATGGGCAATGAGGGCAACGGCATCTCGCCCGCCATCAGACCTCTGATCACCCACAAATTGCTCATCCCCAACTACCCTGAAGGACGGCTGACTGCCGACAGCCTCAACGTGGCCATCGCCACGGCCATCACCTGCGCTGAATTCAGACGCCGCACATCAAAAGAATCCTAAATCATCTACATATCATGGAAACGGATTTATATAAAGACAGAAGTGTCCAGGCTTGCTTCCGCGCAGCCTACGACCTGTTCACGTCAAACATAAAGACCATCATCAAAAGGACATGGAAGCCGGCACTACTGCTGTCTGCATTGACAAGCCTATACCAGATTGTCCTGGTAAACAATAGCTTAACCCTATCAACAGGTCTCCGCAGTGTACAAGAGACCTTAACCAACATTGCGACCACCACAACGGCGGCAATAGCCTGCGTGGCCATGTCTGTCTGGTTTTATGCAACCATCACAAGTTTGCTCAACGGCCGAAAAAGAAAGGAAAACGGATTACGCATACTGCGCGCCACCTTATTTTGTATAGGCCTGTTCACCGTGCTTCTTATTGTCACCATTCTGCTGGCAGAACTTGCTGCAACATTATCTTTAAACAAACATAGCGAGGGGCTCACCCTCCCGGCGACAAGCACCCTTGCGGTAGTCTTTGTCCTTTTCATCGCATGGGGCATCATCATCTTACCAACTGCCTATTCCACCATAAAATACATAATGGAACCTGACCTAAAAGTGGGAAGCATACTCGGAAAGCCATACCGACAGGGCTGGCGCCTCTGGGGCTTTCTCTTCATCTGCGCACTCCTCACATGCATCATCACATGGATCGGAGATCTCCTCACGCAAAGCCCCTCCTACATCATGTTGCTTGCTCTGATGGTCAGCAAGGGCGGCGAAGCCATCGGAGACCCCTCCGGACTTCCTTCCTTGTTCCTTCCACTCTTCTACGTCATCGACACTCTTTGCACATTCGTATGGTGCTACGTCGCCATTTGGGTCGCCATGGTCTACTACTA
>CAVIOP010000115.1:0-9244 GCA_963644485.1 bacterium | reverse complement strand
CTCCATTGTTTCGCTTGGTGAGCGTGATGCCGAGGATGCGCGATGCCTCGATGGCGTCTTCGCAGTAGGTCTCGTAGAAGTCGCCACAGCGGAAGAGCATGAGGGCATCGGGGTTCTTCGCCTTCAGGGCGAAGAACTGCCGCATCATGGGGGTTAAGCCCTTGTCTTGGTTGCTTGACATAGTTGTGATAATTGGATGGTTATGGCATCAGCCTGTCATGGGACATCAGTCCTTGTTGTCCTTTTCTAATCTTTCTTTACCAGGCCTCCGAGGCCCGACAACAGAGCACGCGCCAAGGGGTTGTTGTCGATATTGGTGGCTGCAGTCTCCACACCACTGTCTTCCACGAAGTCGAGCTTGCGCGGGTCGCGTTCGACCACCTTATAGCACGAGCGGCCGTGGATGCGGCTGCGCACGAAGCCCGCCTCCTGCAGGGCAAAGCCCACGTCCTGGTTGACATGCTCGCCAGGCGTCCAGTAAGGATATTCCTTCATGAGCCGGTCGATGATGGCATCTATGTAGGTAGCCTTCACCCTTTTGCCACGCGGCGGCTGTGCAAAGAGCGTACGGATCATCTTCACGAGGTTGTCGGCCTCCTGGAACGGAGCATTCTGCACGGCCATACGCTCGCGCTCGGTGTCGGTAAGGGCGTAGTCGGCACCATCGTCGAGCTCGTCCCTGAGCTGCGCGTAGAGTTGCTCATAAGGTATGGGCGTCTCGAGATTGATGGCATGCTCGGCCTCCACACATACGAGGCGTGCCGCTCCTGCAGCATCGGTCATGGGATGGAGGTTTCCCGTGGTGGCAATGAAGGCGGCCATGCCCCGTCGGGGCAGCTGCGTGATGCCATAGGGTGACCGGAAGACGGGTGTAGAGCGCGACAGCAGATAGCGCACGGCGGGCGCCTGGTCGGTGTTCTCCTGATAGAACTCGTCGATGCAAAGGAGCAGATTGCCGACTACCAGCTGATGCACCTCGGCCGTAGACCGGAGCTTGATCTGATCGGTGTAGTAACGGCGAAGAGACGGCGGCAGCAGGAGAGCGCAGAACGAAGTCTTGCCAAAGCCAAACTGCCCTACGATCACCGGCACGATGGTGTCGCGGTGAGCCACCTCCCTACCCGTCCAGCGGGCCACCATCTGCAGCATCCACTTATGGAAGAGCGACACCCAATCGGCATTGGATGTGATGATGCGGTTGGCCAGGTCGGCCACACGGTCGGTGCCGTCCCAGCTGTCGAGGCTGTCGAGCCACTCCTCTGCGGGGTTCCAGTCGGTGACAAGCGTGGAGTGTACAAAGCGCTCGAGCGTCGCGTCGGCCACCTCCACGCCCTCGCGTGCAGCCTCCAGGATGAGCGTGTTGCGGGCCTCGCGACTGAGCGGCTGGTAATCGTCGGTTCCCTGCGGTGCGTACAACGTCTCGCCCGTCAGCACATTGCGGCGCAGCGAGCAACGCCTTTGCAGATAAGATAGAGCATCCATGCGTTTATAGGCTTTTCGTGCAAAGTTAGCAAAAAAGCAAGAAAACAAAAAACCTTTAGGGTGCAATTTCTTGTTTATTGCACCCTAAGTGATGGTTAAGAAGGAACTTGATACAGTTTGTATGTCACAGAAGAAGGGCTGGCGCAGCTTTTCCACAGTCTTTAGCGTCAGCCCGAAAGAAGGTCATTGTTCGGTGCAGAGCACCTGCACCAAGGTCTGTCCGACGGCCTTGAGCGTAGCGGCGTCGATATGCTGCATGTCATCGGCCAAGGTGTGCCATGTGGGTCCGAAGGAGCTCTGCTCACAGTCGGGGTAGTAGGCGATAATATCCACACAGGGAATGTTGGCCACCTGGTTGACCGGGATATGGTCATCGGTGATCATACCTCCGGCACTCTTGGGGAAGAAAGAGCCGTAGCCGGCCTGACGGGCGGCGCGCCACACCTTGCCCACTATGTCGGGAGCATACTGCAGGGACATGCCCTCCTGATAGAAACGTGCGCCTTGCCCGCCCACCATGTCACACAGGATGGCATAGCGCGGCGCATAGTCGTTCGGCTTGTTGGCAGCCCAGTATTGTGCACCGAGGGCCCACGAGTTGCCGTCATCATCGCGGTCGCTCCATTGGGGTGTGCCCCAGTCCTCGGCATCAAAACACACAAAGTCGACACCCAGGGCGCCGGAGGCCATGAGCGTCTGGGCGCCGCCGTTGTCCGTCTGTGGCGCCGCGCCCGTCTGCGTGCTCAGCAGGCGCGCCACCTCGAGCATGACGGCCACGCCACTGGCTGCATCGTTGGCGGCGAGGATAGGCTTGCGCCAGTTGGTGCTGTCGGGGTCGTTGTCTGCCCATGGGCGCGAGTCCCAGTGCGCACACAGCATGATGCGTGTGGTAGCCTTGGGGTTCCAGTGGGCGATGATGTTCGTGCTCTTCAGTATGGTACCGTCGTATCCCTTGAGGTCAGCTTTCTGTGTGGTTACCTCACAACCATATTGCTTGAACTTGGCGATGATCCACTCGCAGCACTTCTCGTGCCCCACGGAGTTCATGTCGCGTGGTCCGAAGGCACATTGTGCCGCCGTGAAGGCATAGGCCGAGTCGGCGTTGAACGTCGGCCCGACCGGATTGATCTTTTCCGTCTCATCGGCCTCCGTCGCCGCATCGGTTCCCGTTGATGCCAGAGGACCGGTGAGGAAGAGCCAGGCTACGCTGGCACAGACTATAGCTAACACGATAATCAGAATTGTTTTTTTCTTCATTGCTGGTTGTTTTTAGCAGCTTGCACTTGCGCCATGACCCTGAGCCAGTTGCCACCCCATATCTTGGCGATGTCCTTCTCGCTATAATGGCGCATGAGAAGATGCCTTGTGAAGTTGATGAGCTCGGACGCATCGGCGCAGCCCCGCACCGTTCCGTCACCGTCGAAGTCGGTCCCGATGCCCACATGGTCGATGCCCATGACATCGATGGCATGCTCCAGATGGCGGATGGCATCAAGGATGGTGGCTTCAGACGTGTCCTTACAGAGGAAGCCGTGGTAAAGCGTGATGTGCGCCACGCCACCTTTCTTGGCCAAGGCCCGCATCTGGTCGTCGGTGAGATTGCGCGGCACGTCGCAGAGGGCCTTTGCGTTGCTGTGTGAGCAGACGATGGGCGTGGTGCTGATATCGAGCGCATCATAGAACGATTTCTCGGCGGCATGGCTGAGATCGACCATGATGCCCTCCTCGTTCATGCGGCGGATGACCTTCTCGCCAAACGATGACACGCCGCCATGGGTGTTGCATCCGCGTGCGCTGTCGCAGATATCGTTGTCGCCATTGTGGCAGAGAGTGATGTAGACTACTCCCCGCTGGGCGAAGTGGCGCACGCAGGCGAGATCATGGTTGAGGGCCAGGCCGTTCTCGATACCGAACATGATGGAGCGGCGCCCCTTGCGCTTGTCCTCATAGAGGTCGGCCGGCGTGCGGGCGATACTGATGTAGTCGCTGTTGTCGGCCACGATACACTCGAGCTTGTCGAAGATGAGATCGGCATACTCCGTGGGTGACAGGTGCGTTCCCAGCGTCGCCAGGCCGGGATTATGCCGGATGATGCCCGCGAGGTCCACCTTCTGCGAGAACTGCTCGCCCATCTTCGGCTGGGGCAGGTAGGCCACCATGATGACGGCGTCTTGCCGTCCGTCAGCCATCTTGTGTAGGTCGTAGAGGATGCGGTCGTCGCGCTGGCTGAACTCCACGCCTTGCGGAAAGAACATTGGGGTGTCGCAATGGGTGTCGAGGGTCAGCGTACGCTCGTGCAACTGCTTGGCCCGCCAGAAGAGGTCAGCCTCTCTGACCAGCCACTGGAAGACAGGCAGGCCCTCGTCGCCGAGCCATTCGGGATGCCACTGCACGCCCATGATAGGCTTCATCTCGGTGCTCTCCATAGCCTCGATGACTCCGTCGGGGGCCAGGGCCGCCACACGGAAGTGCGGGCCTGTCTGGCTCACGGCTTGATGATGGAAGCTGTTGACGGCTATCGTGGGCACGTCATGGCCTTCCTGGCCGTAGAGGGAAGCAAGGACGGAACCGGTCTGAAGGGTTACCGTATGGGTAGGCAGCGCGCGGTCGGCATCCTGGGAGTGCTTAAGGGCCGAACGGCCGTCGAGCGGCAAGTCGCTGATGTCTTGTGCCACGCTGCCGCCCAGAGCGAGGGCCAATGTCTGCAAACCACGGCAGATGCCCAGCATGGGCATCTGTCGGTTGAAGGCCAGTCGGGTGATGAGCAGTTCGGGCAAGTCGCGCGTGGCGTTGATGCCGTGCAGCCGTGGCGACGGTTGCTGTCCGGCCCACAGGGGGTTATGATCGCCGCCACCCGTGAGCAAGAGGGCATCGAGGTGATCGAGGGTGTTGATGATCACATCCTTGTCGGCCACGGGTGGGACAATGACGGGTATACCCCCTGCACGCACCACCTGTATGTAGTAGCGGTCGCGCAGGGCAGCGTCGCCCTCGGTATAGTTGGCGGTAATGCCAATGACGGGGCGATGGGTTGTCTCGGGATAGGTCGCATACACCTCACGGAGATGCGACTCCAGATGAAATGTCTCCATGGTGAATGCCGGATAGTCGTTTAGTCGTCGAGCGGAACGGGTATCTCCCGCTTGATACTCTGCTCCAAGGAGATGAGTGTCTCGGTGGAAACCACGCCGGGGATGGTCTGCAGCTGGTTGTTGAGCAGGTCCATGAGCTGCTCGTTGTCGCGTGCGTAGAGCTTCACGAGCATGGTGTAGGAGCCTGTAGTGAAGTGGCACTCCACAATCTCTGGAATCTTGAGCAGCCGCTTCACGACATCCTTATACATCGAGCCACGCTCCAGGTTGAGTCCCACATAAGTGCATGTGCTGTAGCCGAGGCTCTTCGGGTTGACGTAGAAGCCGCTACCCGTGATGACACCGCCTTCTATGAGATGCTGCACACGCTGGTGGATAGCTGCACGCGAGACACCACATTCTGCCGCCACGTCCTTAAAGGGTATGCGGGCGTTCTTGGAGAGTATAGACAGTATCTTCTCGTCCAACTTGTCAATCTTGTCCATTTCTTTTGCTTTCATAATATTTATACTAATGAGCAAAAGTAGATATTTTTATTGATACTGACAATAAAAATGCACGATTATTTTGCAATAACCGTGCATTTTGTCATAGCGCAAGGACTTTTCTGTGTTATTTCTTACGCTTAGTGGTCTTTTTGTTGGCAGCAGTCTTCTTGGCCGAAGTGGCGCTCTTGGCAGTGGTCGTGGTCTCGGCAGTTTCTGCCTTGGCTTCCTGCTCGATGCCCACCAGTTCGACGGTGAAGATCAGCGTTGAATAGGGCTTGATCTGTCCGGCCTGACGCTCGCCATAGGCCAGGTTCTGCGGGATGTAGATTTCCCACTTGCTGCCCACGTTCATGCTGGTCAGTGCCTCAGTCCATCCCTTGATGACCTGGTCGCAACGGAACTTGTCGGTCTTGGCACCCTGGTGGCGTGAGGTGGCGTCGAAGACGTTGCCGTCGATGGTCTTGCCTTCATAGATGACCTCTACGGTCTGCGTCTTCTCGGGCTTGACACCGTTGCCTGTGGTGAGCACCTTATACTGCAAGCCAGAGGCTGTGGTCACAACACCGGGCTTCGTGGCGTTCTCCTGCAGCCATTTCTCGTTCTCGGCCTTGTAGGCAGCGTTCTTGGCATCCTGCACAGCCTTCACGCGGGCCTGCATATGCTGGCCGGCGGTCTGACCGTTGAAGTAGGTGGTGTCGGCATTGACACCGGCGAGGAAGCCTTCGTGGAAGAGGGCTGCCGTGATGGAGTCATTGCTACCCTCGAGGTTGCGTGACACGCTGGGAAGAATCTGGTTCTTGGCCTGCTCGGCGATGCTGGCGCCTGCGCTGTAGGCCACGAAAGCGGGGTCACCGGCCTTGCTGACGGCCTCGCGGTAACCGCGCACAAACTCAGCCATATAGGCGGTGTCGACATGCAGTTGGCGCTGCAGATAGGGCATCAGACCCTGTGTGGCGGCATAGCCGGCAGCATAACTGGTGGTGTCCGACGTGGTGGCGAGGGCCACCACCGGAGCCTGTGGGGCTGCGGCTGCGGCTTCGGTCTTTGCCTTTTTCTTCTTGTCCTTCTTGTCCTTCTTGCCTGCCTCAGCCGTGCTGAGCGCGGTGCCGGCAACGAAGACCAAGGCTAACAACAGTATTTTCTTCATGATGGTATGTCTCCCTCAGTTTTTACTTTCCAACCTTTACCAGTTCGATCTTGAAGATCAGCGTAGAGAAGGGCTTGATGGCACCTGCCTGGCGCTCCTTGTAACCTAAGTTCTGTGGGATGTAGACCTCCCACACTGAACCCTGGGGCATGTGGGTCAGAGCCTCGGTCCATCCGGGGATGAACTGCTTGGGCTGGATGGTCACGGCGCCGTTGCCGTTGGTGTAAGAGCTCTCGAAGACCTTGCCGTCGATGGTGCGACCCTCATAGTTGACCGTCACCGTGGTGGTGTCTGTGGGGATGGGGCCGTTGCCTTCCTTGATGACCTTGTACTGCAGGCCGGAGGGCAGTGTCACCACTCCGGGCTTCTTCTTGTTGGCAAGGAGGAACTTCTCGCCGGCAATCTTGTTGGGACCATACTCCTTCATCATCGTGGCTGTCTTGATGGCCTCCATCTTGGTCTGAGCCACTTCCTGTGCCGTCTCGGGAGTCATCAGGCCGGGCTTGCCGTAGACACCGGTGACGAAAGCGGCGAGCAGGTTCTTCAGGGAGATGGTCTTCGTGCTGTCGGCACCGAAAGCCTCGTGGTTCACACTCTTCACCAGCTGGGTGGAGAGGCCCTGTCCGACCTGAAGACCCATGATATAAGCAGCCTTCTTCTTGTCGTCTCCAGCGTTGACACCCTCGTTGATGCCTTTCACAAACTCATCGATGTAAGCCGTGTCGATGCCAGCCTGGCCCGACTGGACAACCTGGCGGATATACTGCGACTGGAGCATACCGATGGCGTAACTCAAGGAGTCGACATCACTCTTCAGTTCTGCCTTGGGAGTGGAGTTGCCGCAAGCCGTGAGGCCAGCGGCGGCAATAGCCACGAGGGCTAATGATTTTAAGTTTTTCATTGTGTTTTATTTTGTTTTTCCTGTTATTTCCATGTCTGTCGCACGGTGCTTGCCCGTGCCTGCGGGTCACTTCACCTTGACAAGCTCAACGTCGAAGATGAGGGTGGCATAAGGCGGAATGCTCTGTCCGGCACCACGCTCGCCATAGCCCAGGTGATAGGGGATGAAGAAGCGGTACTTGGCACCCTCCTGCATGAGCTGCAAGCCCTCGGTCCAGCCTTTGATGACCTGGTTGAGGCCGAATGTGGCGGTCTCGCCGCGGCGGTAGCTGCTGTCGAACACCTGCCCGTTGATGAGCGTGCCTTCATAGTGGCACTCCACCTGGTCGGTGGCTGACGGCTTGCGGCCGTTGCCCTCGCGCAGCACCTGGTACTGCAGTCCTGAAGGCAGTGTCACCACGCCGTCCTTCTTGGCATTCTCGGCCAGGAAAGCCTCGCCGTCCTTCTTGGCTGCGCCGGCCTGTTCCTCCGCTTTCTTCTGGAAGAAGCTCTCGACGGCTGCCTGAGCCTCCGTTTCGGTGAGCGTGGCCTTGGAGGCAAACACGTCCTTGATGGCCTGTGCGAAATCATCAACGTTCACTTCGGCGGCGTTCATCTGCAGCAGCTGACGGCCGATGCTCATACCAAGAGCATAACTTACTTTATCCATTCTTCTGATAATATTGTTTTAATTAATGCGCAAAGTTACTATTTTTAATTGTTTACAGGACCATAATACCCGAAAAATTACTATTTTTGTGCAATAATAACGTTTGATAACCCAGATGACTATGAAGAAAAAAGTGGTTTTCCTGACAGGTGCAGGCATGTCGGTGGAGAGTGGCTTCAAGACCTTTCGCGGCAACGATGGGCTGTGGGAAAATTATCCCGTGGAGCAAGTGGCATCGCACGAGGGATGGGAGGCAGACCCCACCCTGGTCACCAATTTCTACAACATGCTCAGGCGCAAGCTGTGGGATGCACAGCCCAACGAGGGTCACCGGCTGGTGGCCGCGATGGAGAAAGACTATGAGGTGAGCGTGCTCACGCAAAACGTGGACAACCTCCACGAGAAGGCGGGCAGCACGCACGTCATCCACCTGCACGGCGAGCTGACCAAGGTATGCTCGAGCAACGACCCCTACGACGGCCGCTACATCCAAGAGCTCACCCCCGAGCACAGCGACATCGTGCCTGGCACGCTGGCGGGCGACCGTTCGCTGCTGCGCCCGTTCATCGTCTTCTTCGGCGAGAGTGTGCCCATGCTCACACCGGCGGGACGCGAGGCAGCGGCGGCGGATGTGTTTGTCATTATCGGCACATCGCTCAACGTCTATCCCGCAGCTGGACTGGTGCAATACACCAAGCCGGGTTGCCCCGTCTATCTCATCGACCCCAATGACGTGAACCTGAACGGATACGGCAACATCACGCATATAAAGAAAGGAGCGTCGGCAGGCATGCGCGAACTGGTGGAGCGGCTGAAGCCGTAGGCCACCGCATGTGCCGTCGCCCCGACCGTCCTCTTCCAAATGGCTCACACGCCTCATGACCAAATATTCGGACAAAAGGTCTCGCGAGAAGGCCGTCGGCAAGACGCTGGTCACATGCGGAGCTTCGTGATGTCGGTGACGAGGATGTCCTGGAACACCTGGCCGTTGTACTCCCTGACGGTGAAGCGCAGCGTGGCGGCCACGGGCTGGCCGGGGTCGAAGCGCAGCTGGGCCGTGGGACCGAGCATGGCCGCCGCATACTGGTTCTCATACTTGCCGCCCAGTTCCTGCAACACGATGTTGCACTTCATCATCTGTCCGCTCTCGCTCTTCTGGCTCTGCACAGCGAAGGCCTCGCCCTGCTGCACCACTCTCAAGATTTTTGTCTCCATGTTGTCTTTTTTTTTCTGTTTTGTTTTATTTTTTAATGTTGCTGTTGATGTTCACGCTGAAAGAATACTTCCAGATGGTGATGGTGAAAAAGATGCTCATTGGTCGCTTGTGTAATGTTTTGATATTAATGATGTGACTTGTTCTCTCGCAACCCCCGGACTGCCGCCTGGCTCCTGGGTTACGGTGCAAAGGTAGGGCAAAAAAAATCCCTATTGCGGTTTTCACCGCAATAGGGAATAAATGGGGGAACGTAGGGAATAAATGGGGGAA
>CAVIOP010000114.1:0-9270 GCA_963644485.1 bacterium | reverse complement strand
TCGACGGGGCTATGCAAGACGGACTGGCTCAGGGCATGGCACAAGGCATGGCACAGGGCATGGAAAAAGGCATGGCTCAGGGCATGGCTCAGGGCATGGCAGAAGGACGGGCTCAGGGCATGGCAGAAGGACGGGCTCAGGGCATGGCACAGGGCATGGCACAGGGCATGGCCGAAGGCATGGAAAAAGGCATGGAAAAAGGCATGGAAAAAGGCATGGCCAAAGGGCGCGCCGAAGGAAAGGCCGAAGGTGTGCAGACCGAAAAGTTTGACACGGCCCGCCGTCTGCTTGCCATAGGAGCCACGGCCGATATCATCATAGCAGCTACCGGCCTTTCTGCCGAAGAGTTGGCCAATATGAAATAACAGTTGTATCGGTTCCAGTCCGACCAGGCAGTTCGTTAACCTTTTGGACGTCGGGCAGACTTGTCCGGCGATCAACAAAAAGCGACACACAAAGCATTACCAACACCGATGCAAACAGCGAAAGCGGCCGTCTGTCACAACATCGATGCAAACAGTGAAAGCGGCCGTCTGTCACAACATCATGTGACAGACGGCCGTTTTCGCTGTTTGTAGTTCTTCGTTTTCTCATTCTTACCCCAAGCACATCTTGACTGCGGGGCAATGCCGAAGTTACTTGCTCAACAATTGGTCGAGATAGGTGTAGAAGTCTTCACTCTCGCCTACCACCACCTTACTTATTTTGCCCTCGGCGTCGATGATGATCTTGGTGGGGAATCCCTCGATGCCGTAGAGCACGGTGACATCAGTGGCACCCTCGTTGCGCACCTGGAGCCAGGGCAGCTCATGCTTCTTCACGGCGTCGCGCCACTTCTGGTCGGTGTCGTTGCAGTCGATGCCGACAATCTCGAACTTGCCCTTGTACTTGTCGTAGTACTCCTTCATCTTGGGCATGCCCTTGATGCACCACACGCACCATGAGCCCCAGAAGTCGAGCACCACCGTCTTGCCCTTCAGACTGCTCAGGCTGAAATCCTTTCCATCGATGCTCTTGAGCGTGAAGTCGGGAGCAGGATTGCCCTCGGCCACCTTCTTCTTGGCCAACTCGCGGTCGAGCGACTTCTGGGCCCTGGCGGCATACTCGTCGATGCGGCTCTTCAGCCGGCCCTCGCGGACCGATGCCGACAGAGCATCAATGCCTTCCTTGTAACGCTCGTCGGCTACATAGGACAAGAGATATTCGCTGGCTTCCTGGTCGGGGTGTTGCTTGATGTAGGCAAGGGCCACGTCGGACGCCTTCGCCTTCAGTTCATCAAACGTCACATTGAGCGCTTTCTCGAGCGAGTCGCGGTTGGCGCCCTGCTTCAGCTTTTCCTCGTACTGCACCTGGATGTTCCTAGAGCCTTCCTCGAAGAACGCCACCTGCTGGCGGCACTGCTGCAGCTGCTGGTAGTAGGCGCTGCCGCCAAGCTCATACTTGGAGAACGAACCCGTGACCTTCAGCTCCTCGTCGGGCATGGCCGTAAGCATCAGATAGCTGCGCATGGGTACCGCATTGGCGGTCTTGGGGCGACGCACCTGCATCACCAGGTATTTGGGCTGGTCCACAGTAATGTGGAAATCGAACGCACCGTCCTTGGCCAACACCTTGACGGTCTGGTCAGGCTGACGGTCCTGATAGGTAAAGGCAACAAGCGTGTCGTTTCCCAGTTCTGACAGGTTGCCCGACACGTGCAGGTCTCCTGCCGTGGCGCTGCAGCTGAGGGCCAGGCACGAGGCTGCTATAATCAAAGTTTTCTTCATAATGGATAAGATATGATTAGATAATTTGTTTCTCATAAAAGAATGTCTTGGGGTTGAATGGTGAGGGACGGTCACATCCCTTGGCTTCCTTTCCTTCGTTCACCGGCCGCCTCCTGCCGCAGATCTAATCGCGCGCCAGCTTGTCGAAGAGCTCATCGAACACCTGGTGGAGACTCGCCTTGTCCGCAATGATGTCGCGCAAGGTCTTGATACGTTTCTCGTTGGGCGAATTGGGTATCCACAACTTGATGTAGCCGTTGGCGCCATACTTGCTGTCCATGTGACTGGCAAACCGTTCCCACTGTGCCTGGCGGTCGAGCTCGCGATAGTTCTCCAGACCATACTCTATCGTCCGCGAGAAAACGACCTGAGGCTCCAGGTCACGGTCGGCCTCGGCCACAATCATGCCGTAGACGCTGCGCGGAGCGTGGGAGGCCGAGGCACGATGATCCTCCACCGCCTCCTTCATGACACGTAACTGCTCGGCCGAGAACCAGCGTCGCAGGCGCGCATCGGCAGCAAGGATCTTGCCTCCGGTGATATGATGGATGGCCCGCGGCCCCTCCATGCCCAGGTCGTGATAGGCGGCAATGACATAAACCATGTCGATATCGGCACCCGTCGCAGGCACAAGGGCAAGCGCATTCCGTATGACGCGCTGCACATGGACGATGCCATGACTGTGTCCGAAAGCATTGTAGCGCGGCAGGATGTCGCGTTCCACAAAGTTCATGATCTCGAGGTTGACGTGTTGTTGCATGGCTTATACGATATGACAAAACAGAAGTATCTGCGCCGCTGTGACGAGACCGTAGACAAAGATGTTGCGCGCCGTCATGCCGAGCACCTTGTTCAGTTCCCTACCCTTCCCGATGTCGGCCATCTTTCGGGTGGCCATCTGATGGGGGACATAATAAACCAAGCCCAACAGGATGAAGCCTACGGCCTTCCACCAAGGCGTGTTTCCGTCAAGGACAAGGAAGCCGAACAACATCAATCCGGCCATGAGCGGCAAAAACCAGTAAAGCCTCTCGGCAGCCTCGGCACCCACACGGACGACCAGCGTTATCTTACCGCTGGCCTTGTCGTTGTCGCGGTCACGGTAGTTGTTGACCAGAAGCAGCGTGTCGATCACCAGGCCGCAGCAGAAGCCCGCCACGAGGACATACATATTGAAGTCCTGCCAATAGATGGGCATGAGGACATACCACGTGAAATAGACGGGCACCATGCCGAAAAAGACAACCACCAGGACATCGCCCAAGCCCTTGGAGGCAAAGAAGGTGGTGTAGAGGAAGGCACACACGACGCAGACAGCACCCACGGCCACCATCTCGAGACCGCCATAGGCGATGAGCGGAAGGCCCGCAAGGCATGCCGCAACCGACGTGACCGCGATGGCAAGACGCATGGCCGGCAGTGTCACCCAGCCCTCGGCACAGGCGCGCTTGGGGCCCAGCCGGGTGTCGCGGTCGTCATTGCCGCGCACATAATCGAAGTAATCGTTGATGAGGTTGGAGTCGATTTGCATGAGCCAGGCAAACAACAGGCACAAGACGGCCGGCAACAGCGGAAGGCACACCCAGCCGACGGTCCTGACGGCCAGTGCTATGCCGATGATGACGGGCACCGCAGCAGCCGAAAGGGTCTTGGGGCGCGTAGCAAGAAGCCACGCCCGCAGACTGTTGACACGGATGATTTCATGGGGTTGTTGCATAGCTTTCGTGTTTTCTGTCCTGTTGTCACGCCCCTGCGACACGTCATCGCCAGATGTCGGCAGACCCCTGGTCCGGGTGTCGGCAGGCATCCAAGCCGTCAGTTGAAGAAATTCCAGCTCACGCCGAAACGGAACACCCGTCCATTGAGCGGGTAGTGGGGCGTGAAGAAGTAATTGCCGGTGCTTGCGTTGACATGACTCATCATGACGAAGAAACGGGTATGTTTGAGGTGGAAGTTGGCATAGACATTGACAAGAGGATAGTTGCCCACCTCTGTCTTCTCCTCGCAAGCCTGCACCGCATATTGACCGAGCATAGGCACGTAGTCGGGGGCCTTGTACTTGGTGAAATAGCGCACGTCGGCACCGAAGTCGCATTTCAGCACATGGGCGATCTTGAACCTCAAGTAAAGATTGGTGTAAATGTTGACCAAGGGCAAGGGCAGGATATCCTCATCGGTCGACTTCTGTACGGTGACCACGCTCTCCCAGTTGAGCGGTCCGAACGTGAAATCCTGTTTCAGGTCGGCCGTGAACACCGAGATGGGACTTCCTGCCTGGCGGACTGTTACAGCATTGCCGAAGCGTCCGGTGCTGTCCGTGGTGTAGGTGGTGGCAAAATAGGTGTAGTTGCGAAGCTCGTCAAACGCCACACGGAGGGCGGTGCGCGTCTTCTGGTAGCGGAACACGCCCTGCACGCGGAAATGGTCGGTCATCGGGAGATCGTCGTTGTCCCACCAGGCGTGGCGCGACTGGTAGTGGCGATAGTAGAACGAGGGCTTCTCGTGGTGGTAGAAGCCGGAGGCGGCCAGCGTCACCGTATCGTTGAACAGGGGGAAATTGACATCTATACCGCCATCCACATGGATCTCGCCGGCATTGACGCCCACCACGCCAAACTCGCCCGTGACATTGTAATGGAGCGTCTTGCCCTGCGTCTTGATGAGCTGGGCGCCAACGCTCACGGCATTCTCGTTCCACGAGCGCACGCCCACGGAGTCGGGCAAGGTGAAATGACGGAGCTCATGGGTGCCGAAAACTTTCAGTCCGGCCTTGGCCCACTTGTTGAAGCCCTCCAACAGGGAGATGGCGAACGTGTTGCGAAGGCTCCAGTGGGTGGTCTTGTCGTAGATGGAGTCGCCCGCCAGTTTCTCTGCCACATCATAGCGGTTGAGGTAATAGTCGGCGGGAGTGTTGAATGCCTCGTAGATGCGGCGGTAATTGTTCAGGTCGAGGGTATGAATGAAACTGGTCACCGGCACATACTCGTCCTTGAGCCATGACGTATCCTCCTTGGCCTGACTCGCCTGTGCAATGAGACTGTCGGCAGCCGCCTTGCCGCTGACAGCCACGCGGCCGGCAGCCGTCAGGGCCGACGATGCGGAATCGCTGCTCAGACTGTCGGGTGCTGTCCGCACGCCGATCTTGGCGTTGTCGGGCCGCCCGGCATAAGTCTTGTGGACCTCCACGTCCGCCTCATCGACCTCGCGGCCTTCCTTGCGGGCCTTGTCGGCAGCATCGGCCTTGGCCTGACGCGCCTTCGCTTCCTTTTGCGAAGCGATGGCAAATTTGCGTGCCGCAATCTCTTCGGCAGTCATGGGCACCTTGCGCTTGAAGCCGACGCTGTAGCGTTGGGTAAAGAAAAGGTGCTGATTGTCGTTACGGTTCCAGTTGCGCGATAACATGGTGGGTATCTCTGACGTCTGGAACGACTCGTTGAACGACTCGGGATGGGTGATGTAATTGTCATTGGCGATGCCACCGTTCTCTGTCACCTTCTGGTGGTTGGTCGACAGCAGAAGATGTGCCTGGTAGCGGTCTCCAAGGTAAGAGCCGTACATCGTGTAGTCGAAATGGGAGGTGGACTGGCTGTCATAATAGCCTCGTCCGTAGAGATAGTCGAACTTGAAGCCCACGCCTATGCGCTTGCCTGCATTGACGCCAAACTTCGCCGTGAAGTGGTCCTCGCCATTGGTGCGGTCGCCACAGCTGTTGTAAGTGAGGTTGGTGAAGGGTGACAACGTGTTGGTGAAATGGAAATCCTGGACCGGCGTGACGAAGAAGTCGTAGGGATCGGTAAACAAGAACTGTGAACCCCGTCCACGGTCAATGAACACACGCGCCTGACGCGGTGACCCGAGGTTGCCCGTCGTGTTGTATTCGCCACGGAGGCCCGTGGTGAACAGCGTGTTCATGTACATGTGCGACAGGGTGTCGAGCTGAGCCGTGCGGCGGTCGCCAAAGCGCGGGTCGACCGTCCACACGTAGATGCCACGGGGTATCTCCTTGTGGGCTGACGTGGTGTCGGAACGCTCACGGCGCTGGCTGGCCGTGGTGACATTGCCGTCGGGCCCCACCGAGTTGTAATCGTCAGTATTGACACTACGCACCTGGGCAGACGCGGGAACGGCTGCCAACAACATGAACAAGAAGGAGAAAAGGTGTTTCTTCATCAAAATTTTATCCGTAAGGCGCTCTCCACAATCTTGAAAACCACCGCGACCAAAAGAATGATGGCTCCCGTGGTGTGGTCTGACCAACAATAGACCACCACACCAACAATGGCAAGGAGCATAAAGATGATGTTCAACACATTGCGCAAACGCAGATGGTTGTCCTTCTGTTCTTGCCCGTCACGGTGCCTGCGCTGAAGATATTCGTTACCTGATTCCATACGCGAAAGGAGTAATGTGATCAGTAAGCCACATGGAGCGCCTTGCAGACACTGTCGAAAATGTTGTCCTTGCGGTCGATGGTCTTGCGGCGGAACTTGCCACTGTACTTGGACAACTTGTTCCCCTTCTTCGTGAGGCCCCACTTGTCGGTAATCCAGTCCTCGGCTTTCGTCTCCAGACCCTGTGTGTCCGAACGGTCCATCTCATACTGGTAGCCGATGCGCTCCATGGTGAGGTGCAGATGACCGTCGCTCGCCTTGGCGATGAGCGAATAGTTGAACACGGTCTGGTCGAGGTTCAGGGCACTCTTTCTGAACACGAGCCACTCGGAGATGCGTGCACCGATGGTGTGCGAAGCCTTGTCGTCAATGGCTATCTTGCTGATTTCCTTCAGCTGCTCAGGCTGCTCGAGGATGCCTTCCATCACCGTGCGCACCGTCTCATGGATCTGTGCGGCCGTCATGCCTGGCACATCCTTGTCGAGCGTGAACACCACTCTACCGTCCACCTCAGGCACGGCCCCCTTGAGATACTTGGCGTCTGTCTTCTTGTTTTTCTTCTCGAAAAGCGAACGGCGCTCAGCTTTCTGTTCTTTCGTCTGCTTGGTCTTGGCCTGCGGAGTGTCCCATGAGTTCTGTGCCATTCCCAACAGGGGGAAGAGCATGAGGATGGAAAAAAGTATTTTCTTCATTTGAATGCGTTTTTATCCTTATAATAAGCAAAGTTAATAAATATTGCTCCATCTTCGGCCACAACACTTCACTTTTAACGTTTATTTTAATTACCGCAACGCTGCCTGGCAACAACCCGACAATGGCGCACCGCCCGGGCCGTTGGGAAGGGAAAGGCGACGGCAGGGCACTCACTTCATCTCCAACTGACTCTCGAGCCTGACGATCTCGTCGCGATACTGTGCGGCCTGGATGAAATCGAGGTTCTTGGCGGCCTGTTCCATGAGGGCCTTGGTGTTGTCGATGCTCTTCTGCAGTTCGTCGCGCGTCATGCGGCGCACGATGGGGTCGGCGACGAAGGCAGCCGTATCCATACCCTTCACTGCGTACTCGGCCGCTGCCTGCGGCGTCTCATAGGTCTCGCCTGAGGCGGTGGGCAGCACGCCCTTGATGTCCTTGACAATCTGCTGGGGCGTGATGTGGTGTTCCTCGTTGTATTTCAACTGGATGGTACGGCGGCGCACGGTCTCGTCGATGGTGCGCTGCATGCTGTCGGTGATGGTGTCTGCATACATGATGACCTTGCCGTTGACATTGCGCGCGGCACGTCCGGCCGTCTGCGTCAGACTGCGGTGGCTGCGGAGGAAACCCTCCTTGTCGGCATCGAGGATGGCCACCAGCGACACCTCAGGCAGGTCGAGACCCTCGCGCAGGAGGTTGACACCCACCAGGACATCGAACAGGCCCGCCCGAAGGTCGTTCATAATCTTCACACGGTCGAGCGTGGCCACATCGCTGTGGATGTAGTTGGCCTTCACGCCATGGTCGAGAAGATACTCGGTGAGCTCCTCAGCCATGCGCTTGGTGAGCGTGGTGACCAGCACACGCTCGCCGCGGTGGCTCCGCATGAGGATCTCGTCGAGCAGGTCATCGATCTGATTTTCCGACGGGCGCACCTCGATCTCAGGGTCCAGCAGTCCCGTCGGACGGATGAGCTGTTCGACAACGACGCCCTCGGCCTCCTGCAACTCATAGTCAGCAGGCGTGGCCGATACGTAGATCACCTGGTGTATCATGTCGTGGAACTCCTCGAAACGCAGGGGCCGGTTGTCGAAAGCGGCAGGCAGCCGGAAGCCATACTCCACCAGGTTCTGCTTACGGGCACGGTCGCCGCCATACATGGCGTTGATCTGCGGCACACTGACATGGCTCTCATCAATGACCATCAGGTAGTCCTTGGGGAAGAAGTCGAGCAGGCAGTAAGGGCGTTCGCCCGGCGCTCGCCCGTCGAAGTAGCGCGAATAGTTCTCGATGCCCGAGCAGTGGCCCAGTTCCTTGATCATCTCCATGTCGTATTCCACACGTTCCTTGATGCGCTGCGCCTTGATGGTGTCGCCCAGATCCGTAAAGTATTGTTCCTGTATCACGAGGTCATCCTGTATCTTTCGGATAGCCGACTCGGTCTGTTCCTTGCTGGTAACAAAGAGGTTGGCAGGATAAATGTGGTATTCGTCAAAGCGCTGCAGGGTGTGGAGCGTCACGGCGTCGCACTCCTCGACAGCGTCAATCTCGTCGTCCCACCAGCTGACGCGCAGCACATTGTCACTGTAGGCCATGGCGATGAGCACCGTGTCGCCCTTGACAGCGAAGTTGCCGCGCTGAAGGTCGACGTCGTTTCGCACATAGAGCGAGCTGACCAGCCTGCGCAGGAACTCATTGCGGTCGACTTTCTGGCCCGTCCGTATGGTGATGATGTTCTCCTGCATGGCCACGGGCGCACCCATGCCGTAGATGCACGATACCGACGACACCACGATGACATCCTTCCGGCCGGAGAGCAGGTCGCTCACGGCCGCCAGGCGCAGCTTGTCAATCTCCTCGTTGATGGCCAGGTCTTTCTCGATATAAGTGTCTGTAGACGGAAGGTAGGCCTCGGGCTGGTAATAGTCGTAATAAGACACATAGTAGTCTACCGCGTTGTCGGGGAAGAAGCCTTTCATCTCTTCGTAGAGCTGGGCGGCCAGTGTCTTGTTGTGGCTGAGGATCAGGGTGGGCTTGTTCACATCGGCAATCACGTTGGCCACTGTGAACGTCTTGCCCGAACCGGTGACACCCAACAACACCTGGGCGGGTTCTCCCTGGCGGATGCCGTCGGTGAGCTGGCGGATGGCTTGCGGCTGGTCGCCGGTGGGCTTGAACTTTGATGTCAGTTTGAAATCCATGGATATGCAAAGATACAAAAAAGCGCAGACCCACGATGTCATATCAAAAGATAATTTCAAAGAAACTCTCACACCACCGTACGTGCGGTTCCGCATACGGCGGTTTCTATTTTGTGCACCATTCAGAGTAAACCCCAACAAGTGCCGGATAGCCTGCATCCTTATTAGGCTGTCAAGAAAGCGGACAATCTATATGCTGAAAATGGGCTTGAAAGTCAG
>CAVIOP010000113.1:0-9313 GCA_963644485.1 bacterium | reverse complement strand
GCTATGAGTTGTCGCTCCATGGTGCCGGGAATTACTTCTACATCCATAGCGACCGGCCCAACTTCAGCAACATCCATGCAGGCAACTACAGTGTGGGCCTCAACGCCTACGTGTCACTTCCCTGCCACTTCCAGCTCACGACCGACATGACGATGTATGCGCGCCGTGGCTACCAGCAAAGCGCGATGAACACCACCGACTGGGTGTGGAACGCCGAGCTCACCCGCAGCTTCGTCAAGGGCCACCTGGTGGCCAAACTGCAGGGCTTCGACATCCTGCGCCAGCTGTCCACCACCTCCTATGCCATCAACGCCCAGGGCCGCACCGAGACCTGGCACAACAGCATCCCGCGCTACGCCATGCTCTCGCTCTCCTGGCGCTTCAACGTCAATCCGAAGAAGAAAAACGCAGACGAGATGTAATCATGACGCTCATGCCGAGCATATCTACGATAAAGGGCTTGACCTCACGGCCAAGCCCTTTGTCATAAGATAAAAATTGTATAGGTATGAGTTACATTTTTGTAATAACACCCTCCTTTGTTGTCTGCAGGAAATTCACTATGTTTTGGATTTCCTTACTGTCAGGCACCTGCTGCTTGATCTGGATGGTGGAGTCGAACAGGCTATTCTGGCCATGGAAGACCAGACGATAGGCATTGGTCACGTGCTTCTGCACCTTCTCTGGGATACCCGCCTTGGTCATCATGGTCTGGTTGGTACCGGAGTATTTCACTGGCGTCCCCCCTGCTATGATATAAGGAGGTACATCCTTTGAAAATGTAGTGCCAGCCTGTATCATGGCAAGATCACCCACACGCGTGTGGGCATTGGCAATGACCGACGAGGAAAAGATTGTACCGATGCCAATCTCGCAGTCACCGGCAATTTTCGTACCGTAGCCGAACACATTCTTGTCGCCCACCTTGGTGTCGTGACTGATATGCACGCCCTCCATCAGGAAGTTTTCGTTGCCGATAACGGTCTGTCCGCCCTCATGGGTTGCACGGTTGATGATGACATTCTCGCGTATCACATTGTTGTTGCCGATGATCAACTCGGTGCGTTCGCCCGTGAATTCGAAATCCTGGGGCAGGGCACCTAGCACCGAACCTTGGTGCACCATGTTTGTGTTGCCCATTTTCGTTCCATTGAGGATACTCACAAAGGGGAAGATGACACAGTTGTCACCAATCTCCACATAGTCCTCGATGTAAACAAACGGGTATATCTTGACATTGTTGCCGATTTTTGCCTTGGGCGAAACTACGGCTTTAGGACTAATATCGTTCATGTTTCTTAAAACTTAATGTATTTGAAATGAGAACTCTGTTCGCCCGCCTCAATATGAGCCGCCGCCCAGTGCCTCGTAGAGGCTCACGACAGCCTGCATCTTGGCCAGGTCGTCGCTCACCTTGGAAAGTTCAGCGTTGAGCAAACTGCTTTGTGCCGTTATGATGTCGAGATAAGTGTAGCCCATGCTTTCCATCAACGAGGTGGTTTGTTCCACGTTCTTCTTCAAGAGTTCGATCTGCTTGGATTCGAGCTGGCTTTTCTCCTCCGACGCGTTGTACTGCACAAGCGCATTGCTTACCTCAGACCCAGCAGTGAGAATACTGTTTTGCCAGGTGTTGTACGCTTGCTGATACTGGTCTTTAGCTACGCGCAGTGCTGCCACGAGCTTTCCGTTTTGGAAGATGGGTTGCGTCAGCGACCCTACGGCAGACGCCAGCCACTTTCCGGGATTGACCAGACCTGACCCGTTGCTGAAACCGCCCACGCCCGAGATCGTGATGTTGGGATAGAAATTGCTGCGTGCCTGCTCCACATTGTAGAAACACTGAGCCAGTGCCATCTCGTTGGCGTGCACGTCAGGACGGTTGGCAAGCAGCTGGATGCCCACGCCCACAGCCAGGTTAGAGGGCAACACCTGATTGTCCAGTTCGCCGCGTGCTATGGCATGCGCAGGTTCGCCGATGAGCAAGCTCAGCGAGTTCTCACACTCGCGGACGCTACGCTTCAAGTCGGCCTTTTGCGTCAGCACACTATAGTAGTTGCTTTCCGCACTCTGCACACTGACCGAGCGGGTGCCCGCCGTCGTGTCAAACCGCTTCAGCAATGTCTCCCAAGTTTCCTTGGTCAACTGTTCCATATCATCGACCAACAGCATTTGCTTGTCGAGCGAGAGGAGCGTATAATAGAGGTTAGCCACACTGGCCACGAGCGAAGTCTGCACACTGCGCTTGTAATCCTGTGTCTGCAGGAGCGCCATCTGCGACGAGCGCTTGGCAGCGGTCAGCCCGCCAAAAAGCGACACATTCCACGAAGCATTGACGGGCAACTGATAACTCCGGGTCGTTGCATCGTTGAACCGCGTGATGGTTCCCTGAGGCGTGAAAGCAAACGAAGGAAGGAAAGCCAGTTTGGCCGCCTTGAGCTGTGCCTCGGCCATATCGACGTTGAGTGCTGCATTGAGCATGTTCGGATTGTTGTCGATGGCCTTTTGTATCAGGGCCTGCAACTGCGGGTCGGTGAACACCTCTCGCCAAGGCAGCGATCCGAGAGTCGTGGTGTCATTGGCGGCAAGTGTGTCGGTTGTCGACACAGGGTCACGGAAGAGGCCCTGCGTATTGACGTCGGGGCGCTCGTACTTGCCATAGAGGCTCTTGCAGCCTGTCATCGACAGCACTGCAAGGCCGCATATCGTGATATTGCGAATGATTTTCATCTTGTATAACTACTATTAATCTTCGTATTGGTCCTTATAAACCACCATTGTCTTGTCGTGAGCATACTGCTTCAGTTCTGCGGCGGCTTCAGGGCTCTCCTCGTCATCGAAGCTGAGCGGCGTGAAGCGTTCCTGCAACCACTGGAAGGCAGCAAACAAAGCGGGCACCACGAAAATCTGGCAGATTGTACCGATAAGCATGCCGCCCACGGCAGCAGCGCCCAGGGTCTGGTTACCGTTCTTGCCCACGCCCGACGCAAACATCAGCGGCAACAGACCAATCACCATGGCCAGCGATGTCATGAGGATAGGACGCAGACGGGCTGCAGCACCCAGGATAGCCGAATAGCGGATGGCCATACCCGTGCGGCGGCGCTCAAGCGCAAACTGCACGATAAGGATGGCGTTCTTGGCCAACAGACCAATCAGCATGATGAGCGAGATCTGCATGTAGATGTCGTTGGCATGGCCAAAGAGCTTAGTGAAGATAAACGCTCCGGCAAGACCGAACGGAAGCGACAGAATCACCGTCAGCGGCAAGATGTACGACTCGTATTGTGCAGAAAGGATGAGGTAGACGAACACCAGACAGAGCGCAAAGATCAAAGCGGTGGCATTGCTCGACTCCGACTCCGAACGTGTCAGACCGCTGTACTCGTAGCCGTACCCCGTAGGCAGCGTAGTGGAAGCCACCTCCTCACAAGCACGCAGAGCGTCACCCGTAGAGTATCCGGCCGTAGTGTTGGGCGAAATGTTCAGGTTGATAGACGTAAACAGGTTGAAACGCGCTATGTTGGACGGGCCGTAGACACGCTTCAGCGAGATGAACTCTTTGACGGGTGCCATGCTGCCGTTGGAAAGGCGTACATAAATGTTGCTCAGTCCATCGGGACGCATACGGCTGCTCACATCACCCTGTATCATCACGCGGTACAGTTTACCGTAACTGTTGTAGTTGGAGGCATACAGACCACCGTAGTAACCCTGCAGTACGGACAACACCGATGAGGGCGTGGTACCGGCCTGCACACACTTGGCCACATCCACGTTGACCATATACTGCGGATAGCTGGGGTTATACGATGTCATGGCGTTGGAAATCTCCGGACGTTTGTTGAGTTCCTTCAGATAGTCCTGTGCCACTTGGAAGAATTTGTTGAGGTCGCCGCCCGTCTTGTCCTGCAGGGTCATCGACACACCGTTGTTCACCGAGAAACCCGACACCATAGGCGGTGCGAAAGCCAGAATCTGAGCATCCTTGATGTGCGCCGTCTGTTTGTAAATCATGCCGAGCACCATGTTCGACTCCAAGGGGTTGACAAAGAGTTGCTCTACGCCGCCTCCGGTCACAGCCGACCACAGGCGCGTGAAGATGCTCTTCTGTTCGCGCTCCTCAAACGATTTCAGTTTGATGATGTATGTTGACTGATCCGAGCCTTGTCCGGCAATGAAGTTGTAACCCACAATCTGCTCGCGGCGTGCGATGGCCGGATTGCTGGCCAGCATGCGGTCTACTTCATCGGCAATCTGCTGCGTGCGTTGCTGGCTCGTACCTGGTGCGGCCGAGATGGTCACGAAGAGGGTACCTGTGTCTTCATCGGGCACCAGACCGGTAGAGGTGACAGCCATGGAGACCACCAGCGCCACAATTCCCACTACGACCGAGATGGCGGTTATAATGCGGTGGTTGGTGAAATGTTCCACGCCACGCTTGTACTTCTCGGTAGCCTTGTTGAACACATGGTTGAAGCCGGCATGGAAACGATCCATGAACGTCATTTTCTTATGGCCTTCGTCAGTGTGGGGCTTCAGGAAGATGGCACAGAGGGCAGGCGACAACGTCAAGGCGTTGATGGCCGAGATGACGATACTCACGGCCATGGTCACACCGAACTCGCGGTAGAACGTACCCGATGTGCCGCCAATGAACGACACCGGAATGAAGACCGATGCCATAACAAGGGTAATGGAGATGATGGCTGACGAAATCTCGTTCATGGCATCGATGGAAGCCGTGAGCGCATTGTCGTAACCTTGGTCAAGCTTGGCGTGCACGGCCTCGACCACCACGATGGCATCGTCCACCACGATGGCGATGGCCAACAGCAAGGCCGAAAGAACGAGCAGGTTGATGGAGAAGCCGAACACCCACAGGAACAGGAACGTACCGATAAGAGCCACTGGCACGGCAATCATAGGAATCAGCGTGGAGCGGATATCCTGCAGGAACACATACACTACAAGGAACACCAGCAGCAACGTAATGACAAGCGTATAGATCACCTCACCGATAGAGGCGTAGAGGAATTCGGTCACGTCATATTCGAGCGTGCACTCCATTCCCGGCGGCATGCTCTTCTGCGCCTCGTCGAGCGCGGCCTTCACGTCGGTAGCAATCTGCGTGGCGTTGGAGCCGGCAATCTGCTGCACCATACCCATCACGGCAGGTTGGCCGTTGTTCTTCATGTCGACGTTATACATCAGCTTGCCTTGTTCGATACGGGCCACATCCTTCAGATAAAGGGTTTCACCGGTGGTCTTGCTCTGCAGGATGATGTTCTCGTACTCGACTGGTGTCTTCAGGCGGCCCTTGTAGCGCAGGGTGTACTCGTAGGCCATGTTGCTCTGCTCGCCGAACGAGCCCGGGGCGGCTTCAATGTTTTGGGCAGCCAGGGCCGTCGACACGTCAGAAGGCACCAGCCCATACTGTTTCATCTTTTCAGGCATCAACCAGATGCGCATGGAGTAGTCGCCCGTGGAGGGGCTCTGCACATCGCCCACACCATTGACACGCTTCAGCAGCGGAACGATGTTGATGTTGTTGTAGTTGGTAAGGAACTTCGAGTCGTAGCGTCCGTCCTCGGTGGTAAGCGAGTACATGATGACGTTTGACGTCTGACGCTTCGACACGGTTACGCCCACCTTGGTCACCTCAGCCGGCAGCAGGGCTTGCGCCTGCGACACACGGTTCTGCACGTTCACGGCAGCCATATCGGGGTCGGACCCTTGCTTGAAATAGACGGTGATATTGGCAGAACCCGAGTTGGTGGCCGTTGAGGTCATATAGGTCATGTTCTCCACACCGTTGATGCTTTCCTCCAGCGGGGTGATGACCGAGTTCAGAACGGTCTGGGCATCGGCACCCGTATAGGATGTCCAAACCGAAATGGTGGGCGGTGCGATATCTGGATACTGCTCGATAGGCAGCGAAATCAGTCCGATGGTTCCGAGGAGCACAAAGAAGATGGATATCACCGTGCTCAGTACCGGACGCTTGATAAAATTGGAAAAACTCATGTCTCTTCTATTTGAACTTTGAGATTTTGCGGATTGTTACTTGCTCATGGCGTTGGCAAAGTCCTTGGCGTTGCCTTGTGCGGCTCCCAGTTTCTCGGCATCCTCCAGTTCCTTCTTGTACTGTGCGTCGCTGACGGGGGTAATCTTCTGGCCGTCAGTCAGCTTGGTGATGCCGCGCAGCACATAGCGTTCGCCGTTCTTCAGACCGCTGGTCACCACATAGTTGATGCCGTCGTTCTGCGGATCAACGGTAATCTCGGTATAGTGCACCTTGTTGTCCTGTCCTACCTTATACACAAAGACTTTGTCCTGCACCTGTGCTGTGGCGTTCTGCGGGATCACGATGGCCGAGCTGTTAATCTGCGGGGCTACCACCGTAGCGGCACCGCCACTCTTGAGCAGTCCTTCGGGATTGGCGAAATGTGCGATGACACTGTAGGCACCGGTAGCCGAGTCTATCACGCCACTGATCTTCACCACCTTGCCCGGATGGTTGTAGATCGTGCCGTCGGCCAGCTGAAGCTTCAGCGACGGGAAGGCACTGATGGTAGCAGCAGACGATCCGGCTTTCTTCTGCATTTCGAGCATCTGCGCTTCGTTGAGCGAGAAGAACACCTCTACGGTCGACACATCGCTGACGGTAGTCAGTTGGGTCTGTGCGCTGACCAGCGCACCCTTTTTGTAGGGCAGACTGCCTACTACGCCGCTTGCGGGCGAAGTGACCGAGCACCAGGCCAACTGCTCCTTGGCCGATGCCAGCGAAGCCTCTGCCTGAGCCACCTGGGCCTCTGCCTGGCGGAAGGTGTTGAGCGATGTGGAAAGCTCATATTGTCCGATGATCTTCTGGTCGAAGAGTTTCTTGTTGTTCTCGTAAGTGGTACGGGCAGTATTGGCGGCAGCCTTGGCTGTGTTGACCGCAGCTTGAGCCGAACGCACGGCGGCGCGGTAGGTCTCCGAGTCGATGGTGAACAACACTTGGCCAGCACTGACACGCTGTCCCTCATGGACGAGGACACTCGTCACAAAACCCGACACTTTCGGGCTAACCGTCACGTCCTGAATACCTTTGATGGTTGCAGGATAAGTGGACTGCATGTCAGCTGTGCTGCTGCCAACCGTGACCACCGGGAAGTGGTCATTACTCAAATTGGCCATGCTTCCGCTCTTCTTGCCTCCACATGAGGCCAAAACGAGTGCGGCAAAAGCCACAAACAAATAGCTTTTAATTTTCATACCTATTTTATATGTTACTTAATATTTGACGTTGGGTAAGTTTCCAAGACAAACACACGCCTTAGGACGGAAGGTTAAACCAGAGGTTCAATTTTCCGTATGCAAAATTACCAAATAAGGCGGAAAACCCAACTTGCCAATTGAGTTTTTTAACAAACATTAGACAACATTTCGATACTAATGCTATTCGGTGGTTTCCGCAGGGCCGATACCCATCTCACGGGCTGTCTCCCGGAGCAGTTGCATGAGCGGTTCGCGCTCGTTGGGCACACGCATGTCGAGCACGGCGTCCTTGAGCGTCTGCTTGAGTATTCCTACTTCCCTTGAGGGTGACAGGTGGAACATCTCCATGATTTCATTGCCGTTGATGCAGGGCTGCAGGAGACGCTTGTAATCGCGCTCCTTGAGGTCGGCTATCTTCTCGCGCACCAGCTGGAAATTTTGCAGAAAACGATGTTTCCGCACCTGGTTCTTGCTGGTGATGTCGGCTTCGCAGAGCATCATCAGGTCGTCGATGTCGTCACCGGCGTCGTTGACCAGTCGCCTGACAGCCGAGTCGGTCACCTCCTCGTCGGCAATGACCTGTGGACGCATGTGCAGATCGACGAGCTTCTGCACATATTTCATCTTGTTGTCCATGGGCAACTTCATGCGCCGGAAGATAGCCGGCACCATCTTCGCACCGATGTAGTTGTGGTTGTGAAAGGTCCAGCCTTGTGCTGCATCCCACCGCTTGCTCTTGGGCTTTCCGATATCGTGGAGCAAGGCGGCCCAGCGGAGCCACAGGGTATGGTCGAAGAGCGGCTCGTCATCCGTCTGCTGCCGACTGTCGTCCACTCCGTTGATACGTGCATCCATGGCCTTTGCTTTCTGTGCGCGCACCACGTTTTCGAGCACCTCCAGCGTGTGGTCGTAGTTGTTTTTGTGGGCTCTTCCGTTGCGGGTTTCCACCTTGTCGAGCGCCACCAGTTCAGGCAGGATAAGCTGCAGCAACCCCGACTCGTGCAGATAGTAGAACCCGGTGCTGGGATGAGGCGCAAGCATAATCTTGTTGAACTCCTCCTCTATGCGTTCGGCACTGATGATTTTCAGGCGTTCGGCGTTGCGCGACAGGGCCTCACGCGTCTCATCCTCAATCTCAAAGTTGAGCTGGGTGGCGAAACGCACGCAACGCATCATGCGCAAGGGGTCGTCGCTGAAGGTGATGTCGGGGTCGAGCGGCGTTGCGATGATGCCGTCCTCGAGGTCGGCTACACCGTCGAAAGGGTCGACGAGCTGGCCGAAGCGGTCATGGTTGAGGCAAACGGCCATGGCGTTGATGGTGAAGTCGCGGCGGTTCTGGTCGTCCTCAAGGGTGCCGTCCTCCACGTGGGGCTTGCGGCTGTCATGGCTATAGCTTTCCTTTCGGGCACCCACGAACTCCACTTCCAGCGGGCCACACTTCACCTGAGCCGTACCGAAATTGCGGAACACCGACAAGTGGGCTTTGCGTCCCAGAATGGTTTTCAGGCGCGATGCCACCTCTATGCCACTGCCCACGACCACCACATCAATGTCGTTGGACGGCCGTTCCAGAAAGAGGTCGCGCACATATCCGCCTACCACATAGCACTCAAGATGCAGGGAGTCGGCTGCTTCCGAAATCTTGTGGAAGATGTCTTGGTCGAGTATCTGGGCCAATTGGCCGTCGCTAAGTATCCGCATAGTTGGTTGTCCTTGTAAAAAAAGCAGTGCAAAGGTACACATTATCGATGAGAATACAAAATGATGATGCCCTGCCGTGACCGCCCTTTCGGTGGTCGTCGGCGCAGCTGAGGGGCGCCTTCCACCATGCGGAGCGCAGGAGCGAATATGTCGTTTTGTAAGGTTTATTGGTCATTTTCGGCACTCTCGCGAGCTTACAATCTAGAAGGCGTTTTGTAAAAAGTACAAGATAAAATCGGCGGAAATCAGCGATCGAATGCCCATTTTTTACCTTTCGGCTGGAAGAAGGTATCTAACGACGGGGCGATAGATGCCTAATCATGGTGCGATAGATGCCTAATCAAGGTGTCAT
>CAVIOP010000112.1:0-9323 GCA_963644485.1 bacterium | reverse complement strand
GCCCGAAGATGCGCTTGAAGCCGACATCGGTGAAGGGGTTGATAAAACGACCCATAATTTTTGCTTGTTGGTGTGCAGGGCGGTCTGTGCAGACTGCTCTGCAGGTTCTACTTTTTGCAAAGATAATGTTTTTTCTACAAACGTCTAAGCGTTGCGATGTTTTTTTCTGTCAAATATCCAACGCGTAATACGTTTTCTCTGTTACGAACTTCATCGGCTCTCTTGTTTGCTGTCCGGCAGTTGTGCGAATGTCTTGTGGCCCTTGGCATAGTAATGCCAGAGAATGCTATATGAAGTTCGCCCGCTGGCGGCCTTGGCAACGCGTGCTGCGCCTATCGCCTTGCGGTCGGCGTCAAACTGGTGCTTCCACTGTTTGAAAGCGCGGCGCGCCTTGATGATGGCCTTGAAGTCGCCCCAGTTGCGGTTGACGACCAGTGTCTGCAGGGCTGCCACGTAGTCGAGCACGCAACGCATGCGCATGACATGCTTCAGTTCGCTGTCGGGCAGGTTCTTGTAGAGCATCGTCAGGTTGTTGCGGAAGTTGAGGAAGGTCTTCATCGGGTTTCCCTTGGGCAGTGTGCCGCCCCCCACATGATACACCTTGCTTGAGGGCAGACAGACGATGCGGCGCCCCCGTTGCGTCAGTCGCCAGCAGAGGTCAATCTCTTCATTGTGTGCAAAGAAGCGGCTGTCGAGCCCCCCAACTTCCCAGTAGTCGTTGGCCCGGACCATGAGGCAGGCTCCCGTGGCCCAGTGCACATCCGTCGGACTGTCGTATTGCCCGTTGTCGTCCTCCACGGAGCCGAAGATGCGGCCGCGGCAGAACGGGTAGCCGTAGCGGTCGATGAAGCCGCCCGATGCCCCCGCATACTCGAAACGGTCCTTGTTGGACTCTGAGAGCAGCTTGGGCTGGCAGGCGGCCACCTGTTCATGGGCATCCATAAACTCGATGAGCGGTGTCAGCCATCCGTGCGTCACCTCCACATCCGAGTTGAGCAGCACATAGTATTCGGCGTCGATTTGCCGCAGGGCGCGGTTGTATCCCTCGGCGAAGCCGTAGTTCTTGTCGAGCTGCAGCCGTTTCACCTGTGGGAACTCCTCCTCCAGTATGTGCATGGAGTCGTCGGTCGATGCGTTGTCGGCCACCCAGATGTCAGCGTCGTCGCGCGAGTACTTGATGACGGTCGGCAGGAAGCGGCACATCATGTCGGCGCCGTTCCAGTTGAGTATGACGATTGCTGTGTTCATGGTCTTTTGGTGATTGTTGTTGTGTTGCGTGTTCCGTCCTGCGGTCTTCAGTCCAGTATCTCGGCCTTCAGCGCCGACTTGTCGGGATTGAAGTCGCCCAGTCTGACGCGCAGAATCTGGTTGTCGTAGTCTTCGCGGGCCTGTGCCGGCGACAGTTCCACGCGGATGTAGTTCTCCGTGAAGCCGTGCATGGCCTTGCCGCGCGCCGCCTTCTCGAAGAGCACGTCGGCCTCCTGGCCGCTGTGTGCGGCATAGAAGGCCTGTGTCTTCTCGTCCGACAGTTTCAGCAGGCGGTGTGCCCGCTGTTTCTTCTCTTGGTCGTCGACCACGTAGGGGATGCGCAGGGCCGCTGTGCCCGGGCGTTCGGAGTAGGGGAAGACGTGGAGCTGTGTGACGGGCAGCGATGTGAGGAAGTCGTGGCATGCCTCGAAGTATTCAGGTCGCTCGCCCCGGCAGCCCACCATCACGTCGACACCGATGAACGCGTCGGGCATCTTCTCCTTGATGAGGTGTATCTTGTGGGCGAAGAGTGCCGTGTCGTAGCGGCGGTGCATGAGTCGCAGCACCTCGTCGCTGCCGCTCTGCAGCGGCACGTGGAAATGAGGCATGAAGGCGCGGCTGCGTGCGCAGTAGTCGATGAGCTCATCGCTCATCAGGTCGGGCTCCAGACTGCTGATGCGGAAACGCTTGATGCCCTCCACGCTGTCGAGGGCCTTCACGAGGTCGATGAACCGCTCGTGGGTGGTCTCGCCGAAGTCGCCGATGTTCACGCCCGTGAGCACAATCTCCTTTCCTCCCTCTGCGGCGGCTTCTTCGGCCTGACGGACCAGCGAGTCGATGGTGGGATTGCGCGACAGGCCGCGGGCAAAGGGAATGGTGCAGTAGGTGCAGAAATAGTTGCACCCGTCCTGTACCTTGAGGAAATAGCGTGTGCGGTTGCCGCGCGAGCATGAGGGTTGGAACGTTCGGATGTCCTTGGTCTTCACGCCGTGGTGGCGGTGGAGGTGTCCCTCGCGGGGCTGTGCCCAGGCCTCCGAGAGATACTGTATGAGGTTGGCCTTCTCATTGGCGCCCAGCACCAGGTCCACACCGGGTATCTGGCTGATGGTCTCGCCCTCCAGCTGCGCATAGCACCCCGTGACCACCACGAAGGCGCCGGGGTTCTCGCGCACCATGCGGTGTATGGCCTGCCGGCACTTGTGGTCGGCCACTTCGGTCACCGAGCAGGTGTTGATCAGGCAGATGTCGGCCTGCTCGCCTTTGGCGGCTGTCACCACACCCATGTCTGCCAGCAGTTTGCCGAAGGTGGAGGTTTCCGAGAAGTTGAGCTTGCAACCCAGTGTGTAGTAGGCTGCCCGTTTGCCTTGGAAGGCACTTGTATCAATCATGCGGCTTGTCTTTCTTTGTCTTTAATATATTAAGGTATGCAAAGATACGCTTTTCTTATGATATTTCCGCCCAATAACGCCCGTATTTTGGGCGTTGGCAAGGCACTTAAAAACTTTAACATCGATTAACAGTCTGTAATCCATTGAATGTCAACGCGTTTCAAAAAAGTTACATGAGGGGCCTAAAAAAAAGCTTTAAAAGTGCATCGTTGTATCGAAAAAAGACTTACCTTTGCATCGTTTTAATAAACATAGATCGTTTTACAGATTTTAAAAAGCAAAGAAAATGAAGAAATTAGTTTTGATGTTCGTGGCTATGGCCGCTATCTCTTTCGCATCTTGTGGCAATAAGAACGAGTCTGCTGCTCCTGCTCAGGACTCTGCTGACACCACTGTTGTTGACAGCCTCGATAGCACTGCTGTTGCTGACACGACTGTTGCCGACACAACTGTTGCCGAGTAATCGTTAGAGCGAACAGAAAATTGAGAGACACCGCCTTGGGCTCAGCCCGAGGCGGTTTTTTCGTATTGCGTGCTTTGCAGGGGGCGTTCCGATAGACGGTCTTGTCGGACGGATCCTGTGATCTGGCATTGGGGTGGGGAAGGAGTGTCCGATTTTTTGGTGCAAAAGAACGTCTCTGCTTTCGTGCAAACTACGTTGAAATTTTGCCCTTTGAAGCTGTCTGGTCGCAGGGTAGTGCCCTGCTTTCGGGAGAAAGGAGCCTTCACGTTGTGCGATAGGTATCTTATCAAGGCTCGATTAGGCACCTATCAAGGCTCGATTAGACACCTATCGTGGCTCGATAAGATACCTATCGAGGCTCGATAAGATACCAATGTCCACGTATTCCGCACTGAAAGGATGGTCGCATCAGCCTTTGATTTCATAAGCCCCTAATAGTTAACAAGTTGCTAAAACTGCCCGTTTTTGGCGTATTTGCAGCCAAATATTTTCTTCGTGGGAAATATCGCCGTTTTTTTCGATGTAGTTTGTCCGCTTATTTGTCAGTCCGTGCACGTTTTTGTCCCGTCAGTCCGCCCCGGGTCCGTCAGCATAAAAACATAGGCTATGTTTTGGGCAGTTCGTGGATTTTTAGTAATTTTGCACGGACTTATAAAGAATAAGGTAAAAAACAAATAGTATCATGAAGATTTCATACAAGTGGCTGAAGGAATATGTCGACTTCGACCTTACACCGCAAGAAACCGCCGACGCCCTGACGTCGACCGGTCTCGAGGTAGATGCGCTTGACGAGGTGCAGGCCATCAAAGGAGGGCTGAAAGGCCTTTATGTGGGCAAGGTGCTCACCTGTGAGCCACATCCCAATAGCGACCATCTCCACGTCACGACGGTAGACCTCGGCAAGGGCGAACCCCAGCAGATTGTCTGCGGTGCACCCAATGTGGCTGCCGGCCAGAAGGTGATCGTGGCCGACCTGGGCTGCGTGCTCTATGACGGCGACAAGGAATTCACCATCAAGAAATCGAAGCTCCGCGGTGTGGAGAGCCTCGGCATGATCTGCGCCGAGGACGAGATAGGTGTCGGCACCGACCATGCCGGCATCATCGTGCTGCCCGACGACGCTGTCGTGGGCACGCCGGCCGCCGAGTATTACCATCTCGAGAGCGACTGGGTGATCGATATCGACATCACGGCCAACCGGGCCGATGCGCTCAGCCATTACGGCGTGGCGCGCGACCTCTATGCCTGGCTGGTGCAGCGCGGCTACAAGACCAGCCTCCACCGCCCCGACTGCTCGCTGTTTGCCGTCGACAACAACGACCTGCCCATCGACGTCGTGATCGAGAACACGGAGGCCTGCAAGCGTTATGCCTGCGTGAGCGTCACCGACTGCGAGGTCAAGGAGAGCCCCAAGTGGATGCAGGAGAAGCTGACGGCTGTCGGCCTGCGCCCCATCAACAATATCGTTGACATCACCAACTACATCATGATGGCCTACGGACAGCCCATGCACTGCTTTGACGCCGACATGGTCGAGGGCCACAAAATCGTGGTGCGCACACAGCCCGAGGGAACCAAGTTTGTCACCCTCGACGGTGAGGAGCATGTCCTGGGCGAGCACGACCTGAGCATCTGCAACGCCAAGAAGCCCATGTGTATCGCCGGCATCTTCGGAGGCAAGGGGTCGGGTACCTACGAGACCACGCGCAACGTGGTGCTCGAGAGCGCCTATTTCCATCCCACATGGATACGCAAGAGCGCACGCCGCCACGGCCTGTCGACCGACGCCAGTTTCCGTTTTGAGCGCGGCGTCGACCCCAACGGCACCCTCTATGCCCTCCAGCAGGCCGCCATCCTCTGCAAGGAGCTGGCCGGGGCCAAGGTGTCCATGCAGATCAAGGACGTCTATCCTGACCCGCTGCCCGATTTCCCCGTGCGCCTCAACTATGAATATTGCGACCGCCTCATCGGCAAGAGGCTCGGTGCCGACACCGTGAAGAGCATCGCCACAAGCCTGGAGATGAAGATCATGGGCGAGGATGCCGATGGCCTCGACCTCCTGGTGCCTGCCTACCGCGTGGACGTGAAGCGCCCCTGCGACGTGGTGGAGGACATCCTTCGCATCTACGGCTACAACAATGTGGAGATACCGACACAGCTGAAGTCGTCGCTCACCGTGCCCGATGAGCAGGACCGCGAGCACAAGCTGACCAACATCGTCGGCGAACAGCTCGTGGGATGCGGCTTCAACGAGATACTCAACAACTCGATGACCAAGTCGAGCTACTACGACAAGGACGACCTCAACGCATATACCTGGTCCACCACCGCGAAGGTGATGAACCCGTTGAGCGCCGACCTCGGTGTGATGCGACAGACACTGGTGTTCGGCGGACTGGAGTCGCTGGCACGCAACATCAACCGCAAGCGCGCCAACCTGAAGTTCTTCGAGCTGGGCAATGTCTACCACTACGCCCCCGAGAAGGACGACCACGATGCCTCCATCTCCGCCTATTCGCAGGAGACGCACCTCGCCCTGTGGCTCACGGGCAAGCGCGTGGACGGCTCATGGGCTCATCCCGACGAGGAGTCGAGTATCTATGAGCTGAAGGCATACGTCGAGAACATCATGCGCCGTGTGGGCGTGCCCGCCGGACTGCTGGTCGCTGACAAGTCGGACAACAACCTCTTCTCGGAGGCGCTCACGCTGAAGAACCGCGGCGGCAAGATGCTCTGCGAGTATGGCAAGCTGGCCAAGAAGGTCTGCCACGTCTGCGGCGTGGAGAAGGATGTCTACTATGCCGAGTTCAACTGGACGGCTGTAATGAAGGCCATCAAGAAGAACAAGGTGGCGTTCAAGGAGCTGTCGAAGTTCCCGGCCGTGAGCCGCGACCTGGCCTTGCTCGTCGACGCCTCTATGGAGTTTGCGCAGATTGAGCAGGTGGCCCGGCAGAGCGAGAAGAAACTGCTGAAGAGGGTTGAGCTCTTCGACGTCTACCAGGGCAAGAACCTGCCGGCAGGCAAGAAGAGCTACGCCGTCAACTTCATCCTCGAGGACGAGGAACGCACGCTCAACGACAAGCAGATTGAGGCCATCATGCAGAAAATCATCAAAAATTTAACAAATAAACTCGGAGCCGAACTCCGATAAACTACATTTCCAATGGGAAGAGCATTTGAATACCGCAAAGCGACAAAGATGAAGAGATGGGGTCACATGGCCCGCACGTTTACCAAACTGGGCAAGGAGATTGCCATCGCCGTGAAGGCGGGTGGCGGTGAGCCTGAGAACAACCCACGCCTGCGTGCCATCATCGCCACATGCAAGCGCGAGAACATGCCGAAGGACAACATCCAGCGTGCCATCAAGAATGCCATGGGCAAGGACACCAGCGACTACAAGGAGGTGCCCTACGAGGGATATGGCCCTCACGGTATCGCCGTCTTTGTCGACGCATTGACCGACAACACCACACGCACCGTCGCCGACGTGCGCTCGGTGTTCAACAAGTTCAACGGCAACCTCGGAACACAGGGCTCACTGAGCTTCCTCTTCGACCACAAGAGCGTCTTCACCTTCAAGAAGAAGGACGACACCGACATGGACGATCTTATTCTCGATTTCATCGACTATGGTGTCGACGAGGACTACGATTACGATGACGAGACGGGCGAGATCACCATCTACGGCGACTCAACGAGCTTCGGTGACATACAGAAGCACCTCGAGGACAACGGCTTTGAGATTACAAGCGCCGAGTTCACGCGCATACCCACCGACCTCAAGGATGTGACGCCCGAGCAGCGCGAGACCATCGACAAGATGGTGGAGAAGCTCGAGGAGTTTGACGACGTGCAGAACGTCTACACCAACATGAAGCCTGAGGACACCGACGGCGACGACGAATAAGGCCTGCAAGGCATAACGGCACACGGCGCCGGCTTTCCCTTCATCGGGAAGCCGGCGCCGTCTTCTATACATAAATTGTTGATCTTGAGTCGTTTTGTCTACAAAGACACACTTTTCCTACCGAACTTGCAAGAATAAAGTGCATTTATAACTAAAGAGGTTTTTGTGTGCCTTCGTGCCTCAGGCACACAAAGACATCTTTAGTTTTGAGCCGTTAACAGTTATTAAGAGGCATTAGTGGTAAAAAATCAAAATAATATTACTAACTTTGCATCGTCATCCATAAAGTCGTGGTTGCGCGAAACCTATTGAACACTTATGGTTTGACCTATCTTTTGAGAATGGCGTTTGCTAACGTTTTCTTCTGATTCTACGGAAATTAGGGACTTCCAACATTGGTATTCAGATGAAGATGGCAGTGACGCCTACACATACGTGTGTATATATGCAGCACGGTATAAGTACGCCCTTTCGCAAGAGAGGGCGTACTGTGCGTGCACATTTATATATCCCCATGGCGTAGGCTTCATTGGCTTCTATGACTTGATACCAAAGGTTCCCTAATACCTGTAGAACAAGTTTGACGAGGCAATGATTCCTACGTCTTTTCTTGCAAGTAGCTTTACCAACCAGCGTGCTTTTGCCACATAGGGAGTCTGTGGAACAGATACATTCTTTGTATGAAAAAAATAGCAGACTCAGCCAAACGTATGTTGACGAGTAACAAATTTCTTGTCGCATGGACTATCATGTATACCTTGTTGTTACTTTGCAGAACCATCAGCCAAGTCTGCAAAAAAGAACTTTTAATAGGCGACAATTACGATTTCGCTGACATGTTTATAAACTACGAAGGCGGGTTCGTTCGTCGTGGTTTGCTTGGAGAAATGCTGTACGGTTGCTATGAGATGGGTATCAATCCCATTTGGGTTGCAATAGTTCTGGCATTTGCGGCATACATAACCATCGCCACATACATGATTCGCCAATTCTGTAAAAGGGGGTACAACGTATGTTTATTGACGATGAGTTATTTGCTTGGAGCCTTTGGTATGTATGGCTTTACAGCGATGCGCAGAGATTATATGATTCTATGCGTGTTTCTATTCTTGGTGACCCTTTGGAAAAGAATGTCCATACGCCATTGGCTATGCATAGCTAATGTGGTAGTCATTGTGACAATTCTCTGCTATGAGCCCTTTGCACTTTTTGCCATTCCGTACTGCATCTTGCTGGCGCATTTGAGACTAAAGAGATGGGGTATGTCTGTGATATTATGGATTCCTGCTTTCGTTGCTTTTGCTGCATGTTGTATGCATCCAGGTAATCAAGAGACATTCGATGGTATCTGGAACGTTGCGAAGAATTACTTGGCAAGTCCGGGTATTATAACTTTTTTGACTAGGGATACTGGCAATGTGATGTGGTGGCATTTCAGCACCAACTTCCTGTCCTTTACACATCATATTCCAGTAATATTCTTTACAATCCCCAGCATATTGTACTTTCTTTATTATTGCTGCAATGCTGCTCCCGTCTATTGTTCGAGACAAGACGCATGGGGAAGTAGAAGATACGTATTGGCACTTCTGCTTACGAGTATAATCTTCTTGTCGCCTATGCTCACGGTGCTTTCTGTTGACTACGGACGCACAATGGGCTATGTAGTACTATCTGCATTTATAATATACTTTTCCCTGTCACAGGAAGATGTGCAAACCCTTTTACCTCAGAGGATGTACCTTGTGGCAGACAAAGTGATATCGTGGTGTGACGCGAAAGTGCCTCCCACCCGAATAAAGATTGTCTGCTTGATGCTTTTCAGTGGAATGATGTTTTACACAAGTATGGGTCTAAAGGCGTTTCTCATACAAACAGAGTTCGTTACGGCTCTCCAGTCTGCATGGCGTTTATTCAAAAGCGTATATGTCTATTTGAACTAATGAAACATCCTGATATTCCGATGAAAGAAATCATACTACTCTTACGTCCTCAACAGTGGCTGAAGAACACATTCGTATTCCTTCCATTGTTCTTCCATGGTGATTTGACTAACGTCTCTCTTTCATTTTGAACATAGCCTATTGCATCCGCCTTAAGCATTTTGCTATTGTCGACATGTTCGTCATTGCCATTGGTTTTGTGCTGCGCATTTTTGTCGGAGGCATCGTCACAAGCATACCTGTTGTCTCTCATTGTCTCTATTGTCGTATAAAACTGGGAAAAAGGAATGTCGTGTTTTTTGGTCAAAAAGTTTGTCATGGATTTCGGTTGAAATAGAGAGCGAAAATGGCTCAAGAGACCTGTCGGACAG
>CAVIOP010000111.1:0-9381 GCA_963644485.1 bacterium | reverse complement strand
CGGCTCTGCCGCTTGCCTTAGCAAGAATGTTAAACCAAAAGGTGCCGAAGGCACCACACACGTTTTCCTGCTCTATGAATCATTTAGGCTAAAATCTTCCATGTATTCCGGTGTTTGGTAAAAGAGAGCCCCCCGTGTGCTGTCACATTGTTCGGTTTTTGCCGTTTTGTGGGGCAATTGTCAAGCCTGCCCGCCTCTTCTTTACCTTTCTGCAAGTTTTTTAAAAGAAATTAAAGGAAAAGCTTGGCATGTTAATGATATTTTAATATTTTTGCAAAATGAAGGTGCTGGCATATCGTCATGCCCACCGCTCAGGATATAAGGCAATAGACAAATTTTTATTTTGATACATATGAGAATTCGAGTATTCCTAGCAGGCGCATTGCTGGCCTTGTCGGCCCAGGCGATGGCGCAGTCATCGGGAGTCTTCGGCGGCACCGTTGTTGATGAGAACGGCGAGCCGCTGGTAGGCGCCCAGGTAAAGGTGAAAGGTACCCGCCAGGGTACCGTGACCGACGCCAATGGCAAGTTCTCGCTTCCCGAGGGCGTCAAGCGCGGTGCCGTGCTTGAGGTGACCTATGTGGGCATGGAGCCCCAGAGCGTGAAGGCCGGCAATGGTCTGCATGTGAGCATGAAGGCCACCCAGGAACAGCTCGACGAGGTGCTTGTGGTAGCCTTCGGCCAGCAGAAGAAATCATCGTTCACCGGTTCGGCCGGTGTCGTGAAGGCCGACGTGCTCGACAAGAAGCAGCTCACCAATGTCTTCAGCGGCCTGCAGGGCGAGGTGGCCGGCGTGCAGATGACCAACACCAGCGGCTCGCCCACTGCCACGCCGTCGTTTGCCATCCGCGGCTTCGGCTCCATCAATGCCGGCACGTCGCCCCTGATCATCGTCGACGGCGCCCCCTACGACGGCGGTTGGAACAACCTCAACCCCAATGACGTGGAGAGCATCACGGTGCTCAAGGACGCCGCGTCCAACGCCCTCTACGGCGCACGCGGCGCCAACGGCGTGATCATGGTGACCACCAAGCACGGTGCCAACGAGAATGCCACCATCACCTTCGACGCCAAGTGGGGCGCCAACAGCCGCGCCACCGTCGACTACGACCGCATCACCGACCCCGCCGCCTACTACGAGACCTACTACAAGGCCCTCTATAATTATAATGTACGCGACAAGGGCATGTCGGCTTACGACGCCCATGTGGCTGCCAACAACACCCTGGGCCTCACGGGCGACCAGGGCGGCCTCGGCTACCTCGTCTACAGCGTGCCCGACGGCCAGTATCTCGTAGGCACCAACGGACGACTCAACCCCAACGCCTCGCTCGGCAACCGCGTCTACTACAACGGACAGGTCTACACGCTCACGCCCGACGACTGGGTGGACGAGGCCTTCCGCACCGGTCTGCGCCAGGAGTACAACCTCAACATCTCGGGCGGCAACAACAAGGTCACCTACTATGCCTCGCTGGGCTACCTGAAGAATGAGGGCGTGGTCGACTACTCCGACTTCGACCGCTACACCGCACGCGTCAAGGCCGACTACCAGGCCAAGCGCTGGCTGAAGGTGGGCGCCAACGCCAACTTCACCCACACCAACCAGCACGACGTGGGCGACGGCTCGCAGTCGCTCTTCGATATCACCACGCGCTTCGCACCCATCTACCCCGTCTACCTGCGCGACGGCGACGGCAACATCATGACCGACGAGCACGGCAAGATGTACGACTACGGAGCAGGCGAGAACGGCGGCGTGCACCGACCCTCCAACCTCGAGCCCGCACGCAACGCCCTGCAGACCAACTCGCTCAACGCCAACAACACCTACGCCAACGTGATGACCCTCAACGGCTACGCCGACATCACCCCCATCGAGGGACTCAAGGTCACACTCAACGGCACCGTCACCAACAACGAGTGGAAGAACACCTCCACCATACAGGCCTTCTACGGCAACACCGTCACCACCACGCCCGGCGGCGAGATCCAGAAGACCAACTACCAGACCTACACCCTCAACTTCCAGCAGATAGCCAACTACTCGCGGTCCTTCGGCAAGCACAACGCCACGCTGATGGTCGGACACGAGAACTACAAGTACAACTACAACTACCTCTGGGGCTCACGCCAGCAGATGTTCTCCTACTTCGACGCGCAGGAGCTCGACGCCGCCGTCAAGGAGCTACACAACGGAGGCTCCTCGAGCGACTACAACACCGAGGGCTACTTCTCGCGCGCCATGTACGACTACGACGGCCGCTACTATGCACAGGCCTCCTACCGCCGCGACGCCTCCTCGCGCTTCCATCCCGACCACCGCTGGGGCAACTTCTACTCCATCGGCGGAGCATGGATCGCCTCCAAGGAAAAGTGGTTCGACGTCGACTGGATCGACATGCTCAAGCTCAAGGCATCATGGGGCCAGCAGGGCAACGACGCCATCGGCGACTACCGCTACACCGACACCTATTATCTCAGCAACTTCAACGGCGAGGTGAGCTTCGTGCAGAGCACCGTCGGCAACCCCGACATCACCTGGGAGACCAACTCCAACTTCAACATCGGTCTCGAGTTTGAGCTCCTCAAACAGCGCATCACCGGCAGCGTGGAGTTCTTCAGCCGCAAGACCACCGACATGCTCTGCTACGTCAGCGTGCCCTTCTCCGGCGGCTATTCCGGCTCCTACGACAACGTGGGCGACATGATGAACCGCGGCGTGGAGTTCGACCTCCACTTCATCCCCGTGCGCACAAACGACATCACGTGGACCATCAACCTCAACGCCACACACTACAAGAACAAGGTCACCAAGCTCCATCCCGACAACAAGGGCAGCGTGCTCGAGGGACACCCCGGCTATGTCAACGGCTCCTACTTCGTGGGTGAGGGCCTGCCCCTCCACACCTTCCGCCTGAAACGCTACGCCGGCGTCAACGACGAGGGACAGTCGCTCTGGTATGTCAAGGACGACAAGACAGGCAAGCTCACCACCACCACCAGCGCCACCTCCGCCTCCTTCTTCAACTGCGGCAGTGCCGACCCCACGCTCTACGGCGGCTTCAGCTCATCGCTCAGCCTCTACGGCTTCGACCTCTCCGTCACCTTCAACTATTCGCTCGGCGGCAAGGCACTCGACTACGGCTACCAGGCGCTCATGGCCAACCCCTCGTCGGGCTACACCGGCTTCTCCATACACAAGGACCAGCTCAAGGCATGGTCGGAGACCAACACCGGAAGTCAGATACCCCGCTTCCAGTATGCCGTCAAGGACAACGACACCAGCTCCAACGCCACCTCCGACCGCTTCCTCACCAACGCCTCCACCCTCACCCTGCAGAACGTCAACATAGGCTACACGCTGCCCAAGAAGCTCGTCAGCAAGCTCGGGCTCACCAGCCTGCGCGTCTATTTCTCGGGCGAGAACCTTTGCTACTGGAGCAAGCGCAAGGGCTTCGACCCGCGCAGCAGCTTCTGGGGATCGTCGTCGGCCACGTCCTACTCGCAGGTGCGCACCTTCACCGGCGGACTCACCGTGCAGTTCTGACAACCGACCAACAGACACACCCCACACCAACAACAACATTAACAGCACACCATCATGAACACACATATAAAAAACACGCTCCTCGCAGCAGCCGCTGCCCTCACGCTCTGCTGCCCGACGGCATGCATCGACGAGACAACGCCCAAGGACGAGGCCGTGCCCGAACAGATCTCGTCCGACAGCAAGTCGCTGCAGTATCTGGCCAACTCGCTGCCCTCCTTCCTCGTCACATGGAACACCTACGGCTCCACCTACTACACGCAGGACTGGGGATACCCCTGCCAGATGTACATGCGCGACGTGCTCTGCGCCGACTTCCCCATGAGCGACAACGGATACAACTACTGGAGCTACATCGAGGACGGGTCGTCGCTCCGCTACGCCTATTACTACACCTATTATTATTACTATAACTTCATCAAGAACGCCAACAACGTCATCAGCGTCGGCAAGGAGGCCGTGCAGGGCGGCAACGACGCAGCCAACAAGTATCTCGGACAGGGATACGGCTACCGCGCCATGCTCTACCTCGACCTCTCGCGCCTCTACGAGTACCGCGCGACGGGCGTCGCCGACCTCGACAACCTGGCCGACTCGCTCGGATGCTACGACATCACCGTGCCCATCGTCACCGACTCCACCACCAAGCAGCAGCTCTACGACAATCCCTGCGCTCCCTTCTACACCATGTACCGCTTCATCATGACCGACCTCAACCGCGCCGAGAAATGCCTCGACGGATACACACGCGAGCACAAGGCCTTCATGGACCAGAGCGTCATCTACGGACTGAAGACGCGCCTGTGGCTCGAGATGGCCTCGCGCTTCGACCAGAAGCCGGCCGACCTGGCCAAGATGATCGAGGCCGACGCCCAGGCCGACGGCTACGACAAGATTGGCGTCACCTCGGCCATGCAGTGCTACGAGCAGGCCGCACTCTATGCGCAGAAGGCCATCGCCGCCGGCGGCTACCAGCCCCTCACGCAGGACGAGTGGAGCGACCCCGCCACGGGCTTCAACACCGCCAACGACGCATGGATGCTCGGCACGCTCGTCAACAGCACGGAGCAGATCAACGAGCTGCCCTGGTACGCCTTCCTCGGGTGGATGGCCTCCGAGGCCGAATGGGGCATGTGTGTCACACAGTACAACTCATACCGCTGCATCAGCAAGACGCTCTACGACAAGATGCCCTCAGCCGACTGGCGACGCCCCTCATGGGTCAACCCCAACGACGCCGGAGCCACCGCCGTGCCCTCGACATACCGCACCAACGTCACCGCCACCAAGTGGGCATCGCTGCCTGCCTACTGTAACCTGAAGTTCCGGCCGGGCAGCGGCAACCTCGACGACCTCACCGTGGGTCTCGTCGCCTCGCTGCCCCTCATGCGTGTCGAGGAGATGTATTTCGACTATTTCGAGGCCATAGCACACACGCAGAGCGTCGCCGCCGCAGCCGCCGCGCTGCAGCAGTGGGTCAACACCTACCGCTACACCGACGGATCCTACACCTGCAAGGTCACCAAGATGAACAGCTTCATCAACGCGCTCATGATACAGCGCCGCATCGAGCTCTGGGGCGAGGGTCTCGTCTTCTTCGACTACAAGCGCCTGCGCCTGCCCGTCACGCGCCGTTACTCCGGCTCCAACTATGTTTCGTCCATGCAGCTCAACTCCTACGACGGCAAGGTGGCTCCCTGGATGAACTACATGATACCCGAGACCGAACAGGACCAGAACCCGGCCGTCATCGTCGGCCCCAACCCCTCGGGAGCCATCACAGCGCAGTAACCGCCCTCGCGCAAGCGACAAAACAAGTACAACCCAACCATAAAACATACTTACAATGAGAAAGACAATCCACACGCTATATGCGCTCCTCGCCCTCGCCCTCGTTGCCACCCTCGCGGCGTGCTCCAGCGACGACAACTACGAGTGGGCCGAGAAGGTGAGCGACGGCAACCCCGGCGCCTACTTCGCCGCAAGCAACACCGCCAGCGAGCTCCTCACACCCGACGAGAATGCCAGCCGACAGGGCGTCCAGCTCACCGTCGTGCGCACCAACACACAGGGCGACCTCTCCGTGCCCGTCATCGTCGACCATGCCGACTCGGTGTTCACCGTGCCCGCCGCCGCCGTCTTCAAGGACGGCGAGGCGCAGACCACCATCGTGGTGGGATGCAAGGGCCTCCAGTCACGCACCACCTACCGCTTCACCATACACCTCGACGAAGCCTATACCGACCCCTATGCCAAGACCGACGGGTCGCCCGTCTTCAACTACGACGTGCTCGTGGCACAGTGGACGAAGGTGGTCGACAACGCTCAGTTCCTCTGGCACAAGAGCGAGTTTGCCACATCCACATCCAGCATCTACTGGCTCGAGGGACAGAACCGCTTCCGCATCGACAACTGGCTCGGCTCGGGCATCAACCTGCAGTTCCAGATCATCGCACAGGACAAGGAGGACGAGTCGTCCTACTCGCTCTCCAACTTCGACCCCAACGACCGCTCCACATGGCACGGTGCCTTCCAGCCCTACGACCACTCCCTCATGGATGTCTACGGAGGCTCCTACTGGTATCTCATGAACGACCCCGAGACGGAGGACTACGCTTCGTGGTACCCCGACGGCGAGGACAAGCTCGGCATCAGCTACATCGACTTCTACTACGACAACACCTCCGAGGACTACTCGTCGGTCGACATGCGCGGCAGCACCACCGGCTACGCCCTCTACCTCGTGCCCTACGTCTACTACACCGACGGCACGCAGTCGGGCTACACCTACCTCTACGGCTACTGGAGCGGCATGAACAGCAGCAAATGAGCCGGCCGCTCCCTCCTTATTTATCCTAACTGACAAACGACAGACATGAAACAGCATAAGTCAATCATCAAGCGGCTCGGCGCCCTTCTCGCCGTGACGCTTCTCGCCGTGGCAGGACTCACCTCCTGCAGCTCCGACGACACCAAGACACCGCTGGCAGCGCCCACGCTCACCGAGGGCACCAAGACCGTCAGCTCCATCGTCTTCAACTGGCAGCCCGTCGACGGCGCCTCGCAGTATGCCTATGAGCTCTACGACACGCAGGGCACCAAGGTGACGGCCGATGTCACCACCACCACCACCGTCGTGGCCACCGGCCTCCAGCCCAACACGCAGTACACGCTCAAGGTGTGGGCCTTCTCGCCCATCGACGGCAACCGCTCCACATCGCCCATAGCCACCATCACCGCCACCACCAACGAGCAGATACCGCTCGTCGCACCGCAGGGTGCCGTAGCCACCTCTGCCAGCGGGGGCATCACCATCACATGGCCGGCCGTGGAGCACGCCACAGCCTACCGGTACTCGCTCAGCAACGGCACGTCGGGTGTCACCGCAACCAACAGCGTCACGCTCACGTCGCTCGAACGCGGCACCTACACCATCACCCTCGTGGCCACCAGCGACGACGAGACCTATTCCGACTCCGAGCCGTTCGTCTTCACCTTCGAGCGCACCAAGGCCGAGGTGTGGCGCAAGACCGGCACCTACACCGCCGCCAACCTCCCGGAGGGCAACAACAAGTTCACGGCCGACATCGTGGCCTACGACGACGGCTCCTACACCATCGAGGCACCCTACGGCGTGAAGGGTCTCGACATCTCCTTCTCCGTCGATGCCGACAACAACAACGCGATCAAGCCCATCGGCACGCTGAGCTACTACGGCTACGAGTATGTGTGGGTCACCACGCAGTATGACCTCGGCATGTACTGCACCGGCGGCTACTCGGCCTTCGAGGGCGGCAAGCAGAAAGGCGAGGTGTGGTTCTACGCCATCATCTACGACGCCGACGGCAAAGAGGTCGGCTCTGGCGGCTACGACGACTTCGTATGGGGCGGCGACACCGATGTCACCGTCGACAAGCTCTGCGGCACCTACGATGCCGTCACCTCGTCCTTCGACTACTTCTCGTCCGACTGGTCAATCCAGGAGGTCAACCGCACCGACGTGGTGACCATCACCAAGGTCAACGACAACACCGTCACCATCAGCAACTTCTACGGATGGGGTGAGGACTTCACTGGCACCGTCGACCTGCAGGCCAAGACCATCACCGTGCAGCCCTCCCTGTGGAACACTTACTACACGTTTGCCGATGTGTCGTCGAGCACCACGCCCGTCGTGGCCACCTTCACCGACGACCTCGTCATCACCTTCCAGAACTACACAGCCTGGTACGGCAGCTACTACTACATCGAGAGTGATGCACGCACCGTCCTCACGCAGAAATAGTGCGCCAGGCTCACATCCTTCACAATGAATAAGTACACTGCTCACCTGCTGCTCTTCGCCCTGGCGCTGGCACCCGCCGGCGCCACGGCGAAGGAGCGCACACAAGCCGACATCACACGCATCGCGGCCGCGACCATCGCCGCCGCACAGCCACACCACAGCCGCACGGCCACGTCAGCAACTCTCCACACCCTCGCCGCCACCAAGACCTACACGGTCATGGGATATGCCGGCGGGGGCTTTGCCGTCATTGCCAACGACGACGCCCACGCGCCCGTCATCGGCTATTCATCGTCGTCGGCCTTCTCCACAACGGCCAATCCCGCACTCGAGTGGTATCTCACCCTCGCCGACGCGGTGCTCGCGGGCAACGCCGTCCAGGCTGCGCCGCGGGCTGCCAGCTCCGCCGTGCCGGCCGACTGCCCGGCGTCGGTGAGCCACCTCATCGAGACCAAGTGGAACCAGGACGACCCCTACTGGGCCAAGTGTCCCAAGGACGGCACAGGCAAATACTGCTACACGGGATGTGTGGCCACGGCCATGGCGCAGATCATGCGCTACTACAAGTACCCCGCGACAGGCATCGGACGCGACACCGCCTACTACAACCGCCATCCCTATGACGTCGACTTCGCGGCCGCACACTACGACTACGACAACATGATTGCATCCTACAGCGGGTCATACACCGTGGCGCAGAAACTCGCCGTCGCCACACTCATGTACCACTGTGGCGTGGCCACCAGCATGACCTACGGCACCGACGGCAGCGGTGCCTACCTGTCTGACGCTGCACGCGGACTGGCCGGCCACTTCGGCTACGTCACCCAGTACTTCGGCTATAAGGACTATCCCGCCAAGGACAACTACGACGACCAGGCATGGCGCGACGTGGTCTACCATGAGCTCGCCCTCGGCCACCCGTTGCTCTATGCCGGTGCGTCCGACAAGAACGGCACCTACAACATGAGCTACCACGCCTTCGTGCTCGACGGCTATGACGCCAGCGGCAATGTGGGGGTCAACTGGGGCTACAGCGGCATGGGCGACGGCTATTTCTCGCTCGACATCCTGGAGTGCTCGGCCTACACGCCCAGCGAGCAGTACAGCTTGTACCACGAGATGGTGGTGGTGCACCATCCCGACGACGGCCCCATCACCTATTCGCTTGCGCCGGCCACCGGCATCCAGGCACCCGCCCTTCCTGCCGACGCCCTTCCTGCCGACGCCGCAGCCGCCTCTGCCGCAGCCGCTCTCTATGATGCCGCCGGCCGCCGTCTGGCTCCCGGCACATCCCGCCCCGGCCTTGTCATCGTGCGCCAGGGCAACACCACGCGCAAGGTGCTGGCAAGATAGTCGGCATCACAAAATACATGATATTCACGTCCCGAATATTCGAATGGTTCGAAGTAAGTCATGTAAGAAAGTCGAATATTCGAACATTCGGGATATAAAGAATTCAAGTTTCGGATTTACAATGCGTGAGCCGATGCGGGCTGAACAATGTCTGCGTGAGCCGCGGGCTGAAAGCCCAGCAATTACCTAG
>CAVIOP010000110.1:0-9421 GCA_963644485.1 bacterium | reverse complement strand
GGCCATCACACTAGTTAATGAGGATGACATGTTCGCCTTCCACCAAGTGGAAAAATTCCTGGACAAGGAAATTACCAAGAACGCATTGCCTGAGGAATGCGGAGAGGGACCAGAATATGTTGTTTCCAAGCGGAAAGCATCGGCCAAGAGCAACCGCCGCAAGGATCGCGACAACACCTCGCACAAGAGCAACAAGCAACGTAACAAACGCAACACACGCGAAGAAAAGACTGCCAAGGACGAACAACGCAACAACAGGAGCGACAAGAAGCCACGCAACAACAACGAAGCTAAGACCGAGAAGCCTTCAGCCAACGATAAGACCCCCCAAAAAGGACAACAGAAGACAGAAGAAACACAGAAGTCGGCCGACAACAGGGACCAACATGAGGCTGATAACAGTCAAAAGCAAAACAGAAGAAGAAGGAACAACCCGAAGAAGGACAATACACAGACATCAGCCAATGTCAGCACTGATACCAACGCTGAACCCATGAAGAACGGCAACAAGCAACGCCACAGAAAACCCAAGCACCGGCGTCCGCAAGAGCCTGAAGTGCCAAAGCATGGACGAACGACCCGATACAACGGGCTACCCGCTGACTTCAAACATCAAGAACAGGAAAGTAGCCTGAAGAAGCTTTTCAAGCGTCCCCTTAGCTGGATCAAGAACATCGGCAAAAAATAAACTCTATCTGAGAAAACGCACAAAGGCCATACTGTCAATAGTAGACCCTTTGTGCGTTTTCTTGGTTTTCACGTTTTTCGTAGCGTTTGCAGAATCAGCTCTCGCCTTTCGTCACCCTTTGCTCGACCGTTTGTCGCTGCTATCCCTAATCTTCAAAATCATGGGGATTATTTTCTTATATACTTTTCTGTCTCCATTAATGCGACGAAGGAGCAAATCGCAGGCTGCAATTCCCTGCTCGTGCGCCTGATCCATAATGGCCGACAAGGCTGGGGTGACAAATGCGGCATTGTCACATTCCGTGAAGCCGATGATTGCTACGTCTTGCGGAATGCGTAATCCTAAACTTTTCACTGCGTCAAACGCAGCATAGGTAATAATGTCGTTGAAAGCTAATATGGCATCTGGCGGATTGGGCAAACGCAACATCTCAAGAGTTTTCGAACGTGCTTCGTCAAACTCTATCTTTCCACACACGACAAGGCTTCGGTCAATGGGAATATGAGCTTCACGCAAAGCCTCCAGATAACCATGCTTGCGCCGCTTCACCATGTCGAGATGATTGGGGCCACCCAAGAAAGCTATGCGGCGCGAGCCAGTAGCAAGCAGATGGCGGGTAGCCTCATAGGCAGCCTCATCGCCATTGGCAACGACCTGAGAAAAACGGTCAGAAAGACAAGTTCTCGCAAAGAACACCAAAGGCACATCCAGTGCTTCCATCTGCACATAGTGAGAATAGTCGGTTGTGTCCTGCGCCAGACAAGATATCACGCCGTCAACATGCATGGCCAAAAAACTCTCCACTGCCCGCTCTTCCCTCACATGGCTCTCATGGCTGTTGGCAGAGAAGACAAGGTAACCATGCTGCAACGCATATTCCTCTATGCCATCAAGCACGGCCGCATAATAATGAGTGACAAGATTGGGTACAACAACACCTATGATATGGGGAACGTCCTTCCGAAGGCTTTGCGCAAAGGGATTGGGATGATAATTGCGTTTCTTGGCAAGATGCTGAACCTTCCTGCGGACCTCTTCGCTCACCTCATGGCTGTCATGCAATGCACGCGAAACGGTGGCTATGCTGACATGAAGTTCAGAAGCCAAATCCTTCAGGGATGTTCGATGTTGTTTCACTATGGGGTTATCGTTTGTCATAATGATGGCTCTTAGTATTGCAAAGTTAGGAATTTTACACCAAGAACACAAATGTAACCTTGATTTTATTCCTGTCGGCTCGCCAATAACAAATCCAAGTCAGAAAATCCGACAGACACACCATCTTAAAAAATGAACAGCGCTATAACATGAATATACTGATACGAAAAAAGGAAACTGACGTATCAGCTTCCTTCCTCGGTCGGGATTACTGGACTCGAACCAGCGACCTCACGCCCCCCAGACGCGTGCGCTACCAACTGCGCTAAATCCCGTTCCTTAATTGCGCTGCAAAGGTAGTCACTTTATCCGAAACGTCCAAATTTTCCGGCATCTTTTTGCTAAAAAAGTGTTATTTTACCCTATTGGCTGCAAAAATCCTTTGGGTTAAGAAATAAAATGGCTAACTTTGTCTATAACAATAAAGGTAAAGCACCATATTAAAAGCAGCATTATAAATAAGAAATGCACCATGACATATAAAATAACCGCACCAAAGCAATTATCCGCAGCTATCAAGCTGCCTGCGTCCAAAAGCATCAGCAACCGGGCCCTTATCATCCACGCCCTATCTGGCGGCAACATCATGCCCGACAATCTTGCGATATGCGATGACACAAACGTGGTAGTGAAAGCTTTAGAAACCATGCCCCACACCATCGACATCAAAGCCGCAGGAACCGCCATGCGCTTTCTGACAGCCTACCTGTCGGTCACGCCCGGAGAACACATCATCACTGGCACCGAGCGCATGATGCACCGTCCCATAGGCATATTGGTGGAGGCCCTGCGCACTTTGGGAGCCGACATCGCTTATGTGGGCGAGGAAGGATACCCGCCTCTTCAGATCCATGGCGCCTCATTGGATGGTGGCAGAGTGTGCATACCAGGAAACGTCAGTTCGCAATATGTATCCGCCTTGCTACTAGTCGGGCCTAACTTAAAAAAAGGATTGGAACTTCAATTGACAGGCAGCATCGTCTCTCGACCCTACATAGACCTAACCCTATGGCTCATGAAAGAGTATGGTGCGGAAGCCGACTGGACGGCAGGTGACACCATCACGGTGAAGCCAAAACCATATGGACAGCGCCGTTTTCTTATAGAGAACGACTGGAGTGCAGCAAGCTATTGGTATGAGATGACAGCTCTCTACGACCGTGACGCAGCCAAGGTGAGATTAGGCGGACTAATGGATGCCTCCAAACAAGGCGACTCCATCATCAAGCACATATTCTCGCTCCTGGGAGTGAAAACCGCATTTGGCGACCACGAAGAGGACAAGCCCACACTTGTCACCCTGACCCCAAAGCTGGGATCGGTCAGCCGCATTGACTTCGACTTCATCAACTGTCCCGATTTGGCACAAACTGTCGTCGTCACGTGTTGCGCACTAGACATTCCCTTTCACTTCAAGGGATTGGCCAGCTTGAAAATCAAAGAGACTGACCGCATTGAAGCCTTGAAACGTGAACTGCGCAAGGTGGGCTATCTCGTACGTAGCGCCAATGACTGCGAGCTGACATGGGAAGGCAGTCGATGCGAGCCTTCCTGGGAACCGATTGACACGTATGAGGACCATCGTATGGCCATGGCCTTTGCACCACTGGCCATCAAATATCCCGGACTGGCCATCAACCACCCAGATGTGGTCACAAAATCATATCCCACATTTTGGAATGATTTGCAATCCGCTGGTTTTACCATCCAAAAGATTGACGCAGAATAACAACCAACATCTTTCTTCAACCATCATCCCACCTGACGCAAATGCTTTATCTTGTCATCGGCCTCATCGCACTGGGGATCATCACTGCCTTGCTGACCATGCTCACGCACCACAAGGATGACAACGACGAACAACCCATCGTGACCGGCGGAGACTGTTCATCCTGCAATGGCACTGACGACCGCTGTGAGCAAGTCTGCATGATGGAGGCTGCCACCAGGGACATCGAGTACTACGACGATGAGGAACTGGACCAGTACCGGGGAAGGCCCTCGGACCAATACACAGATGAGGAAACAGAGCTGTTTGCCGAGGTACTGGAGACTCTACAGCCCCATGAGGTGAAAGCCTGGGGGCGAAGCCTGACTCTCAGGGGTATCAATATGCCCAACGGCATCAAAGACGAATTTGCCGTACTAATTGGCTAATTTCAGCCAAAAGAAAGCAATAAAAGAAAAGCTTTTATCGTTATCAAAACATTGAGCATGAAACGACAAATTCACCTATTACTGGTTTTCGCAGGCATGATAGTCCTAACGGCATGCTCCACTGAGAAAAATACAGCAAAATCTCGGTGGTGGCAGGCTTTCAACACGCGCTACAATGTCTATTACAACGGTACACTTGCTTACATCGACGGTTCGGTGGCTAAGGAAAACGGAAACAAAGACAATTTCACTGATATAATCCCCCTCTACACGGTAGGCAACAAGGCAAGTCGCGAACTCGGAAAAGGTGACTTTGACAAGGCAATAGAAAAGGCCGAGAAAGCCATCAAATTGCATAGCATCAAACGAAAGCCGGAATGGACGAAGAACCGGAAAAGAACCGCTAAAGACCTGGAATGGCTCAACAGAAAGGAATACAATCCCTTCCTGTGGAAGGCATGGATGCTCATGGGGCGTTCACAATTTCATCAAGGAGACTTTGATGGCGCAGCGTCTACATTCAACTACATGAGCCGCCTATATGCCACACAGCCTGCCATCTACGGCAGAGCACGCGCCTGGCTGGCCAAGAGTTACATTGAAAATGATTTCCTCTACGACGCCGAGGATGTCATCCGCAACATGCAACGTGACAGCCTGCACTGGAGAGCAAAGAAGGAATGGGACTACACCTACGCCGACTATTACATCCACACGGGCGATTATGCCAAGGCCATCCCCTACCTGCGGAATGTCATCAAGCACGAAATGCGCAAAAAGCAACGCGCCCGCGAATGGTATCTCATGGGACAATTGCAAGCAGCGCTGGGACAAAAGACAGAGGCTTACAAAGCTTTCAAACGGGTCATCAGACAAAATCCGCCCTATGAATTGGAGTTCAACGCCCGAATAGCGCAAACGGAAGTATTGGCCTCCAACCAGTCAAAGCAGATGATACGACGGTTGAAACGTATGGCTTCCTCAGACAACAACAAGGATTATCTTGACCAAGTGTATTACGCCATCGGAAACATATACCTGGCACAAAGGGACACGGCCAACGCCATCGCCAACTATGAGAGAGGGGCAGAGAAAGCTACACGAAGTGGCATAGAGAAAGGCGTGCTGCTCTTGAAGTTGGGAGACTTGTACTGGACCAAAAAGAAATTTGCTGATGCCCAACGATGCTACGGCATGGCCATCGGCTTACTCGACAAGGAGCGCAAGGACTATGAGCAATTGTCGAACCGATCGAAGGTGCTTGATGAGCTAGTGCCCTTCACCGATGCTGTGCACCTCCAAGACTCACTGCAGGAACTGTCCAAAATGCCGGAAAAGCAACGCAACGAGGCAATAGACCGCGTCATCGAAGCCTTGAAGAAGAAGGAGAAGGAAGAGAAGAACAAACAATTGGAAGCCAATGCACAACAGGCACAACAAAGAAACAACGCGGTAGGCAACAGAACCCAAAACAACAGCACACAGACAACCAACCAACAGACCAACGGACAATGGTACTTCTACAGCCCCATGGCCGTACAACAGGGAAAGCAATTGTTCCAGCGCCAATGGGGCAAACGGGAGAATACGGACAACTGGCAACGGGTCAACACGACCGTTGTGGCCGCTATAGGAACTGACACATCAACTGAACTCACCGAAGCACAACGTGACTCCATCAGCAGGGAGGAAGCCCTGCAGGACTCCCTGGAACAAATGAAGGACAGTGCACAGAACGATCCTCACAAACGCGAGTATTATCTGGCGCAAATACCTTTCTCAGAAGATCAAGTGGCTGCCAGCAACGCCATCATCATGGACGGTTTGTTCCATAGCGGCGTGATATTCAAGGACAAACTCGACGAGCTTCCACTTGCCGAGAAAACATTATTGAGACTCTCCGACCAATACCCCACCTATGAGCACATGGATGAGGCTTATTACCACTTGTTCCTACTCTACTCTCGGCTCGGGCAACATCAGACCGCCAATACCTACGTGGACAAACTAAAGATGAACTTCCCTGAGAGCCAGTGGACCACGTTGCTGACGGATCCATACTTTGTACAGAACGCCCGCGAAGGCGTGCATCTTGAGGATTCACTCTATGCTGCTACTTACGATGCATTTAAGGCCGACCGCTTCGGAGAGGTCAACTCCAACACCTACTTGTCAGAAAACCGCTTTCCCTTGGGGGCTAATCGCGACAAGTTTATTTTCATCGATGGACTGAGTAAACTCAACAACGGAGATGGAGAAGGTTGCTTGACGGCCATGCACACCATAGTGGAGAAATACCCCAAGAGCAGCGTATCGGAATTGGCTGGCATGATTATCAACGGTGTGAAGGAAGGCAAGAAATTGCGGGGCGGAAAGTTTGATATCGGCAACGTATGGAGCAGACGCAGCGTGGTGCTAAGTGACAGCGACTCCATCAAAGCACGACAATTCACTAACGAACGCAACACCGACTTTGTGTTCATGTTTGCCTATCAGCCCGACAGCGTCAACGAAAATAAGCTTCTCTTCGAGCTGGCCCGATACAACTTCACCAATTTCCTCGTTCGCGACTTCAACATTTCCATCAATGATGGCGAAGGGGTCCATCACATGGGCGTGTCAGGCTTCAGAAACTACGATGAGGCACTGCAGTATGCTCGCCAGCTGTTGAAGCAGGAAAACATTCTGCGGCTCATTGGAAAGTCACGACCTATCATCATCAGTGAGGAAAACCTACCCTTGTTAGGCACTACATATAGCTACGACGAATATAATGATTACTATAATAAGCATTTCGCACCGCTGAAAGTCTCAACAGCCCAACTTCTTACGGAGCCTGCTGAAATTTCAACAACAGCACCACCAAAGCTTCTCGAAACGGAGAAGGAAGTGGACGACTATTTGGATGGCACCGTTGTCTCGCCAGACGAGCAAGAACCGATGTCAACAGGCACAGTCGTCTCTACTGACAACGAGACGGTCTCTAAGCCACAAACAGGAACAGAGGTGACAGGCAATAACAGCCAGGAACAACACGACCAACAACAAACCACTGTTCCTATGGAAACAAGCACCACAATCATAACGCCGGACAACATGGTAGCTACACCCGATAACGGTACCACCGTACCCACAGATGACCAACCCGACGACAATCCTCATCACGCAACGACAGTGATGGAGGACAACGTGATGCAACAAAAGTCTAAGGAAGCTAAGCCTGCTACCAATCCTGGCAAACAGGAAAAGCCTACAACGGCAACAAAGACAGGCCAAGAGGCAAAGACGCAAAAACCAACCGAAAAGACAAAAACGCCACAACCCGCCAACAAGAGCAATGAGGCGATGAAGAAACAGCCCACCATTACCAATGGCGCCGACATCATTTTCGACGATGGCGAGATAGTTAACACCAATAAGAGCAACACCCAACCGAGCAAAAAGGAAGGCGAGGTGGCTGAGAAGGAAAAAGAAAACAAGAACAATAAGGACAAGACCGTCACCCTCGACGACAAGGGCCAAACGCCCAAGAAAGACAAAGAAGAGGAGTCGTTTGACCTCGAGGACGAATACTATGACCTTGAAGGTTTCTAATGTGGAAAGGAGACTAGACGCATGACACTAAACAATGGATACATACTATGGGTAGATGACGAGATTGAACTGCTGAAAGCCCATATCATTTTCCTCCAAAAAAAAGGCTATGAAGTGACAACCGTGAGCAATGGTGCCGACGCCATAGAAGAGTGTCGGCAACGCACATTCGACCTCATCATGCTCGATGAAATGATGCCAGGACTAACAGGTCTCGATACCCTGCAGCAAATCAAGGGAATACAGCCACAGACCCCCGTTGTCATGGTAACCAAGAGTGAGGAGGAGAACATCATGGACCAAGCCATCGGTGCCAAAATTGCCGACTATCTCATCAAGCCTGTCAATCCCAGCCAAATCTTACTGACACTCAAGAAGAACATTCACCGCCGAGAAATCGTAACTGAGGTAACACAGAGTAGCTACCAACAGGCGTACCAGCAACTGGCCATGGAAATCACAGACTGCAAGAGCTGGAACGACTGGATCAATATCTACAAACAGCTGGTACACTGGGAATTGGAACTGAGCGACACAGACAGTCAGATGACAGATATGCTGGCCATGCAAAAAGAGGAAGCCGACAACGGCTTCGCCAAATTTGTTAAAAGCAACTACTTGGAATGGGTTGATCCCGCCAGGATGGGTAACAACCACTACCCTCGCCCGCTGATGAGCCCCGACTTATTTAAGGAAAAGGTGTTTCCTGCCATCAATGCAGGCGAGAAAGTGTTCTTGATTGTTATCGACAATTTCCGCTATGACCAGTGGCGCATCCTGGCTAACCAGATTGGCGACATGTATGACATCGACGAAGAAATCTACCTGAGCATTCTGCCGACAGCCACACAGTATGCGCGCAATGCCATCTTCAGCGGACTAATGCCCAACAAGATTGAACAGATGTTTCCCGACTTATGGGTCGACGAAGATGAGGAAGATGGGAAAAACCTCAACGAAGAACCTCTCATTCAGACGCAGATTGACCGCTTCCGTCGCCACGACACCTTCAGCTATCACAAAATCAATGATTCAAACGCTGCCGAACGTTTTCTCAAACAGTTCAATAACTTGAAGGAAAACGACTTGAATGTTGTTGTAATCAACTTTATAGACATGTTGTCGCATGCTCGCACCGAGTCTAAGATGGTACGTGAACTAGCCAACAATGAGAGTGCATACCGTAGCATCACCCTCTCGTGGTTTCGCCATTCAGTCATGGCGGAACTGTTTCGATTGTTGTCGCAGTCTGACTATCGCATCATAGTGACAACCGACCATGGTTCAATCCGGGCTTCCAGACCTATCAAAATTATAGGCGACCGCAACACCAATACAAATCTAAGATATAAGTTGGGAAAAAATCTCAGTTATAATCCTAAAGAAGTGTTTGTTATCAAGAATCCCCAAATGGCGCAACTGCCAGTTCCCAATGTAAGCACAAGTTATGTTTTCGCAACAGGTAACTCGTTTTTCGCATACCCCAACAACTACAATTACTATGTGTCATACTACAAAGACACGTTCCAACATGGAGGCATCTCTATGGAGGAAATGATGGTGCCCCTCATCAGCATGCGGCGAAGAAGAAAATAAGTTTGTTTCACATTTACCGACCGCTCACACCACCGTACGTGCGGTTCTGCATACGGCGGTTCCTATTTTGTGCACCATTCAGAGTAAACCACAACAAGTGACGGATAGCCAGCCATCCTTATTAGGCTGTCAAGAATGCGGACAATCTATATGCTGAAAATTGGCGCGAAAGTCACCAACCGGTCCTTTGGCCGAAAAGACGCCAATTTTCGGGGGTTTTGTTAAACC